>CALZUQ010000055.1 GCA_945829425.1 uncultured bacterium | reverse complement strand
ATTGTTGTCCTATTGTTGTCCTATTGTTGTCCTATTGTTGTCCTATTGTTGTCCTATTGTTGTCCTATCGTTGTCCTATCGTTGTTCTATCGTTGTTCTATTGTTAGTCTATCTCAATGCTGAATTGACAAAAATGTTGGGTGACGATAAGATATTCGCAGTTAGACAAGAGGTCAATATCGGGATTTGAAGCGTCATTAGGGCTTCTGAGTAAGAAAAGTATCGGGTATGAACGATGAAAACATCAAGTGTTTGTCGTTTGTACCCGATAAAATTATTATTTTTGTACCCTGGTAACGGTTCGTGATAAAAGTATCCAACAATGCAAAAATACATTTGTAAGTGTGTTTCATATTTGCGCTTGTGATTTTTTTCTTCAATATTTTATTTTTCTCAGAAAAACAATGTACCTTTGCAACTGAAATTGAAACAACTAAAAACTCATGAGAAAGAAAAGCAGAGAGATGAATGCCGCATGGGCGCTCGATGTCATGGACAAAGCTCCATATATTACAGTAAGCATGACAGGAAACGACGGAATGCCTTATTCTGTTCCGTTGTCTTTGGCACGCACCGACGATGAAACCTTTTATTTCCATTGTGCCATGGAAGGAAAGAAATTGGACATCTTACGGAAGAACCCTGCCGTATGTCTCACTGCCGTGAGCAAATGCAAACCTACGGTAGGTCCTAAGGACGGCAGTTTCACCTTGGAGTATCAGTCAGCCATAGCTTTTGGCAAGGCAGAAATCGTTGCTGACGATACAGAAAAGAAGGATGCGCTGCGAGCTATCTGCCAACGTTTCCTGCCCAACCATATGGATGCCTTCGACGCTGCCATAGAGCGCAGCATGGCGCGTACCGCCGTGGTGCGCATATCACTTACGGAGCCTCCTGTCGGCAAGCGTAAGCAGTATGACGGCAATGGTGATGTGATGGCAGGCAACGTGTAAAAATGATAGGATTAATTATGCAGACAAATGTAATATGCGTGACACATGAAAAGTTTGCATGAACAATGCTGACGGGTAACAGGTAACGCCACGCGGCTTCCTCCATTGCTCAGGAAAGCAAGACGGAGGGGGGTGCACTGCTTGTCAAAACGTATATTATTTGCCCGTTTCAATTACGGTTCAATTAGGAGGCAATTAGGACTCATATAAGACCCTCCGTCTATAAAAAAACAGAAGCAGACAATATGGAATATATGTCAGAAGAAGGTTACAACAAGATTGTGGCAGAACTGAAAGAACTCGTCTCCGTGGAACTTCCACGTGTCAGGGACGCAATAGCTGAGGCGCGTGCTCAAGGCGACCTCAGCGAGAACTTCGAATACCATGCGGCAAAACGCGAGCAAGGGAGAATACTCGGACGCATACGTTTCAAGCAACGTATTTTGGAACATGCACGCGTGATTGACCGTAACATCCTGAAACATGATGTGGTAGGATTGCTGACGAGAGTGGAAATGACAAACCTCGTCACACAGAAAAAGATGACCTATACGGTGGTAAGTCCGCATGAAGCCGACCTGAAGGAGGGTAAGATGTCTATAAAATCGCCTGTGGCACAGGCTTTGGTAGGCAAGGCCGTCGGCGACACGGTAAACATCAAGGTGCCTGCCGGGACGTTGCAGCTGCGTATAGACAATATCACGATGAGTTAAAAGAGAGAGAAAAACGATAGGGTAGGGTACTGCCCTTTAGGTTGGTTCTATTAATTCCCACTGTCAAAAAAGTTAGTAATAACGGGTTGACGTTTTACATAAATTTGGCTGCACTCGGCATAGCATTTAAGCAAGCTTAATGCTCTGCACTCGCTGGCACAAATTTTGTCATCTTTCCGTTTCTCTCTGGCGCATACTGCCAGTTTCCTCGGTCACGATGCCCGCATCGCTCCCTCACAAACTGACACTCTGCTCTCAGAGATAAATCGGAAATATGCCAAAGCGAATTAATAGAACCAACCTTTTAAAAAAACGATACAATGGGTATAGAAAAAGGTATCTTCAACCGCACACGGCTCTTGCTCGGCGACAGTGCCATGGAGCGGATAGCAAACGCCCGTGTGATAATATTCGGCGTAGGAGGCGTTGGCTCATGGTGTGCCGAGAGCCTTGTACGCTCAGGCATAAGCCATATCACCATTGTCGACAGCGACAGGGTGTGCATAACGAATATCAACCGCCAGCTGATGGCAACGACAAAGACTGTGGGACAGGTAAAGGTGGAGGCACTGAAGGAACGTCTGCTCACCATAAATCCTGCGGCGGAGATTGACGCCCGTCAGAAGATTTTCTGTGCGGAGACAGCAGAGAGCTTTGATATCGGGGCGTACGACTACATCATCGATGCCATTGACTCTTTGAAGGATAAGATGCTGCTCATAGAAATGGCGTGCCGCACGAAGGCACATTTCTTTTCGTCTATGGGAGCGGCACTGAAGGTTGATCCGACAAGAGTGAAGGTTGCGGAGTTCTGGAAGGTGGAGGGTTGTCCGTTGGCACGCGCCTTACGTCAGCGGTTTAAGAAGCAGAAACGCAAGCCGGCAAGAAAATTTCAATGTGTATATAGCGACGAACTGCTTGAAAACAAAGGCTATAACGCTACCTGCGGCTCTGAGCGGTGTATGTGTGCAAAGGCTATGACAGGTCCTGGCGATGCTGCCCTCCTCAACCGACGAACGAGCGAGCGGAGAGCGGAGCTTGCTCCAGCTATTCTGAGCGAGGAGGAGGAAGGCGAAGCCAGCCATGAATGGTGTTCGAGCAAGGCGCAGATAAACGGTTCCCTGATGCATATCACGGCAATATTCGGAATGACCATCGCAGGATTGGTGCTCAAGAACATTACCGAGGAACGATGAGCTGACGCATGGGGATGAGTTAAGGTGGGAATCATATAGAACCCACCTTAATCCACAACAAGCCTCAGCACCCTTATCGGCTTTCCTTCCCCCATGTAAAGTCGTGGGTCGAAAACCCTTTCGCCTGTTTCCACGAAACCGCATTTCTCCATCACCCTTCCCGAAGCGGGATTGTCGGTGAAATGCCCGCTTACCAAAGAGGTTATTGTCGTTGTCTTGCGGATATGGTCAATCATCAGGCGAAGAGCCTCTGTGCAGATACCCTTGCCCCAATACGGCTTTCCAATCCAATATCCTACTGTCGGCTCACCCTCGCGAGAAGGCAATGAGCATTCGCACGAAGGACCATACCCCATTGCGCCTACCACTTTTCCCGTTTCTTTCAGCACAATAGCCCATGTAGTGGGATTATTGAACACCGTGTGGATTACTTCCATGCTCTCCTCCCGGGATTTGTGTGGGGGCCACCCCGCCATAGTTCCCACATCGGGGTCACTGGCATATTCATATAGCACATCAGCATCACTCTCCTGCCAATGTCGAAGCAATATTCTGTCTGTTTCCATGTTCTATAATTTTTGCAAGTGTTTTGTCCTTTCATGGCGTACCGTACTTTCTTTTCATACCCAATTCATTTTAACTTGCGAAAAACTAATATAATAATTTCCTTATTGCCTTCCGGCACGTCATAGCTTCTTTTTCAGACAGTGTGGTGTTACGTCGTGTCCCTCCTTTTTCTATCGTTGCCACAATCTTGAAACCACTGTAGCGGCATATCTCCTTCAATGCCCTTATAGCCCCGTGGCTCTGGTGCATGAGGATGTTGAAAGGCCATGGTGTCGTGGACGTGCTTACAAGCACACAACGCTTGCCCTTATGCAATGGCTTGGGGAAGCCACGTGCGCTCTCGTCCATCATGCCATAGACAATGCGGTCGAACAGCAGCTTCAGCGTTCCGGGGATATTACCCCAATAGCATGGTGCGGCAATCACCATGGCATCACAATCCTTTATTGACTGCAAGACACGTTGCGAGTCGTCGTCGGGGAGGACACAGAAGCCTTTCGCCCTACATTGCATGCACGCCATACAAGGCTGTACATTGAGTTTCTGCACCTCTATGACGTCCACCTCAGCACCTTGCGCCTCGGCTTCGTTGCTCATCTCAGCCACCATCTGTGCAATGTTGCCCTTCTTCCTTGGGCTTGCATTGAGTATAAGTATTTTCTTTGTCATAAGTATGATAATAATTCTGTCGGGGATATTGTTTATGCATTTTACACTGACTTGCAAAATGCAGGAATAACAATTTATTTTTTTCCTCGCGAGAAAAAAAGACGGTGTCCCAGACGAAGGCCTTCCGTCCAAGGAACGACAGGGCGGCAGGTGTTAACATGTTAACGTTAACTATCCGAAATTCTTGTCACAGCAATTCGTGGATCTGTCTGAAATGCAGGTTCAGATGGCTGATGTAGCCGCATATCATAGCATCAAGGGTCACTCGGCTGCCTTCGTAGTCAATCCAATAGTTGTCGAGCTTTGTCTCGTCAACGGAACGGATGACATGGCAGATATGCTGATTGTAGTATTTCAGCAGCATCACGAGCTGATGCCAATCCTCATGCTGATAGTTCTGGAGCTCTATCCACAGGTCATTGTCCTGAGTATAGTCAGGGAATACGAGCATACCCATCTCTGTGTTCGGCATTGAGTGTCCGCAACGAGGAGCATACTGCAGGCGTACCATACGCTGGTGGTTATTGGATGCAGAATCTATGAGATGCCCTACGAGCATCTTCACCGTCCGGTTCTGGCTGTTCCTCTTCTCGCTCACCTGCTCCTCCGTAAGGGAAAGGAGCATAGGTATTTCGGAGTTCATGACCTCATTGATGCCGTCGATTATTTCTTTATAGAGCATATATCGTAAAAAACATATATGGTTACACCACCACAGCCGTACCGCTTGCCGTCACCATAAGCATCGAACTGTTGGCTCCAAGAGCCTCATAGTCGAGATCTATGCCGATAATGGCATTCGCACCCATCATCTGCGCCCGTTCCTGCATCTCCCTGAGTGCAATATCCTTTGCCTCGCGCAGCACGCTCTCATACGATCCGCTGCGTCCACCGACGATGTCGCGTATGTTGGCAAAAAAGTCCTTCACGAAGTTGGCTCCGATGATTGTCTCACCAGTCACCAGCCCTTTATACTCTCTGATTGGATGTCCCTCAATTGTAGGGGTTGTTGTAATTATCATAATTCTTTTGCTTAAAAAGGTTAAGGGAGTAAATATCTGAAATCTTTCTGACTGCTTTACCCCATCTATACCCATTTGACTGCCTCATGCTGCTTTTTACTACACATATATGCTTGAAAAAATGTGAAAGATATGCTTGAAAAAATGAAAGCCGTTAAGGTTAAATAGTTGTAATTCGTATAAAAAAAACAAGAAAAACTCGTTTTGTTGAATATTTCATTAATATCTTTGCATATCGAAGCACGAAACATGCATTTATGACGTGCCTTCCGACAGAGTATGATGAATAATCTGCAAAAAGTTGGATAAGCACTACCACATTTTACCAAACATACATAATATTACTATGAAGAAGGTATTATTTATCATCGGTTCCCTTAGAAAGGAATCGTTCAACAGGAAGCTTGCAGCAGAGGCTGAGAAGTTGATAGCCGGACGTGCTGCGGTAGAGTATCTTGACTATTCTGACGTGCCATTCATGAATCAGGACATTGAGTTTCCTGCTCCTGAGGCTGTCAGGAGAGTAAGAGAAAAAGTGGCGGACGCCGACGCTCTCTGGATATTCTCTCCTGAATACAACTACAGCTATCCCGGTCATCTGAAGAACCTCATCGACTGGCTCTCCCGTCCTTTGAAAGCCGGTGACCGTCAGACCCCTCTCGCCATCAACGACAAGAAAGTTGCGCTGAGTGGTGCAGGAGGTGCTGCAGCAACAGCAAAATGCAGGGAGAAACTGACGGAACTGCTCACCTTGCCGTTTATTCATGCTGACGTCATGGCAGAGCCGCAGACGGGCATAAAGCTGAACGTAGAGGCATGGACGGAAGGACGCATGATACTCTCAGAAGAGCAGAAGGAAAGTCTGAGAAAACAGGTGGAGGCATTCCTTGAATACATAGGATAAGCAGGTGTGAATAATTTTTTTTTTTACAATAATATTTTTATCATTATGGACGCAAAAGAAAAAGTATTGGCAACAATGAAGGAGGCAGGACAGCCTCTTAACGCAGGAAAGATTGCAGAACTGAGCGGTCTTGACCGTAAGGACGTTGATGCTGCTATGAAGCAGTTGAAGGCAGAAGGTGCTATCGTCTCTCCTGTACGTTGCAAATGGGCTCCGGCAGAATAAGGGGCTGAAAGGTGTTGCTGCTGTCATGAGATGGCAGCAACATTCTTATTGATGACATTTAAGGTGGGTTGACACCGAGAAAAAAGAAACACATGAAAAAGTTTTTTACATTAGCAGCCAGCTTGATCGTTATGACTGCCTGCGCTCAGAAAACGCAAGCGACGGTTGGCGGCAACAGCCGTACCACAATAACCTGGATTGAGGACAACCCCGGCCCTACGTTACAACCGCATAAGCTCTACCCCGACGTTCCTGACTCGCTATGGACCGCCATTGGCCTCACCGACGGCATTCCGTCGAGCATGAGCTGTTTCCTGCTTCAGACAGAAGGGAAGAATATCTTGCTTGATGCCGGTCTTGGAGCTCCTTTCAGCCGTCTGTTCCCGAAACTCAAGGAGTCAGGCATTTCGCCCGAAGACATTCGCCTTATCTACCTCACTCATCTGCATCCCGACCATATTGGAGGGTTGCTGAAAGACGGTAAGGTGAGCTTCCCGAATGCTGAGGTGTATGTCAACCGCATTGAGGCAGAGGCTTGGCTTGCTATGGAGGGCGACAAAGGCTTGAAGGCGAAGAACGTCCTGAAGGCATATCATGACCGCCTGCATCTCTTTGAGGCTGGCGATACGCTGGATGGTGGAGTAGAAACCATTGCGGCATACGGCCATACGCCGGGGCATACGGTATTCAGAAAAGACAGCATTCTCGTGATTGCCGACCTCATACACGGTGCGGCACTACAACTGCAACATCCGGAATACTGTCCCACATACGACATGGATGCAGAAGCGGCTCGTGAGTCACGTCTCCGTATATTAAATTACGCTCGTGAGAACGGTCTCACGATGTATGGCATGCATGTGCCAAGTCCTGGTTTTATAAAACAACCTTGACCTTAACCTTGACCTTAACCTTGACCTTAACCTGAAACTTGAAACCTGAAACCTGAAACCTGAAACCTGTAACCTTAACCTTGACCTAATCTTAACTTAAGACCGACCTCTGTCATAAGTTATGCCTGAGCTTATCATAACTTATTCCCGTAAGTGAAGTTCTCTAAGTCCTGTTCTCTGTTTCAAGGTTACAGGTTTCAGGTTACAGGTTTCAATACTCTACTTTGTCGCTTTTTTCGCTCCACAAACGGAAAGCCTTGATAGCTTCGTCCCTCATGAAAGGTTCCATAGGCTTCTTGCGTTGTGATACAGGTACGGAGAACTCTTCATATATGAAATCGTCGTCGAAGCCTATCTCAGCAGCATCTTTACGGTCGTTAGCATAATAAATCTTGTCTATGTGCGCCCAATATATTGCTCCGAGACACATAGGACATGGCTCGCAAGAAGTGTATATCTCACACCCCGACAGGTCGAAGGTGTGCAGTCGTGACGTAGCTTTCCGTATGGCGTTCACCTCGGCATGGGCTGTTGGGTCATGGTCGATGGTGACGCTATTTGAAGCCTCGGCAATTATCATTCCGTCCTTTACTATGACAGCGCCAAAAGGTCCGCCGCCGTTTTTCACACTTTCTATAGAAAGCTTTATCGCCCTCATCATAAAATCTTTCTTCTCCATAAACTTACGTTTTGCTTTACATGTTTGTTTGTCGTTCTTGTTGTTTCTTTAGGTACGTTCACCCTATTTGTCTTTCATCATGCAAAGATTAAAAATAAAATTCAGAAAACCAAATAAGGCATTGAGAAATTCATAATTGATAAGCAACATTAACAATAAGCAGGCGTTCAAAAAACATTCAGCAGGGTTCTGTCAATTTGCTATAGGTTGGTTCAATATATAATCCTTCCACGTGCCTGCCGCACCGTTGTCTGAACGTGCTGACGATAGGGTAGAGGAGTATCTGCTACGATATAGAATACCTTTACATGGGGATAATTTATGGTACACACCCCCATTTGTCCGTGTTCAAGGAAATATTTATCGAGGTGTTTCGCCTTTTCTTGCGGGCGTGAGAAAAAAGAAACTAAAATATATTGTAAATCTTTTGGTGGTTAATAAAAATATTTGTACTTTTGCAGTGCAACTATGCTATGACACTTTTTTGAAATTATAACTTTTAACCTGAAATATTATGATAGACCTCATGAAGACTCCGCTCAGCGGAATTGTGCCACCACTCGTGACACCACTTTTAGATAACGAGACAGTAGATATAGAAAGCCTGGAAAGACTTATCGAACACCTCATAGCAGGAGGCGTTCACGGACTCTTTGTGCTCGGAACGACGGGCGAGGAGCAGTCATTATCATATAAGGTACGCGAGACGATGATAAGAGAGTCGTGCCGTATAAACGCCGGAAGACTGCCTATCCTGATATGTATAACCGATACGAGCATCGTAGAGTCGATACATCTCGCTAATGTTGCCAAGGAGTGTGGCGCTGACGGTCTTGTCTCAGCACCACCGTATTATTTCGCTACAGGCCAGCCGGAGCTGGCACAGTTCTATGAGGAACTTGTGCCGCAGCTGCCGTTGCCTATATTCCTCTATAATATGCCAAGCCATGTGAAGGTAAGCTTCGCACCCGCTACGGTGGCACGTCTGGCAAAGATGCCGCAGGTGGTGGGACTGAAAGACTCCAGTGCCAACGCCGTGTATTTCCAGAGCGTCATGTACGCCGTACGTCAGGTGAACCCGAACTTCGCCATGCTCTGTGGACCGGAGGAGATAACGGGCGAGCTCGTGCTCATGGGTGCCAACGGCGGTGTGAACGGAGGAGCGAACATGTTCCCTGAACTGTATGTCGCAATGTACAACGCCGCAAAAGACCATGACATAGAGAAACTCATACGATTGCAGAAGCGTATCATGCAGATCTCTGCTACGATATATACTGTCGGAAGCCACGGCTCAAGCTATCTCAAGGGACTGAAGTGCGCATGCCAGCAGTTGGGAATAATAAACGACGACTTCGTGGCTTCGCCGTTCTATAAATTCGAACAGCCGGAACGCGACAAGATAACCATGGCATTGGCGAAACTGAAGCTGTAATTCTTAACCTTAACTTTAAACCTGAAACTTGAAACTTGAAACTTGAAACCTGAAACCTTAACCTTAACCTTGACCTTAAGCTATAAGATGAGGGCTTAAGACTGAGTTTTCAAGACTGAATTCTCTGAGCTAAGTTTTCTAACCTCTGAGCTAAGTTCTCTAAGCTCTCAAGCGTTAAGGTTAAAGTCAAGGTACAGCCAAAGGCTGTCAAAAAAACTAATACTGATTAATGAACATCATAGACATCATCGTATTTCTTCTTTTTACGGGAGGCATAGTGTTCTTCGGCTGTTCCTTCTACAATAAGAAATCGAGTGCCACAGAGTTTACCAACGCCGGGAAAAGCATTCCGGGGTGGGTGATAGGTATGAGTATCTTCTCTACCTACGTATCGTCAATATCTTACATCGGAAATCCCGGAAAAGCCTTTGCCTCTGACTGGAACCCCTTCGTCTTCGGACTTGGAATACCTATCGCGTCATATTTCGCGGCAAAATATTTCGTGCCGTTCTATCGTGACAACGGCTCAGTCTCTGCCTATGCCTTCCTCGAAGAACGTTTCGGGTCTTGGGCACGTTATTACGCCAGTGCCTGCTATCTGCTTACCCAGGTGGCGCGCATGGGTTCCATACTGTATCTTCTCGCCATGCCAATGAACGTGCTTATGGGTTGGGACCTCCGCACTGTCATCATCATAACGTCCGTAGCCATAATACTTTATTCCATGCTCGGCGGCATGAAAGCCGTAATATGGACAGAGGCGATACAGGGCTTCATACTCATAGGAGGTGCGCTGGTGTGTCTTTTCATCCTGCTCTTCTCCATGCCCGAAGGACCTATGCAGACCTTCGAGATAGGCATGAACACGCTTATAGAAGGCACGGACCGCTGTAAGTTCTCCTTAGGCTCGTTCTCGCTGACAGAACTTGGCGAGGCAACGTTCTGGGTGACACTCGTTTACGGTGTCTTCATAAACCTCCAGAACTACGGCATCGACCAGAACTACGTACAGCGTTATCATACGGCAAAGACAGAGAAAGAGGCACGCAACGCAGCACTCTTCGGAGGGTGGCTCTTCATACCTGTCAGCGCAGTGTTCTTCCTCATCGGAACAGCGCTGTTCGCCTATTACCAGGTCATGCCAGACAGTGCCGTGGCGGAGTATGTCGCCAACGGAAAGCCGGATTATGTCTTCCCATACTTCATCGTACACTCTCTGCCTGACGGACTCACCGGATTGCTCATAGCTTCCGTCTTCGCTGCCGGAATGTCTACCGTGGCAACCTCGGTGACTTCATGCGCTACGATAATATATACCGACTATTACAAGAAGATCCGACGCAACGCCGGAGAGAAAGAGTCGCTGCTCACGCTGAAGGCTTCGTCGGTCGTGGTGGGTGCCATTGGAGTTGTCGTGGCTCTCGCACTGACAAATGTTGAGTCGATACTCGACGCGTGGTGGATACTCTCAAGCGTATTCTCAGGAGGAATGCTCGGACTCTTCCTCCTCGGCTATATGTCGCTTAAGGTGAAGAATATCCACGCCTTCCTCGGTGTTCTCGCAGGATTTATCGTTATAGCGTGGATTTCTGCCGCAGAATGGCTCGGTCTTCCGCCGTCAGGCCTGCATGGCTATCTCGCCATAGTGCTCGGCACGGTGTCTATCTTCGTGGTAGGCTTCGCGCTCTCGGCGATTATACCACGGAAAAAATAAGCTCCGAGAACACACAACCTACGGCATGACAAGAACACTGGTGTTGTCTTTTGCATTACCACGACACAGAATAAGGCTTAGCATAACGAGAACACCTTTTATATAATAGCATAACAAGAAAAATAACAAGAAAAAAATAACAAGAACAAAAAAGACATATCATTATGAGCAATTATCCAAAAATTGGTATACGTCCTACCATTGACGGTCGCCAGGGTGGCATCCGCGAAGGACTTGAAGAGAAAACAATGTGCCTTGCCAAGGCTGTAGCAGAACTGATAAGTGCTAACGTGCGCAATGCCGACGGAACACCTGTGGAGTGTGTCATTTCTGACACTACGATAGGTCGCGTTGCAGAGGCTGCGGCATGTGCCGACAAGTTTGAACACTGCGGCGTAGGAGCTACCATAACCGTGACATCATGCTGGTGCTATGGCTCTGAGACAATGGACATGAACCCTCACTGGCCTAAGGCGGTATGGGGATTCAACGGAACGGAGCGTCCAGGAGCGGTATATCTCGCTGCCGTCCTTGCAGGTCATGCACAGAAGGGTCTTCCGGCTTTCGGCATTTACGGCCATGACGTTCAGGACCTTTCTGACAATAGCATACCTGACGACGTGGCAGAGAAGATACTGCGGTGGGCACGCGCGGCACAGGCTGTTGCAACGATGAGGGGAAAGTCTTATCTCTCTGTGGGAAGCCAGTGCATGGGCATTGCAGGAAGTATCGTCGACCAGGACTTTTTCCAGGAATATCTCGGAATGCGTTGCGAGAGTGTCGACGAGGTGGAGATACTGCGCCGTATGGACGAGGGCATTTACGACCAGGAGGAATACGCCAAGGCTATGGCATGGACAGAGAAATACTGCAAGCCGAAAGAGGGTTGGGACAAGAACCGTCCTGAGAAGCAGAAAGACCGTGCAGGAAAAGATGCTGACTGGGAGTTCGTGGTGAAGATGACGATAATCATACGCGACCTCATGCTCGGCAACAAGAAACTCGTAGAACTCGGATTCAAGGAAGAGGCGATAGGCCACAACGCCATTGCTGCCGGATTCCAGGGACAGAGACAGTGGACGGACTGGAAACCTAACGGCGACTATTCTGAGGCTCTACTGTGCAGCACTTTCGACTGGAACGGCATTCGTGAGGCATACGTCCTCGCAACGGAAAACGATGCATGCAACGGAGTGGCGATGCTCTTCGGAAAACTGCTGACAGGATGCGGACAGATGTTCTCTGACGTCAGGACATACTGGAGCCCGGAAGCTGTGAAACGTGTTACGGGAAAAGAGCTTACAGGACTCGCAGCAGGAGGCATGATACATCTCATAAACTCTGGAGCGACAACGCTCGACGCTACAGGAGCAAGCCACAACGCTAAGGGTGAGCCATGTATGAAACCGTCATGGGAAATGACAGAGGAAGACGCTGAGGCATGTCTGAAGGAGACAAACTGGATGCCTGCCGACCGTGACTACTTCCGTGGAGGAGGCTTCTCGTCACAGTTCCTTACAAAGGGTGGCATGCCTGTCACCATGAGCCGCCTGAACCTCGTCAAAGGACTCGGACCGGTATTGCAGATTGCTGAGGGATGGACAGCCGACGTAGAGCCGGAGATCTTCGAAAGGCTCAATACACGTACCGACCCTACATGGCCTACGACATGGTTCGTGCCAAGGCTCGACGAGACCAAGGCACCGTTCAAAGACGTTTACTCCGTAATGAATAACTGGGGTGCCAACCACGGAGCGATAAGCTACGGACATATTGGTGCTGACCTCATCACTCTGGCTTCTATGCTACGTATTCCGGTGTGCATGCACAACGTGCCTGACGAGAAGATCTTCCGTCCTGCATGTTGGAACGCTTTCGGAATGGACAAAGAGGGTGCTGACTTTAGAGCATGCCAGAACTACGGACCGATATATAAATAAATAAATTTAACCTTGACCTTAACCATGTTTTAAACCTTAACCTTAACCGTTGAGCTGAGAGCTTAGAGGTTAGAGATTAGAGGTTAGAGCTTAGAGGTTAGAGCTTAGAGGTTAGAGCTTAGAGGTTAGAGCTTAGAACTGAGAGGTTAACGTTAAGGTAAAGGTCAAGGTTAAGGTACAGCCGAAGGCTGTTAATATGATATGTGGAAAAAGAATCTTGAAGAAACCAAACGCCACTACGTCAACTGGTGGAACCATAAGGGCATCATAGTGAACATGTGGGAGCATTTCCAGGAGGGTGTCAAGCCTCACGGGAAATACTCCGGCGAAGAACCTATACGCCTTACCGAGGCGTCACGTAATGATTTCGGCACCGGTGCCTTCGGACTTCCTGGAGCTCCGAAGGCTACGGACAACAACCAGAAATGGTTTGACGCAGAATGGCGTGCGGAGTATCTTGACTGGTACGTAGGCCATTCTTCGCTGAAGGCAGACATGCTGCCTGTCGCAAACACTCAGCTGGGACCGGGCTCTCTCGCTGCTATTCTCGGTGCACGCTATGAGGGCGGTGAGGACACCATTTGGATTCACCCTGACCCGGACTTCACCGACAATTTCGTGTTTAATCCCGACCACGAGAACTACCGCATACATAAGGAATTGCTGAAAGCGTGCAAGAAACGTGCGCAAGGCAATTATTATGTCGGCATGCCAGACCTCATGGAGGGTCTTGACGTTCTTGCTGCAATGAAGGGTACAGACAAGGTGCTCCTTGACACTGTGATGCAGCCGGAGGTGGTAGAAAGACAGTTGCAGTATATCAACGATGTTTATTTCCAGGTCTTTGACGAACTCTATGACATCATACGCGAGGGCGACGAGATGGCTTTCTGCTATTTCTCTTCATGGGCTCCGGGAAAGATGACAAAGTTGCAGTGCGACATCTCGACGATGATTTCCGAAGACGACTACCTACGCTTCGTACAGCCGTATCTAAGGCAGCAATGTCAGAGAATACCTTACACTCTATATCATCTCGACGGAGTGGGTGCCATGCACCATCTGCCGGCAATTCTCGACATAGAGGAACTGAAGGCCATACAGTGGACACCGGGAGTAGGGGAGCCGCAGGGCGGCGACCCGAAATGGTATGGATTATACCGTGAGATACTCTCCCACGGCAAGAGCATCATGGCATGTTGGGTTACTCTCGAACAGCTGCGTCCTCTTCTCGACAATATCGGTGGCGACGGTGTGCATCTTGAAATGGACTTCAAGAACGAAGCGGAAGTGGAGAAGGCTTTGCGCATCGTTGAGGAGTATCAGACCCATGAGGTTGAGAAAAAGGTTGATGAGTGTCTGCATGTCTCCGACACTCTGACGTTTGAAGAGAAAGCGAAGCCTCGATATAAGGATATTCGCGGAGTGGGACAGAAGCAGGCCGTCGGAACAGTACCTGGTGCCGTCATCTCTCCTTCCGCTCGCCCAGCATTGTCAGAGATATGCCGTGAGAGAGTTATGATACTCGATGGAGGCATGGGAACAATGGTTCAGCAGTACGGAATGAAGGGATGTTCTGACGAACTGGTGTTGAGCAAGCCGGAGATAATCAGCGACATCCACAGAAGGTATCTTGCTGCCGGAGCAGACATCATCTCTACCGACACGTTCTCTTCACAGCGTATCTCACTGGCTGACTACGGGTGGCAGGACAAGGTGAGGGACATGAATGTCGCTGCCGCACGTCTCGCCCGTCAGATGGCTGACGCTTTCACATTCGCCAACCCTTCCAAGCCGCGTTATGTTGCCGGCTCGGTAGGTCCTACGAACAAATGTGTCTCCTTCACCATGCAGAACAGCGCGCCACTAAGTCAGGAAGCATTGCGCAAGGCTTATGCCGAGCAGATAGAGGCGTTGGTTGACGGAGGTGTTGACATACTGCTCATAGAGACGATATTCGACCTGGAGAATGCTTACTGTGCCCTCCTCGCTGCACACGATGTCATGGACGCTAAGGCTGTCTCCTTGCCTGTCATGCTCTCCTTCGCACAGGTTAACGACGACGGAATGAATATGAACGGTCAGGACGTCTTTGCCTTCATAGACAGGGTAGAGAAAGAGTATGACATCTTCTCGGTAGGACTGAACTGCACCTCAGAGCCTGGCGTTCTCGCCGATACTCTGCTGGCTTTGTCAAGACGTCTGCCTCAGAAGCGAATATCGGTGTACGGTAATGCCGGAATACCTGACGCTCATGGTGAATACCGTCAGACACCCGAGAATTTCGCACGTCAGAACTGGCGTATGATAAATGCTCATGCGGTGAATATCGTAGGCGGATGCTGTGGCACGACAGACAAGCATATCGCCGTCCTCAGCAAGTTGACAGAGCCTTTCCCCGGATGTTACGTTTCTCCGAAGGACATAACGTCGGCGGCTGGGGCTTCTCTCTCTGGTGCTGCTGCGGTGGCTTATTCTGCTGACACGTCTGCCACACCGGCAGGCTCCACGAGCACGTCAGGAGTTGCTGCTCCTGCTGCTGCGGCTGGTGCTGCTTCTGCCACACCTGTCGGCTCCGCACCCAAGTCAGGAGCTGCCGACGCGATGTCCATTCTCGACGCCATAGTAGCAGGAAAGGAAGCTGAGGCTGTAAAGGCCACAGAAAGGGCGGTTGAGGAAGGTGCAAATCCTTCAGAGCTTATCAATAGCCAGATGATACAGGCGATGTCTGTCGTAGGACAGAAATTCCAAGAGGGAAAAGCCTTTGTGCCACAGCTCCTTATGGCAGGACGTGCCATGAAGGCGGCTCTCGGCATCCTGAAGCCTATCATGGAGGCGAACGGTGGAGGAATAGAGTCGGCAGGACGTATCGTGATAGGTACGGTAAAGGGCGACCTTCACGACATCGGCAAGAACCTTGTGGCTTCTATGCTTGAAGGCTCAGGATTTGAGGTGGTGAACATAGGCATTGATGTCGATGCACAGGCTTTCGTCGATGCCATACGCGATACCAACGCTGATATTCTTTGTCTCTCTGCACTCCTCACGACAACCATGACATATATGAAAGACGTACTCACGGCTCTTGAGGTGGCAGGGTTGCGCGACAAGGTGAAGGTGATGGTGGGCGGTGCGCCTGTCTCACAGGAGTTTGCCGACGAGATAGGAGCTGACGGCTACAGTTCTAACGCCAATGAGGCTGTTGCCCTGGCAAAGAGTCTCATGGATAAAGCATAAAACAGATAATACTGCCTGCGGAGAGGCAAGACATTCAAGAGATTGATTTCTGTCTCTCGACATGCACGCGATTGGGATGGGGGGCTGCCGTGACGGCAACAGTTGGCAAGCTCTCGCCTGAAAAATTAGAACTTCATTATGGATATGATTCAATGGAGACGTGACATCATCGCACGTCAAGACCGTGTCGCAATACCTGTCATGACACATCCGGGAATAGAACAGCTCGGATATACCGTGAAGCAAGCTGTTACAGACGGCAGGATACATGCAGAAGCCGTGAAATGGCTCGCCAGACGCTATCCCTCCCATGCCGCTTCGGTAATCATGGACCTTACCGTCGAGGCTGAGGCTTTCGGTGCCGACGTGCTGTTTCCGGAAGACGAGATACCTACCGTGACAGGCCACATGCTGAACAATGCAGACGACATCAGGCGTCTGGAGGTTCCTTCCCTCGAAAAAGACAGGATACGTGAATACCTCAAGGCAAATATCCTCGTTCATCAGGAGGTGACGGACAGACCTGTCTTCGCAGGATGTATAGGGCCTTTCTCGCTTGCGGGCAGGTTGTATGACATGTCTGAAATAATGATGCTGATATACAGCGACCCGGAGTCTGCCCATGTGCTCCTTGAGAAATGCTCTCTCTTCATCCTGAGATATATAGCAGCACTGAAGGCGACAGGTATCGAGGGCGTGCTGATGGCTGAACCGGCAGCAGGGCTAATGTCCAACGACGACTGCTGGACGTTCTCGTCGCAATATGTCAGTCGTATCATACGTCAGATGCAGGATGAGCGGTTCATGATTATCCTGCACAACTGCGGAAATACGGGGCATTGCACTGACGCTATGGTGCGCACAGGAGCTCACGGCCTTCACCTTGGAAACAAATGCTCGCTCGCTGAGGTTGCGGCAGAAGTGCCTCAGGATATTCTCGTCATGGGAAATCTCGATCCTGTGTCTATGTTCAAGATGGCTTCACCGGAAGAGATATATAAAGCTACTGAGGCGTTGCTCAACGAAACGTCGCTGTATCCTCATGTCGTAATGTCCTCCGGCTGTGACACTCCGCCACACTCTCCTCTTGAGAATGCCGAGGCATTCTTCCGTGCTGTGGCTGACTATAACGCTCGTATGTACTGACCACTGGCCGGAGAGAAGTAGTAAAGGTGGGTTCTATTAAATCCCACCTTAACAGCTCCACCTTAACAGCTCCACCTTAACAGCTCCACCTTAACAGCCCCCGTTTAATAATCTATACCAATTATTCCCCTAATACTTTACCTAACTGATTTACACACGATGTTAACCGAATCTCTTCACATCCTCGACTGGATTATTCTCGTAGGGTATTTCGTGATACTTATTGCCATAGGAATGTGGGCAAGTAGAAAGACCGACGAAGGCAAGGGCAAGTTCCTCGCTTCACGTTCTCTCCGTTGGCATCATATAGGCTTCTCGATGTGGGGCACCAATGTCGGCCCTTCCATGCTTATCGCTTCCGCGTCAGCCGGTTTCACGACAGGTGTCGTGTCTGGAAACTATGCGTGGTATGCGTTTATCTTCATTGCGCTCCTCGCCTTTGTCTTCGCTCCGCGCTATCTCGGTGAGAAGATACATACCCTGCCTGAGTTCATGGGCAGACGTTTCGGACAGTCGACACGCGGCATTCTCGCATGGTACACCATAGTTACCGTGCTTATCTCATGGCTTGCTCTGACACTTTTCGCCGGAGGAGTGCTGATACGTCAGATTTTCGGCATGCCCATGTGGATGTCGGCATGTATCCTACTTGCCATCTCGGCGTTCTTCACAATTCTCGGCGGCTTGAAGGCTGTCGCTTATACCAATGTCTATCAGATGGTTCTGCTCATCATAGTCTCTGCCACGCTCACCGTGGTAGGCATCGTGCAACTTGGCGACGGCTCGTTCTTCGGCGGCATAGCGTGTCTTGCCGACCCACAGGTGGTGCCGGAGAACTACTGGCATCTTTTCCGCTCTGAGGAGGAGCTTCCGGCATACTATTGGCTTCCTATCCTCCTCGGATATCCTGTGTCAGGATTGTGGTTCTGGTGTACCGACCAAAGCATGGTGCAGCCCGTCCTGGCGGCAAAAGACCTCAACGAAGGACAGAAGGGAACGTGTCTTACGGGCTGGCTGAAAATACTTGACGTGGCGATATATATCATACCGGGCATAGTATGTTTCGCTCTCGTACGGACAGGATTCTTCGGCGGCGTAGAGATAGACCCAGACAATGCCTACATGGCTCTCGTCACCCGTCTCTTCCCGATAGGCATGGTGGGTCTCGTCATGGCAGTGCTCACCGCAGCCCTCGTCTCAACGATAGGCAGTGCTCTTAACGCCCTCTCCACAGTGTTCACCATGGATATTTACGTCAAGAACGTCAATCCTAACGCTACGGCGCGCGAGATTTCACGCACCGGACATATCGTGACCGTTGTCGGTGCCCTCGTCTCAATAATCATTACCATTGCCGTAGACAACATCAAGGGCATGGACCTCTTCAACGTCTTCCAGTCGGTGCTGTCGTTCATAGCCCCTCCTATGGCGGCAGTCTTCGTCATGGGTGTCTTCTGGCGGCGCTGCACCACTCTCGCAGCCAACCTCGTCCTCTCTCTCGGCACTATAGCGAGCATCACGACCGGCATCTGTTACCTCTGGATCATTCCAGGAGCTTCTGAGGTCATGCACTTCATGATGCTTTCCTTCATACTCTTCTGCCTTCTCATCGTCATGATGGTTCTGGTAAGTTTCTTCGACAAGCAGAAGGAAGAGCGCAAGGCTATGCAGGTGATAAACGAAAAGACTTCCCTCGGTGTCAAGCTGGCGTGGTCTCTTCTCGTCATCGTAATGATAGGACTGTATGTCTTCTTCAACTGATTATCGTGATGTCGTAACGATAACCCTCTAAGCAGGTGTTCAATGACAATTAAGGTGGGTGTGTAAGGATATATGAATATTTCTGCACACCTACATTTGTGCCAATAGAGGGTGTAATTCCAAAAAAAGTCATGACATTTTTGTGACGGTATCCAAAAAGTCATGACATTTTCGAAATAATCACGATATTCCGGGAAGAGGTTAGGGAATATACGCCATTCCCTAACCTCAGAAATAGTATAAGTTAAAGTGCTGTAGTGGTGCTTCGTCATTCTCAGGGAGAAGGAATCTCCCTGACACGAGATTCAATCTGTAGGGTTGAAAGCGAACAATTAGAAAAGCTTTTCAGGATTTATCTCAGCGAGAATATTATAGGTATGAAGAACTTCACCCTCACTTTCTCACCGTCCATCTCTCCTGGCGTCCATTTTCCTGATGTCAGGCTTACGACACGCAACGCCTCTCCTTCGAGAGCTTTCTTTGCTGCGAGATATTCCTGTTCGGTTATCTTACGCTTTCCTTCTTTCCCTGCTTTTCCTTCTTTGTCCTTATATCCAATGACGTTTATGGTTTGGTCGTCGTCTTTTGCTTGCAGATTGTCAGCTTTACAGCTGTTGCTCATAACCATAAGTTCTGAGACGCTGCCGTCTTTCTCTACGACGAACTGTACGACTACCCTTCCCGTAGCCTTACAGTCTTCTGCTATTTTCGGATAGCGTACCGTCTCAGATAGGAACATCATGAGAGCCGCTTGTCCTCCTTCAAACTTCGGCATGACGAGGTTGTCGTCTTTCCGCTGTGCTAC
The DNA here is from genome assembly GCA_945829425.1 of uncultured bacterium. Classification (GTDB taxonomy): domain Bacteria; phylum Bacteroidota; class Bacteroidia; order Bacteroidales; family Bacteroidaceae; genus Prevotella. Next base: position 429 of record CALZUQ010000055.1, on the reverse strand, counting down.
GGTATCTTTTGTGGCAGTAAGGTTTGTCTGACGGCTGACACCTTCCATGTCATTTTCCGAGCTTGAAATTTGGCTGTTGCCAGAAATTTCATTACCTTTGCAGTCGTCGAGAGGTTTCTGAGCTTCAGAAGCGGCACTTCCTGCTGTGAGGCTTCCGGACGTGCCACTCTCTGGAGCGAGGTTCTGCGCAGTGCTGCTCTCCAGGCTTTCACCCTGCGTCGTGATGCTTTGTACAGCCTCTTCGATAGGCTTTACGAATTTCGGCGTTGCGAAAGCACTCAGTGCCACCGCCACCATAGGGAGTGCATACAGCACTTTGCCGCGCCTCCACGGATTAGAATTTCTTTTACACATCATAGTGATTCGTTTTTTGATTAAACTGTGATTAAAGTTGTTGGCAAAGGTGTAGGAGCTGGCGCCAACAGCTTT
>CALZUQ010000054.1 GCA_945829425.1 uncultured bacterium | reverse complement strand
TTAATCCCTTGCTAATTTGGTTCTTTTTTTGTACTTTTGCCGAAAAAGAGAGAATATGAATTTGACAATAACAGCAGCAAAATACGTGGCTCCTCTTTCCGTTGAACTTACTTTCAGCGATGGGGCTATACAGGTAGTGGATGTGGGGTCTTTTATAAGAAAGAATCCTCACCCCCAATACAATTCTTATCTCGATGAAAAGAAATTCAAAAAATTCAAGTTGGAAATGGGCAATGTTGTGTGGGGTAAGAATTGGGATTTAATATTCCCAATAACTACCTTGCGAAATGGGTATTGTGAATAGTATTATATGAAGAAACTTCCGATATTGATATTTATTGCCCTGTGTCTCACAGCCTTGGCAACAAGCTATGGGAGCTATCGCAGTGCGGAGAGGGCGATTGAGGGCGACATGCGGCAGGCTCTCGCCAAGACTATTAGCGAGAAAGGCGTGGAGACTATGCGCCAGGACTCTATTCGGGCTTACAAGAGCATGAGCCATGCCGAAAGTGAGACTATGACTATTGCAGTGGGCGATGAAACCTTGCGCAAACATCTGCGTGATCCGCAACTGCGTGACAGGGCGTATATCACATATACCGTAGGAAGGGAGAAGGGTCGTTGGAAGGTGATGTTCAATACCGAGGTGCGATATTCTGCTGCAATGATATGGAGTATGTCCGACCAACGGTTGTCTCTTGTGCTCGCTTTTATGGCATTGTTATCACTTGCTTTCTCATTTCGAGGGAGAATACAATTGCAACCAGTCGCTATGGAAAACTTCTCTGAAGCACATCTCACTCCCATGCAACGCCAACTGATGGAGATGTTTATCTCGTCCGATTCCCATAGACTTTCAAAGCATGAGATATGCAATGCCCTTTGGCCGAAAAAGGATGACGCCAACGAGACGCTCTATGCCTTGATAAGCCGATTGAAGCGGGAACTGAGTCGTACAACCGACTTTGACATCGTATCAGACAGAGGCAGGGCTTATATACTAAAGAAAAGAAAATCAGGCAGTTGACCATTCTGACAGATAAATGTCAGACAAATGTCAGTATAAGAATCAGGTTTTTCTAAGGCAAACTTATTACTTTTGCATTCCGAAAGCGTGGATGGTCTGCGCTAATAATGAATGTAAAAGATGAAAAGAACTTTTGTTTTAGTATTATTGACGATGTGGACATCGCTTGCATTGAAAGCACAGACGGATGCCCCTAACGACAGTGTGCAATTGGAGGAAGTGGTGGTGAGAGGAGCAAGAGTAGTCAACCGTACCGACGGGAAACTGTTGTTCCCTTCGGAGGAGATGACCAAGTCGGCGACTTCCGGTTACAGCCTCTTGAAGATGCTGCCACTGCCAAACGTGAAAGTAGATGACATCAGCGAAAGCATTACTGCAGCCAACTCTCTCGTAGGAGCAGTGCAGGTGAGAATCAACGATGTTGAGGCTTCCACTGCCGACATTCAGTCGTTGCAGCCAAGGGAGGTGGAGAAGGTGGAGCTTATCGACCGTCCTGGAGTGAGGTATGGCGAGGGCGTGGGCATCGTCATCAATATCATCACAAGAAAGGTGACAGCAGGATATGTCATCGGGGCAAGCGGTACTCTTGTGCCAAAGACCGACATGGGCAAAGGCAATGCCTACACTAAGCTCAACAGCGGAAAGAGCGAACTGTCGCTGAGCTATTCCGGATATTACCGCCATTCCAGCGGGATGAACACAGTGGAGCAGGCCGACTATCTGATGGCTGACAATACATATAATAAAGTGGAGAGGAATACCGACGACATCATCAGCAGGAATACGAGTCACGAGATACAGGCAAGATATAGCATGATAAATGCCAGGGGCACCGCCTTCCTCACAACGCTCTCTACATCAATAGACAACAATCCGCGAAACTATAAAAAGACTGATGTGACATACGCTGACGGGAGAAACACTACCGAGATAATCGACAACAGTGAGAATACCGTCAGTCCTCTGCTCGATCTGTATTTCAAGACCAATATAGGAAAGGACCAAAGCCTCCTTGCCAATGCCACGGGAGCATACACACATACCGACTACGACTATCTGTTTTCCTCCGACAAGACCTCTTTCAGCTACAACACTATCGGCAAGACTTGGTCGCTCAAGTCGGAGGCCATATACGAAAACCGCATGAAGCCCTTCACTCTCTCGGCAGGACTTCGCTATGCCCAGAAATATATCGACAACGACTATTCGGGCGATGCCACCCTCGTGTCGCAAATCCATTCCTGCAGCATCTATGCCTTCTCACAAATCCAAGGCTCGTTGTGGAAAATTGGTTATATGGTGGGCTTGGGACTTAGTCGTGAATACTATCGCCAAGGCGATACCATGTACGACCGGGTGTGGCTTCGTCCGAAACTGAACCTTTCCATGCCTCTCTCTCAAAGCCTCAGGCTCAACTACGCGCTCACCTCCTCGCCTGCCTCGTCCAAGCTGCAGAACATGAGCGGATTGTCCATCATGACCAACGAAATAGAATATTCGGTTGGCAATCCTGATTTGATTATGGAAAGGCGCGACGACCACACACTCACCCTCAGCTACCAGTCGCCACGCCTCTACACCCAACTGATGACATTCTATCGCCACAACGACCATCCTGCCATGCAGCACGTTTATCGTACGGAAGACGGACGTTTCGTCAAGACCTTCCTCGAAGGCCGACGCATTGACATGCTTATGTTGCAGAGCTACACCAACTACGATATCATTCCTCTGCATCTCAATGCCTATCTGTCGGCAGAAATGCTGAACATCTGGAACGACGGACAGGACTACAGCCATCGCCTCACATCGTTCAACTTCAACGTGGGACTCACGGCATGGCTCGGCAATTGGACGATAATGGCAACAATAGACAACGGCTTCCACTTCATGGAAAACGAGTATGAAGGTCGCAACGTCTTCTCCGACTACGTCAGTGTATCATATAAGCTCAAGAATCTCACCGCAAGCCTCTTTTGCCAGAACCTGTTTAAGCGTAACGGAAAGATTGAAGAGGTAGAAAACCACAACCGCCTCGCTCACAAGTTCTTTGTAGCCCGCAACCGCGACACGTCCAGTGCCATCGGCATAAAACTTGTATGGACATTGTCGAAGGGACGCAAGTTCAATGGCATAGAGCGCGACACCGACAGATTGAAGGACAAGGAGACGGGAGTGGCGAAGTCGGGGAAGTAGTGACGGAAATATCCCGAGAGAGTAGGTCTGGACTTTTTTTATGATAATCGGTTTCCAGGAAATCGGCGACGGCTGCAGGAACAAACATTTGCTTGATTTCCGTGCCATCGCTCGAAGCTATCCTGATGGCACTGCCTGAGAGTTGCGCATTGATTTTACCCAGAGGGTTCTCCATGAAGGAGCGTTTGGCTTTCAGATATTTGATGCGGTCTGTTGCTTCGTATTCATTGGCGAGATACACCGCCCCAATCGGTTTGGCTGACTGCTGTATTCCTGTGGCAATGAGACTGTATTGGTTCCCATCGGCATAGGCTTCAAGTATCAGTCCTGGAAGACCACTAAGTTTCCATGGACCGTTCTGCATGGGTATCTCAGGCAAAAACCATGAAGTCCATTTCCACCATATGTCGTGACGGCTGAAATCAAAATATTTGTTAAGTATATAAGGAAAAACAGTCGTGTCATGATTTTTTTCTGTAATTTTGTGGTGAAAAGTGAGCACAATAGAATATTGTGCGGCAAATAAGTAAGAAAGCAAGAAAAACAAGAGCGTTTCGGAGCAGGAAAATTACTTCATTTACAAGCATAAAAAAACAGTAAGTAAAAGATTATGGCTACAAAGGTATCCCCCTCTCTTCTTGCCGCAGATTTCCTGAACCTCGGCAAAGAGATAGAAATGATAAACACCAGTGAGGCTGACTGGCTTCATCTCGACATAATGGACGGCATGTTCGTCCCCAACATCTCCTTCGGCTTCTCTGTCCTTGAGGCACTGCCTAAGGTTCTTCAGAAACCCATGGATGTGCATTTCATGATCATGCACCCGGAAGACTATATCGAACGTACGGCACGTCTCGGAGCGATGTCTATGAACGTACATGTAGAGGCTTGCGGTGAAAAGACCGCCGAGGTGCTGGAAAAAATCACCGCGGCAGGTATGAAAGCCGCCGTGACGGTAAGTCCTGACACACCCATCGAGGCGGTGCGTCCGTATCTCAATAAGGTACACATGGTGCTCATCATGGGCGTACACCCCGGCTTCGGAGGTCAGAAATTCATTCCTGCCACACTCGACCGCGTCAGGGAGCTGAAGAATATCATAGAAGAGACAGGCGAGAACGTGCTCATACAGGTGGACGGAGGAGTGGACAGTGTCACCGCTCCGGAGCTTGTTGCAGCAGGGTGCGACGTCCTCGTCTCCGGGTCGTATGTCTTCAAGGCGAACGACCCGTACGCTACGATACGTCAGCTCAGGAGCCTGTAGCAACAGGAAATACACTCATTGGGAAACCAATCAGTACACATAAAACAATCATTACACATAAAAAAAACATTCTTTGTACACCTGACTTATGAATCTGAAAACACGTCTTATCATCATGAATTTCCTGGAGTTTGCCGTCTGGGGAACCTATCTCACATGTATGGGAAGGTATCTTGGCAACATAGGCTTGGCAACGGAAATAGGATGGTTCTACTCCATGCAGGGCATAGTGTCTATCTTCATGCCAGCTATCATAGGCATCATAGCAGACAGATGGATTCCTGCGCAACGCATGCTCGGAATATGCCATCTCCTTGCCGGAGGCTTCATGCTCCTTGCGGCATGGTACGGCTTTTCCGCCGGCACGGAGGTGAGCTTCGCTACACTCTTTACCCTCTATGGCTTCAGCGTGGCGTTCTACATGCCTACGCTCGCCCTGACAAACTCTGTGGCATATAATGCACTGACGAGGGCCGGCTTGGACACGGTGAAGGCTTTCCCTCCGATACGTGTCTTCGGAACGATAGGTTTCATAGCCACCATGTGGCTTGTCGATGTCATGGGGTATCAAGCCAATGAGAAACAGTTTGTCACGTCAGGAGTGATAAGCCTGTTGCTCTTCCTCTATACGTTCACCCTTCCGTCATGCCCTGTGGCAGAGCATTCGGAAAAGAAGAGCCTTGTGGACGCTTTCGGATTGAAGGCTTTTGCGCTGTTCCGTGAGAAACGCATGGCGCTCTTCTTCATCTTCTCCATGCTCCTCGGAGTAAGTCTGCAGATAACAAACGGTTTTGCCAATCCGTTCATCAGCAGCTTCGCCTCCATGCCGGAATATGCTGAGACATTCGGCGTGCAGCATGCCAACATCCTCATTTCGCTGTCGCAAGTCAGCGAGACATGCTGCATACTCCTCATACCGTTCTTCATGAGCCGTTTCGGCATCAAGAACGTCATGCTCATAGCAATGCTGGCGTGGGTCTTGCGCTTCGGACTCTTCGGCATAGGCAATCCCGGTGCGGGGGTATGGATGTTCATACTTTCGATGATTGTCTACGGCGTGGCGTTTGACTTCTTCAACATCTCCGGCTCACTCTTCGTCGACAAGGCTACCGACCCTGAGATACGCTCCAGCGCACAGGGGTTGTTCATGCTCATGACCAACGGCATAGGAGCTACGATAGGCACGCTGGGAGCGCAGCAGGTGATAAACATGTACACCCACAGCGAGGTAATCGGCGACAACGTATATACCGTAGGCGAATGGTCAACGTGCTGGCTCATCTTCGCCGGATATTCACTTCTTGTCGCTTTGCTCTTCGCCTTGTTCTTCAGAGTGAAGAAGGCGTGAGGGATAATAAAAAAAATAAGAAAGGAGAACAATAACGATGGATAAAATACAACTGAAATTACAGGGAGTATCAGACATTTACGGCAAGGAAAATATTGGCGTGCTGATGCTCTGCAACTTAAGCGAGACATTAGGTATCTCGATATTGTGTCCAAAGCTGATAAAGGATGAGGTGGGCGGAAGGATGAGAAAAACAAACCTCCACTCGCTCCATGCCATCGACGTTCTGCTGATATACGTCGACAGGGATATGCTGAAAGACCATTATGTCTTGTTTAAGTCCATTCATAACGGAAAGTATATTGCGGAATTGGCTTGCGACGACTGTGGAGAGATAACCTATGACATGTTGGGAGAAGAAGCAGTAATCCTTGCGATGGCTGCCGGCATTCCAATGTATATCACACGCGACTTAATGGCGAAACAGGCTACGCCGTTGTTGCATGGCACAGGGGCCATGGCTCTGCCGTATAACGCCCTTACGGAGGATATGCTCCTGGATGTCATGAACACCGCCGTGGAAAGGGAACAGTATGAGATGGCGTCGATGATACGCAATGAGCTGAACGCAAGGGAACGTGCGGATATTGACCAGGACATGGAGTCTTTATGAAAGAGGTAAGATATTTTTATGTCCCCAAGGCAGCGGAAAGGCAGGAGCTGCCGGAAGAAGAGGCGACCCACGCCATAAGGGTGTTGCGTATGGTGCCGGGGGACAGGATCGTGCTCATGGATGGAGACGGAGTGTTCTATGACGCGGAGATTACTCTTGTGACAAACAAGAAATGCCACTATGCCATAGTAGAGGAGAGACGGCAGGAAAGGATGTGGCAGGGGAGAATACACCTCGCCATAGCACCCACGAAGATGATGGAACGCATGGAGTGGATGGCAGAGAAAGCCACAGAGATAGGCTTTGATGAGATAACATTCCTCGACTGCCGCTTTTCTGAGCGTGAGAAAATAAGGACAGACAGGATAGAGAAAATCGTAATATCGGCGGTGAAGCAGAGCAGGAAGGCTTGGGTGCCTAAGGTGAACGCCATGACAGCATTCCGTGAGTTCGTCACTTCATCACGTCCGGGAAGGAAATATATCTGCCATTGCTATGAGGAGTTCTCAAAAACATCTCTCTTTCGTGAGCTCAGCGACGCACAGGTTGACGACGTCACGGTGCTCGTAGGGCCGGAGGGCGACTTCTCTCTCGATGAGGTGCGTATGGCTCTTGACAACGGATATGTCTCTGTTTCGCTCGGCAACAGCAGGTTGCGAACAGAGACGGCAGGACTTGTCGCGGTAAACATGGCAAACATAGTAAAAAGCTCGTAGGAGGAAATATCATTTTCATAACTAACAAAAAACATACTACATTCTATGAAACATTTCATTACTGCGTTGGCGGCTATGGCTTTCTTCACCGTTGCCGACGCTCAGGACGCTACGGTGAGCATAAACACCAGGCAGCCACGTGAGAAGATAAGCAAAGAGATATACGGACAGTTTGCCGAGCATCTCGGATCGTGTATCTATGGAGGTCTCTGGGTAGGTCCGGAGTCGAAGATCCCGAACATAGAAGGCTACAGGAAAGATGTCTTCAACGCCTTGAAGGAACTGGGAGTACCCGTGTTGCGTTGGCCGGGAGGTTGCTTCGCAGATGAATACCATTGGATGGACGGCATAGGGCCGCGTGAGCAGCGTCCTACCATGTCGAACAACAACTGGGGCGGAACGGTTGAGGACAACTCCTTCGGAACGCATGAGTTCCTCAATCTTTGCGAACTCCTCGGATGTGAGCCCTATATCAGTGCCAATATCGGTTCGGGAAGCGTTGAGGAGATGCAGCGATGGGTAGAGTATATGACCTCTGACGGCGATACTCCCATGGCACGTATGAGAAGACAGAACGGAAGGGAGAAGGCATGGAAAGTGAAATACTTCGGCATAGGAAACGAAGCGTGGGGATGCGGAGGAAACATGCGTCCGGAATACTATTCCGACCTCTTCCGCCGTTACGCCACATACTGTCGGAACTACGACGGCAACGAGCTCTACAAGGTGGCGTCAGGAGCCAGCGACAGCGACATAAAATGGACGCAAGTCCTCATGGACGTGATAGGACACAGGATGAATGCCTGCTCGGTACATTTCTATACCGTGACGACGTGGAACGGTCCGAAAGGCCAAGCTACGGTATTCGACAATGAAGACTTCTACTGGACCTTGGCGCGAAGCATAAAAATGGATGACATTATAGCAGCCCACGACTCCGTCATGAACGTGAAAGACCCGAACAAGAAGATTGCACTCTTTGTCGACGAATGGGGAACATGGTGGGACGTGGAGCCGGGAACGAACCCTGGACACCTGTATCAGCAGAACACTCTGCGCGATGCCTTCGTGGCGGCTCTGACGCTGAACATCTTCCACAAGCACACCGACCGTGTCAAGATGGCGAACATTGCCCAGGTGGTCAACGTGCTGCAATCCATGATACTTACCGACCAGAAAGGTGAGGGGCATCTCGTCCTCACTCCGACATATCACCTCTTCCGCATGTACCGTCCGTTCCAGGAGGCACAGGCTTTGCCCGTTGATGTGAAGTGTAAGGCCATAACGGTACGCGACGAGTACACCAAGCCGTACGCCGACGACAACAAGACCTCGCTGCCTCTCGTGTCATGCTCTGCGGCTCGCAAGTCTGACGGCACCGTTGTCCTCTCGCTTGTCAACGTAAGCATTGACAACGACCAGGAGGTTGACGTCGCTCTCGACGACAATACCTTGCGTAACGTAAAGGGTGAGATACTCACGGCAAAGAAGATTGACGACTATAACGACTTCTCTCATCCCGCTACGGTAGCACCACAGGAGTTCAAGGGAGCAAAGATGGCGAAAGGTTCGCTGAAAGTGAAACTGCCAAAGAAGTCCATTGTCGTTCTTGAAATATCAGCAAAGGGGTGAGTACGGAAGGGGTGATGCCACGTCTCTCCGCTCTGTGTCCCCGACGTCAGACAAGCGAATAAACCCTCAGGATATGATAAACTATGATTTGAATAAGATACGCGCCATAATCTTTGATGTCGACGGCGTCTTAAGTGCTTCGACAATCTTTATGGATGCCGAAGGACTTCCACAGCGCACCATGAATATCAAGGACGGATATGCCATACAGCTGGCGCGGAAGCACGGCATTGAGATAGCCATCATAACCGGAGGAAAAGGCGATGCGATACGCAAGCGTTATGAAGGGCTGGGAGTTACGGACATCTTCATGTCGTGTAAGGTGAAGATAGACACCTATGAGAAATACCTTACGGAGAAAGGACTTGCTGACGACGAGATAATATATGTCGGGGATGATATTCCCGACTATGAGATTATGCAGCGCGTCGGATGTCCCTGCTGTCCTAAGGATGCCTGTCCAGACATTCGTGAGATAAGCCTTTATGTCAGTCCTTATGACGGAGGGCACGGCTGTGCCAGAGATATACTTGAACAGGTGATGCGGGCAAAAAAGCTATGGCTCCACAGCGAGAAAGCCTTCGGATGGTGACTCTCGCCATACAGCCATTGCGTCATTCCTTAGAGTGGCAAAAAGCATGAGGGTGTGTCATTTTCTTTGACACACCCTCTTTTATAATGTGGGAATAAAAATATCCTACCTTATTTCCATTTATTTCCTGTCGCCGAAAATCCTCAGTAGGTAGAGGAAGAGATTTATGAAGTCAAGGTATAGCGAAAGACTGCCAAGGAGAGCAATCTTCTGCGTCTGGTCGTTCACTCCATATTCGCTTGCCTCTGTCAGCATGAGTTTTATCTTCTGACTGTCGTAGGCGGTGAGGCCGGTGAATATGAGCACTCCGGCATAGTTCAGGATAATGGCAAGTCCGCTGCTGTGGAGGAAGATGTTGACAACAGAAGCTATGATGAGTCCTATGAGGAGCATCATCAGCGTGCGTCCGAGAGTGGAGAGGTCCTTCTTTATGAATGAGCCTAAGAGTGCCATAGCTCCGAATGTTCCTGCTGTTATGAAGAATGTCTGAGCTATGCTTGCCATTGTATATACGAAGAATATGAATGACATCGTAACACCGTTTAATATGGAGTAAGCTATAAAGCACAGGCTTGCCGTAGCAAATGACATCTTCAAGATACGTGAAGAGAGATAGATTACAAGACCTAATTCTGCCGCCATAAGTCCCCAGAACATGAGTTTGTTTGAAGCTATAGCCATGACGATTTCGCTGTTTTTCGCTACAACCATTGCTGTCAGCGCTGTTATGACGAGTGCTGCACACATCCAGCCGTAAACGCTTCTCATGAGTGTGGCAAAGGCTCCCGAAAGGTCGGTAGAACGACTGCTCTGGTAGTCGTAAGATTTTGTGTAATTGTCCATAATGTTTTATTTTTTAAGTGTGAGTTTCTGTGTGAAAGATGTATTTGTAATTTCCCCCACCTTGTTTTATGTCCTGTCTTTATGGCTTCCGCCTTTTAATCGCTCTGCTTCTTGATTATAGCCCTGTACAGGTTACATCCAATGAAGTTTCCTGCAACGATAGCCACATAGAGCACGAGAATGTCGGCAGCGTTGTCGCGGAGATATGGAGCAGGTGCAGAAAGGTAGTAGAAAGCGTCTGCCACACAATGTGGGAACCCGCATGTGATGAACAGCGGCACACCAAACAGCAAGGGGAGGTTGTTGCCTTTCCGTGCGAAGGTTACGGCTGTTGTCATGATAAATCCACACCCTATGGCGAGAATGCCGCAGTGTATGGCTCCGGCGGCAAGACGTCCCTCAAGTATTCCTTGCGCTGTATCCTGCAAAGGCAGTGGGCTGCAACGAGCTATGAGCGAGACGGCGAGGCATCCTAAGATGTTTCCACCCAAGATCTGCAAAAGATGTGCCAATTCTCCTCTCTTTATGAAGCCCGCCGTTCCGGTGTATAGCTTCAATTGGTAGCTCACTACGGTGAGAAGTCCGAAAGCAAAGAGTACGGCACCTATGATGCTTTTCTCTGCAAGGTAACCGAAGCCTGCGATACCTATACATATTCCTGCCAAAACGGCAGAAGAGAGTAGGGGGAGCACGGTGTGCTTTCCGGGTGTTTGTATGTCTTTTGTCATTTCTTTTTCTTTGTCCGGCAGATTGTTTTTCTTCATAGGTGGGAATTAATATAACCCACCTATTACAAAATAATCCTGCTCTTAAAGGAAAGGGCAGGATTATATAGCTTTTCTGACAGATGATTATCGACGGAGACCGAGTTTCTTTACGATGGCACGGTAACGCTCGATGTCACGGTCCTTGAGATAATCAAGGAGTGCGCGGCGCTTTCCTACGAGCTGTGTCAGTGAGCGTGCTGTTTTAAAGTCCTTGTGGTTGGCCTTCAGGTGCTCTGTGAGGTGCTTGATACGATAAGAGAAAAGAGCGATCTGGCTCTCTGCAGAGCCTGTGTCAGTTGTAGACTTTCCGTACTGTCCGAAAATCTCTGCCTTTTTTGTCTGATCTAAATACATTTGTAAATTAGTGATTAATGATTATGAATTACATCTTTCAAATGCTCATGAGACCTTAATCGTAGCCCCAGACATTGTCAAATGCAACTTTTCTTCGTGAAAAGCGTTGCAAAGGTACTGCTTTTTTTGCAATATCTGTCGTTTTACATATATAATTTGCCATTTTATTTGTATTTTTTAACCAAAAGAATATTTTTCTTGCTCATTATACTGCGAGAATAATATTTTTTTTGTAATTTTGCAGAATAAAAAGTGACATTCACGTAATTTTTTTCATTTATGCAAGATATCAGGAATATTGCGATTATCGCACACGTAGATCACGGCAAGACCACGCTTGTGGACAAGATGATGCTGGCGGGCAACCTTTTCCGTGAGGGTCAGAACAATTCTGACACTGTTTTGGACAACAATGAGCTTGAGAGAGAACGAGGGATAACGATACTTTCAAAGAATGTCTCTATTAACTGGAAGGGAACAAAGATAAACATCATAGACACTCCGGGACACTCTGACTTCGGAGGCGAGGTGGAACGCGTGCTGAACATGGCTGACGGATGTATACTCCTCGTCGATGCCTTTGAGGGCCCTATGCCGCAGACACGTTTCGTGCTTCATAAGGCTCTGGAGATAGGACTGAAACCCGTTGTGGTGGTCAACAAGGTTGACAAGCCAAACTGCCGTCCCGAAGAGGTGTATGAGATGGTCTTCGACCTTATGTTCTCGCTGAACGCTACAGAAGATCAGCTGGACTTCCCCGTAATATATGGCTCGGCAAAAAACGGTTGGATGTCCGAAGACTATAACGTTCCTGCCGACAACATCAACTACTTGCTTGACAAGATCGTTGAGGTGATACCGTCACCGAAGGTGTTGGAAGGCACACCGCAGATGCTCATCACATCCCTCGACTACTCCAACTATACAGGACGTATCGCCGTAGGAAGGGTACACCGCGGCACACTCGCAGAGGGACAGAACGTCACCATAGCTCACCGTGACGGCAGCATGGAGAAGACACGTATCAAGGAGATACACGTCTTTGAAGGAATGGGGCATGTCAAGGCAAAAGAGGTGCAGAGCGGAGACATCTGTGCCATCATAGGACTTGAGAAATTTGAAATAGGCGACACAATATGCGATTTCGAAAATCCCGAGCCACTCCCTCCTATAACAATTGACGAGCCGACCATGTCCATGCTCTTCACCATCAACGACTCGCCGTTCTTCGGAAAGGAAGGTAAGTTTGTCACCTCACGACATATCAACGACCGTCTGGAGAAAGAGTTAGAGAAAAACCTTGCTCTGAGGGTGGAGCCTTTCGAAGGCTCTACAGACAAATGGGTGGTGTCCGGACGTGGAGTGCTCCACCTCTCCGTGCTCATAGAAACCATGCGAAGAGAGGGCTATGAGCTGCAGGTAGGACAGCCACAGGTGATATACAAAGAGATTGACGGCGTGAGATGTGAGCCTATAGAAGAACTGACAATCAACGTGCCGGAGGAGTTTGCAAGCAAGATGATCGACATGGTGACGAGGAGAAAAGGAGAGATGGTGTCTATGGAGAGTCAAGGCGACCGTGTGAACATTGAGTTCGACGTGCCGTCGAGAGGTATCATAGGACTGCGCACAAATGTCCTTACAGCGTCACAGGGCGAGGCTATCATGGCTCACCGGTTCAAGGACTATCAGCCGTTCAAGGGCGAAATATCACGGCGTCTCAACGGCTCTATGATAGCACTCGAGACAGGCACGGCATTCGCATACTCCATTGACAAGCTGCAGGACCGCGGAAAATTCTTCATCGACCCGGGCGAGGAGGTATATTTCGGAGAGGTCGTAGGAGAGCATGTCCATGACAATGACCTCGTAATAAACGTCACGAAAGCAAAGCAACTTACAAACGTGCGTGCCTCCGGTTCTGACGATAAGGCACGCATAATTCCAAAGACCGTGCTCTCGCTGGAGGAATGCCTCGAATATATCAAGGCCGACGAACTTGTCGAGGTGACTCCGAAGTCCATGCGAATGAGGAAAATCATCCTCGACCATAACGAGAGAAAGAAGGCTAACAAAGAATGATCACTACTAACCACCGAATGAAACCTAATCATGCAAAGAACAAACTATTACCTTTTTGACTGGATGGACTTCGACCGTGACTTGTCGCGGGACGAGTCCTTATGGAAGGCATATAATACTACAATGGTGAAAGCCGTCGACGGTGATGTCATCATCACTGTGCCATATCAGAAACAGGTGTTGCAGGAAGACATGCTTGCCGACAAAGAAGTGGCACAGGAGGCTTTCCCGTTGCGACTGAGGGCTTACGGCAAGTCCATAGTGAGAGTGTTCACCTCTATGGTGGGAGACGAGATGAGCGAAACGAGCGAAATGCTTGCCATAGACCCTAAGCTGGCAGTGTCGCCACTCACCGTCTCTTTCTCTGACGGCATATACAGCATATTTGATGCCGAAGGAGCACTGCGTGCCACTATTGACATGAACCCACCGGCAATAGAGTGGTGGAGCGACATACTCCCTGCCCCTCAGCCTACTCTTCGTCTTACGGTATATCCTGACGGCGACAGAAGGAAAGGCGTGGAACTCAGCGACGACCATTTCTCTCCGCCTCGTTACGACGCACTGCCTATAGGCTTCTGCAAGACAGAGGGCCACGCCGACCGTGCCACGCTATCTTTCAAATGTCTTGCCGACGAATGTTTCGTAGGAACAGGAGAACGCTTCCGTAAAATGGATCTCTCCGGACAGACGTTCTTCCTGAAAAACCAGGACGGACAGGGCGTAAACAACCGACGGGCGTATAAGAACATTCCTTTCTATATGTCTAACCGTATGTATGGCGTCTTCTACCATACCTCTGACTATTGCCGCCTTTCCCTTGCCGACCATTCCACACGCTCGGTACAGTTCCGCAACGACCGTGCTACGATAGATGCTTTTATAATAGGTGGAGAGACACCTGAGCGCATACTCTACCATTACCGTCAGCTGACAGGATTCCCGCCAATGCTCCCGCTATGGTCGTTCGGAATATGGATGTCGAGGATGTCTTATTTCTCGGCAGAAGAAGTTGAGGAGATATGTCAGAGACTGCGGGCAGAGAGCTATCCTTGCGATGTCATACACCTCGACACCGGATGGTTCCGCACTGACTGGCTCTGCGAATGGAAGTTCAACCCGGAGAGATTCCCTGACCCTGAGGGCTTCATACGACGTCTGGCATCTGACGGATATAAGGTGTCGCTATGGCAGCTGCCTTATGTGGCAAAGGGTGCTGAACAGATTACTGAGGCTAAGGAGAACAATTATATCGGACCATTGCTCAAGGAACAGGCTTCTGAAGGCTCAAACTTCTCTACTCTCGACTATGCCGGCACCATAGACTTCACATACGACAAGGCTACGGAATGGTATAAAGGCCTCTTGCGTGAACTGCTCAACATGGGCGTGAAGTGTATTAAGACAGACTTTGGAGAGAATATACACATGGATGCCACATATCACTCCATGACCCCTGAGCAACTGAACAACATCTATGCCCTGCTGTATCAGAAAGCGGCTTTCGAGGTGACAAAAGATGTTACTGGCGACGGCATAGTATGGGCGAGAGCGGCATGGGCAGGATGTCAGAGATACCCCCTGCATTGGGGCGGAGACTCTGAGTCGTCGTGGGCAGGATTGGCAGGCTCGCTGAAGGGCGGACTGCATTTCGGACTCTCAGGCTTCGCATTCTGGAGTCATGACATTCCTGGATTCCACAGCGAGCCGGACTTCATGAACTCCGTGCTCGACCCTAAGGTGTATGTTCGTTGGACGCAGTTTGGAGTGTTCTCTTCACACATGCGTTATCACGGAACTCACAAGCGTGAGCCGTGGTATTATCCTTCCGTATCAGACATCGTGAAGAAATGGTGGAAACTGAGATACCGTCTCATGCCGTACATCATTCAGGAGAGTCGTGTGGCAACAGAGTCGGGATATCCTGTCGTGCAGGCTCTTCTCATGCACCATTTCAACGACCCTACATGCTGGCATATTGACAGCGAGTATTACTTCGGACGTTTCTTCCTCGTTGCTCCTGTCATGAATGCTGACGACTGCCGTGACATTTATCTTCCGGAAGGCGAATGGGTGCATTTCTTCACACGTGAGAGATTCCATGGCCCGGTATGGCTCAAGAATGTACAGGTGCCTCTCGACCAGATGCCGGTGTTCTGTCGTCCGGGAACAATCATACCGGTCTATGAACCTGAGGTGAAATCAACTGACGACATCGACTTCGCTAACGTTACTGAGATAACGGTGTCATAAAGAACTGCTTGCAGAAGACAGGCGGAGACATTGACCTTGACATTGACCTTAACCTTAACTAAATTATAACCCCCGTCTTAACCTATGACTAAGTTTTGCCTTAAGTTACGATTAAGCTCGGTATTAAGTTAAGGTTCCAGGTTCCAGGTTTCAAGGTTCCAGGTTCCAGGTTTCAAGGTTCCAGGTTTCAAGTTTCAGGTTTCAGGTTTCAAGTCAAGGTTAAGGTTAATGTCAAGGTCATAAATCCAAGGTAGAAATATGTCATTAAAGACGGAAAAGAGTATTATACAGTATTATATAATGTCACCACAAGTGGCTTCACTGTCAGATGTCGTTGCCGACAGCAGAGTGCGCAACGCATACATCGGGGGGCTGACGGCTTCAGCCACCCCCGTGGTGTTCGGTGCCCTCGCCATGCGTGAGGAGCGCACAATACTCTTTGTACTCAACGACATGGAGGAGGCAGGATATTTTTATCACGACCTCCGGAACCTTGTTGCCGACGACCGTGCCTTGATCTTTCCTTCCTCGTTCAAGAGAGCCATAAAATACGGACAGCACGACCCGGCAAACGAGATACTGAGAACGGAGGTGCTCTCAGCACTCTGTGGAGGCCGTAAGGTTCTTGTGGCGACATGCCCGGAGGGACTGGCGGAGATGGTCATTGCACAGAGTGACGTGGAAGACAACCGTCTCTCTCTCGATTGTCATCAGGAGATAAGCTTGAGCGATGTGGAGCAAAGATTGGCTGACTTGCGCTTCCAGCGTGTCGACTATGTCTATGAGCCGGGGCAGTATGCCGTCAGGGGCAGCATTGTTGACGTCTATTCTTTCTCTTCTGAACTGCCTTTCCGTATCGACTTCTTCGGCGACGAGATAGACACCATACGTACCTTCGACATTGAAGACCAGCTGTCGAAAGAGAGAAAAGACCATGTCGTGATAGTGCCGCAGTTGTCTGCTATAAAGGTGGAGAAAAAACCTCTCACCTCTTTCCTTGCTGACGATACGCTCGTAGTGATGAAAGACAAGACGTTCCTGATCGACCGCATAGGAAAAATCTACGAGGAGGGCTTCTCGCATCAAGCTCTCTCTGACCGTCTTGCTGCTGCTCCAGAGCATGAGCGTAAAGATATTGAAGAGTCTATGAAACGCGACCTGCTACTCGTCACACGCAGTGTGGTGACTATGGAGCTGTCGCGCATGAAATGCTTGGAATATGGTCTTCAGACCTCGGAGCATAAAGAGTATGATGCCGTACTGAAGTTTTCTTTCGTGCCGCAGCCGTTGTTTCACAAGAACTTCTCACTCCTCACTTCCACGTTGAAGCAATATAGCGGCAACGGATACCGCACGTTTATTCTTGCCGACAGCCCGAAGCAGGTGGAACGTCTGCAGGACATCGTAAAGGCAGAGAGCGGAAAGGACGACACGCTCTCTCTGCTCCCTGCCGGATATACCCTGCATGAGGGGTTCATAGACAACACGCTGAAGGCGTGCTTCTTCACCGACCACCAGATTTTCGACCGTTACCATAAGTACAACCTTAAGTCGGACAAGGCACGCCACGGAAAGATGGCACTGACGCTTAAGGAGCTTCAGGAGATGGAGCCGGGAGACTATATCGTACATATAGACTTCGGCATAGGGCGTTTTGCAGGATTGGTACGTGTTCCTGTCGGCAACAGCTATCAGGAGGTCATACGCATTGTATATCAGAACAACGACAAGGTGGACGTCAGCATCCACTCGCTGTATAAGATAAGCAAATACCGAAGCTCGACAGCTACTGAAGCTCCACGCCTCTCCTCCCTCGGCACAGGAAGCTGGGAACGGCTGAAGGAGCGTACGAAGAAGAAAATAAAGGATATAGCCCGTGACCTCATACGTCTGTATGCCAAACGCCGTCATGAGTCGGGATTCCAGTTCTCGCCTGACAACTATTTGCAGAATGAGCTTGAGGCGTCATTCCTTTACGAAGACACTCCCGACCAGGTGAAAGCTACGCAGGAGGTGAAGCACGACATGGAGTCGCCAAGACCTATGGACCGCCTCGTCTGCGGTGATGTGGGATTTGGAAAGACTGAGGTGGCTATGCGTGCTGCATTCAAGGCGGCTTGCGACTCAAAGCAGGTGGCAGTGCTCGTGCCTACCACAGTTCTCGCATTCCAACATTTCAACAGCTTCACAAAACGAATGCAGGGACTCCCCGTGCGCATTGACTATCTCTCACGTGCACGTACGGCGAAGCAGACGACAGAGGTGTTGCGCGACCTTGCTGACGGAAAGATAGACATTCTCATCGGGACTCATAAGCTTATTGCCAAAAACGTGAAATGGCACGACCTCGGACTCCTCATCATAGACGAAGAGCAGAAATTCGGTGTCTCGGTAAAGGAGAAGCTCAGACAGATGAAGACGAACATTGATACCCTTACAATGTCTGCCACACCGATACCACGTACACTGCAGTTCTCACTCATGGGAGCACGTGACATGAGCATCATGCGAACACCACCTCCAAACCGTCATCCTATAAATACGGAACTGGCGTCCTATGGCCATGAGATAATTTCCGACGCGATAAACTTTGAGATGTCACGCAACGGACAGGTGTATTTCGTCAATCCCCGCATCTCTAACCTTGAGGAGATACAGAGGCTTATAGAGCGTCATATCCCCGACTGCCGTGTTGCCATAGGTCACGGACAGATGTCACCGTCAGAGTTGGAAAAGATTATCGTGGGATTTATGAACCACGACTATGACGTGCTCCTCTCTACGACGATTGTAGAAAATGGCATAGACATACCCAACGCCAACACCATCATCATCAACGACGCACATAAGTTCGGACTTTCAGACCTCCACCAGATGAGAGGGCGTGTAGGACGTGGCAACCGGAAAGCGTTCTGCTATCTCCTCTCACCGCCATTGTCGTTCCTCTCCCACGATGCAAGGACACGTCTCGAAGCCTTGGAGACATTCTCCGACCTTGGCTCTGGTTTCTCCATAGCCATGCAGGACCTCGACCTTCGAGGTGCGGGAAACCTGCTGGGAGCAGAGCAGAGTGGCTTTATGGAGGACTTGGGATATGAGACATATCAGAAAATTCTGAAGCAGGCCGTCGTGGAACTGCGTAACGAGGAGTTCCGTGACCTTCAGGAGGAACAGATAGAGGAAGACAAACGCTGCATAGGGGCGCAGGCCATAGAGTTTGTCGACGACTGTGCCGTAGAGAGCGATCTGGAGATGTATTTCCCTGACTACTATGTCCCCGGAGCTTCAGAACGTATGCTGTTGTATCGTGAACTCGACCGCATAGAGAGCGACGAAGAGCTGGAGGCGTATCGCAGTCGTATGATAGACCGCTTCGGTACCATTCCACATGAGGGTGAGGAACTGATGTCTGTTGTCCTTTTACGGAGGTACGGAAAGGCAATGGGGTGTGAAAAGATCGTACTGAAACAGCATACCATGCAACTACAGCTCTTACGCGACCAGCAAAGCCCATATTACCGATCAAAAGAGTTTACGGCACTGATAAACTATGCTACAAGCCATCCCCGGCAGTGCCAGTTTAAAGTGGTTAACAGCATACCAAAGATTGTATTCTCCGGAATAGAGACAGTAGCGGAAGCGTTGAAAGTGCTTAAAACAATGATAAACTGAAACAGCCTTCAGCTGTACCCTGAATATTGAAACAGAGGAGAGGAGTGAAAGGTTTCAGATTTCAAGTTCCAGGTTTCAGGTTCCAGGTTTCAGGTTCCAGGTTTCAGGTTCCAAGTTCCAGGGTCCAAGTTCCAGGTTTCAAGTTCCAGGTTTCAAGGTTCAGGTTTCACTTTAAGGTTAATGTCAAGGTTAAGGTTAATGTCAAGGTTAATGTCAAGGTTAATGTTAAGGTATAGCCGCAAGGCTGTTCCCTGTTAAATAAAATGCAATGAAAAGGTCCTTTGATATCATAACATCGCTTTTTTCGCTCATTATAATGTTGCCTTTCTACATTATAGTGAAGGTGTTCTACAGCCTCTCGTCCCACAGGAGGGCGGAAAAAGACGAATATGTCGGAAAAAATGGAGATACGCTGACCATTCCGCGTTACGAAGGCAGAGCGTCTGTGATACTCTCTTTCTGGTATGTCATGACCCTTGTTCTTCGTGGAGCAATGAGCATTGTTGGTCCACGGCTGCGAAGTGTGGAGTATGTTGATGCCATGTCACAGATTTGTGAAGATTACGTTGATATTCTAAGGGTGTCTCCAGGCATTATTGCAGAATCCTCGTTTTACCTTCCTTCCGACAATACGTCACGTCGTTCCGATATCATGGAGAACGACCTTCGTTATATCCGTTGCCGTACATTCTTTCTTGACCTTGTTATTTTTTTTGATGCCGTTATCTTCTTCATCACAAACCGATTATCATGGAATACTACGGCATATACCTCAGAATGACTTTTTAAGCCTAAATTCCGAAACACTATTATAAATTCAACTTTTTTAGTACCCGTGCAACAAAAGTTGCCCGGGATTTTTGTTATCCCACACGTCCGACCAAGGCAAGACCTACGACTTCAACACGGCAGACAAGCTTATCACGTAGCTGCTCAATTGCCTGTTGGCCACAGGGCAGCTGAAAGAGGGCGAGGGATATGATGTTGACTTCGACCACCAGTTCATAGAGACAGAGAAGTATGACGCGAAACCCATATACAAGAAGTTTCTCGGGTATCGTCCTGGTGTGGCTTCTCATGTAAAAATATACAAAAAGTGGCAGACTATTGGCCTTCTCGTCATTTTTTTGCTTTACTCGTGATATTTTCATCTATAAAATATGTTTTCAAGAAGAAGATTACCCTATGTCATCCTAATCAAACGATATTCTCAGAATTTATAAGTTAAACTTGCATAAATAATTGTGTTACAGCGTATTCAAAGTATTTTCCTTTCATTTCTTTTGGCTTTCTTGTTTTGATTTGGCAACCATATAGTTTG
>CALZUQ010000053.1 GCA_945829425.1 uncultured bacterium | reverse complement strand
AATCTGCGGTACCAGAACACCGCTACAGGCGGTACCAAATCGCCGATATTATCAAATACTATAGAAGTCATGAGAAAAACAGCCATAAGCATATTCTTTTTAACAATATTTTCTTCATTGCCATGCTTCTGCCAGAACTACGGCAAAATGTCGCAATGGATTAGAAAGACCATAAGGGACATTGAAGTGTCAGAAAAACAGAGAAATGACGAATATCAGCGCTGCTCAGGGAGTTCAGAAATGACGAGGCAATCAGATAACTCGGAAAAGTATGAGAACGCAATCATGACAAGAGGCTTGAGACAATCACCCGACATTACGGTCATTATTCGTTGTAACACTGAGGAAATATTGAGGGAAAACGGATGTTACATTCTCGCTTCATGGGGTGACAAGCATATAGTAAGAACTAAAGTTTCACAGCTGAAAAAACTATCGGAAATCAGTGAGGTGAAAAGAATAGAAGCAGGAAAACCGTGTGCAATAACCAACGACCTCTCGGCAGACATGACACACGTCACAGAAACAAAAAACGATATAACCCTTCCTGACGGTAAAAAACTTACAGGAGAGGGTATCATAGTAGGTGTAATGGACATAGGCTTCGACCTCACCCACCCTACTTTCTGGAGCAACGATATGGGAAGGTATAGAATAAAAGCATTATGGGACCAGTTAGACTTTTCTTCTGAAGGCTCAGAAGTGACAGGAAAAGACACTGTTTATGTTGGAAGAGAATATACAAGCCAGACAGAACTGATAAACAAATGGACTTCTTTCGATGCAGAACTATGTACCCATGGCACTCACACTTCAGCTACGGCAGCAGGATCCGGAAGTGAAGGAAACGCCTTAGGACAATATTCAGGCATGGCTCCGGAAGCAGACTTATGCCTTGTAGCAAATTTCACATCAGACAACATGTCGTTGGTGAGCGAGGAAAACATACTGCTTTAT
This sequence comes from uncultured bacterium, assembly GCA_945829425.1. Classification (GTDB taxonomy): domain Bacteria; phylum Bacteroidota; class Bacteroidia; order Bacteroidales; family Bacteroidaceae; genus Prevotella. The sequence continues at coordinate 19,843 of CALZUQ010000053.1, read as the reverse complement.
AATACCGCTACAGACCTCTTAGGCTTCAAATATCTCTTCGATTATGCAAAAAAAGTCGGAAAACCATGTGTTATAAACTTCAGCGAAGGTTCAAAAGACAATTTCTTCGATACTCAGCTTTACAGCGAGATACTTTGCGAGATGTTGGGTAAAGGCAGGATAATTTGCTCTGCGGCTGGTAACGAAGCCTTAAAAAACACATATATACACAAAGAAAAAGGTAAAGAGAAAGCCGGAGCATTCATAACCAACTCATCAAAAGAGGCTTTATACACCTTCTCTTCCGACCTTCCTCCGGTGTTCACTTTATCATTCTATGACAATACAGGAAAACCACAGCAAAGAACGTATGACGTTTCAGAAATAATACACGTAGAGGACAGAATTTGCAGTGATACTATAGATATTGACGAGTCACGCTACATAATATATTTCACTGCATATAAGTCATGTTACGACGAAAGAAAATGGGCAACAGAACTTATGGTGACAGATACACTGAAGACCATAAGCGGTTCAAATATATCGCTTACGCTGCTTGACGGAAAAAACGATATTGAGTGCTATAGCATCTCCGGAGAATTCAAGTCAAACGTTCTTGACGAGACGTTGTCAGACTTTTCCAACGACCATAACATATTGTTGCCTGGTAGTATAAAAGACGTGATATGCGTAGGTGCCACGGCTTACCGTACAGACATAGTCAATATGCATGGCACACAACTTCATGTTGAATATGGCTCAAACGGTTCACATGCTTCCTTCAGCAGTAAGGGCCCTACCCTTTCCGGACAAATAAAGCCTGATGTAATGGCTCCGGGACAATTCATAGTATCTGCTTACGGCAGTAAATATTACGCTGCCAACGAGACGTTATATCCCAAACGATGGAACATAAAGGATTTTACGTATAACGGAAGGAAATATCTATGGTCTGTCTCAAACGGAACATCAATGTCATGCCCTATAGTGACAGGCATCATAGCTCTATGGCTTCAGGTGTGCCCTACACTGTCGCCTGAAGATATCCTCGATGTCATAGCCCATACCTCCTCACATTACGATGACTCTCTGGAATATCCGAACAACATCTATGGATATGGTGAGATAAATGCTCTTGAAGGTGTGAAATATATACAAAAGGTTTATACCGGAATAGAGAATGTCTTTCAAGAGGAAGCCACCTCAACAGGCGGATATTATGACCTCTCTGGAAGAAAAATATCAAACGCCTCAGAACCTGGAATATATATCACATCATCTGGAAAGAAAATAATAAGATATTGATTTTATCACTGTTTTCTTTTGAAATATTAATTCTTATGAGCGTAAAAATATCTGTTATAGTACCTGTTTACAATGTTGAAAAATACGTTGAAAAATGTATTGACAGCATATTGTCACAAACATACCGTAATTATGAAATAATAATATTGAACGACGGTTCCACAGACAGTTCCTATGATATACTGCTGAAATACAAAGACAACCCTCACATTACAATAGTTGACAAGAAAAACACCGGACAGTCGGACACTCGCTATCAAGGATTGTTACTGTCGAAAGGTGAATATATATATCATGTTGACGCCGATGACTTCATAGAGCCTTGTACACTGGAATTATTAGCCTCAGAAGCAGAGAAGACAAATGCCGACATGGTTTTTGGAAGATACAGACTTATAGACGAACAAGGAAAAACACTAAGAGAACAAAGGAGATATAAAAAAAAGACTATTGAAGGCAGGGAAAACATTCTCTCTGCCGCTATACATAATTCAAATTATAAAGCGACACTATGGCTGAAACTAATAAGGAAGACAATTCTGACAGCTTCTTATAACGAAGATATACGTAGAATACGTGTAAATGAAGATGTCTGTCTTTCTGTATGTCTCGCATTTTATTGTAAAAAGATAGCTTTTATAAACGATATTATTTATAATGTTCTGCAACGTCAGGACAGCGTCTCTCGTAATAAGAATCCAGACCTTATAACAATCAATGACACTATATATGCTATCATCAGAAACAGGCTAAAGAACATAAACCTATGGTACAGTTTTGAAAGCGTATTCTATAACGGATATGTAAAGACCATATCATACGCTTTGGCGTTAAGTGCAGAAAAATGCTCGTCATATAAGGAATACCTCCTATACTTTTCTTCTCTGGATAAAGAGAGCATATATTACAGTAAGGAACTGAAGAAAAAGATACATATTTTGAATTTTCCTTACAGGGAGGTGTATATCATAAGCAGATTCCCTAAAATATTCTTCATAACTATAAGACTATTCAAAAGATTTCTTAAACACTGACAATACCGTTATGTAAATCATTATTCATTCAATAATATAATTATTTTTCAAACCATTACGCCGTTTCCTTTTTCGTTGAAACCCTTTTCTTCAATGTGTAAAGATACAATGCGGATATTACCACCAGGAAGAAGCCTCCTGAGACATAGAAACATTGCTCTGTGAGAAGGAAAGACATAGAAAACATTGCTGAGAGGAATAATACCGACGTTATGACAAGCATTGTCACCCTTCTGTCGATGATGTATCCATAACGGTATTTGTCAACAATATATATCACAAAGAAATACAACAGGAAGTCCACCACCATGGCATATCCCAAACCCTCAAGACCATACATCCAATAAAAGAATACAGATAATATTACCGTAGCCAGATTACTGTATATTCCCTCAATACAGAAATACACATTCTTTTCGCCATGAGCCAAAGAGACATATCCAAGGGCATAAGAAATACTTTTCAGGAACATGCCGATACAGAGTATGCGCAACAAAGGTATTATGACCAAAAATTCTGAGGAAAGGATAATCCTCACCACCAATGGTGTAAAGAATATCATGGCAGAAAGAATAGGTACTGCAAGAAGTATTATAATTTCTGTCTGCTGGTTTATCACGCTGTTCATAAACATCCTGTCCTTTAATGACGACAACAGACGAGGATAGTAATCTGAAGCCATGGAGGAAAAGACAAGCATGACACTGTACGTTACTATATATACCGCAGAATTGTAGAAGCCAAGGTCTACAAGCCCTCCTAACGACTTTACAGAGATATTTATGACATAAAGAGAAAGACTGCCGAACAACTGTGACAGTACCATAGCCATGCCAAGCGAAATGAATATCTTGCTGTATTTCACTACGGTATGCATAGACACCGTCGTCTTTTTAATTTTTATCTTACTTACAAAGTACAGTGATATAATATAGCTGCATACAGAAGAAAAAATCATTCCCGGAACAATACCTTCATACCTCATGAAATAAAAGAACGGCACTGATACGAGGAGTGTCGCCAACGACGACAGGACAGAACTCATCGCAGTATATTTTACATGCTTCATGCTCACCAATATCGCAGTATTGCCTTGTTGCAGCAAAGTCATCACTACGAGGACGGAAAGAAGACAGTAATTCAACGTCTCACTATTGTCTCCAAACGACCAAAGACTGAGCAAGGGAGAGAAAGCTATTACGGCAATCATTCCTGACAACGACAGTATAAGAAGGAGACGTCGGAAAACAGTCGTTATAAGTGAAATATTTTCCTCATCACCCTTATCGTATGCTTTTGTAAGGTGATTCACCACACTGATGTTTATTCCCATGCCGAAAAGTGTTATAATCAACGTCAGCGAGGAATTATACATCGTAGTGATTCCCATTCCAGTAGCACCAATAAGCAGGGCTATACTCTTCGACCTCAGAAGATTGAAGAGTATCTGGCAGACCTGTGTCCCGCCAAAAAGTGTCGTAGCCTTGAAAATGCTCTTATACTGGTTATACATCAATGATGTTAGTATATTGTGGAAATTAACAAGTAGGTGTACAAAAATATTTCAATCAGTGCGGTTGAGGACTTTGTGGACAGCTTAGGTTGGAATCCTATACTTTGAGTAAAACCTGGGGTCAACGCCTCCAGACATACTAACTGAAAGTGCGATTATTTCAACCATATAGGTTGAATATTTTTTCACACCTACTTATAACCCACCTTTAACCTTTCAATATCCCTTTAATCTCATTCAGTTTATTCAACGCCTGTATTGGTGTCAGATTGTCGACATCAAGTGTCAGCAACGAGTCACGTATCTGCACAAGAATAGGGTCGTCAAGCTGGAAGAAAGATATCTCCTTCGTTTCCTTCTGTGAGTGAAGAGCCTGTAACGCCACTTCGCTCCCTACCCCACTGCTTTCTTCCTCAAGTTCCTTCAGGATCACCTCGGCACGTTCTATTATCTGTTTCGGCATTCCCGCAATACTTGCCACATGAATACCGAACGAATGCTCTGAACCTCCCTTAACGAGTTTTCTGAGGAACACCACCTTCTTGTCCGTCTCCATGACAGAGACGTTATAATTATGTATCCTCTGGAAATGCTGTGCCATTTCATTCAGCTCATGATAATGTGTTGCGAAGAGCGTGCGTGCCTTTACCTTGGTGTGTATATATTCCACAATAGCCCATGCAATGGATATTCCATCGTATGTGCTTGTACCACGCCCCAGCTCGTCAAAGAGAACGAGCGAGCGGTCAGTGACATTGTTCAGTATGTTGGCAGCCTCTGTCATCTCCACCATGAATGTTGACTCTCCGGCGGCTATATTGTCGCTGGCTCCAACACGTGTGAATATTCTGTCCACAACGCCTATTTTAGCACTCTCTGCCGGCACGAAGCACCCTATCTGGGCCAACAGTACTATGAGTGCCGTTTGACGCAGCAGGGCCGATTTTCCAGCCATATTTGGTCCGGTGATTATAATTATCTGCTGCTGCTTGTCGTCAAGGAAGATATCGTTAGGCACATACTTCTCTCCTGCCGGCATCTGGGTCTCTATGACCGGGTGGCGACCGTTCTTTATGTCTATAGTGATACTGTTGTCCATAACCGGACGGTTATAGCGGTATTGCAGTGAGACAAGCGAGAAACTCAACAGACAATCGAGGCGCGCAATAAGCGAAGCGTCTCTTTGCAACGGCTGTATGATTTCCTTACAGTCGTTCACGAGAACGGAGAAAATCCTCTGTTCTATCTCCAGTATTTTCTCTTCTGCAGTGATTATCTTCTCCTCATACTCCTTCAGCTCCGGTGTTATATATCTCTCGGCGTTCGCCAGAGTCTGTTTCCTCACCCATTCCTTCGGCACATTGTCTTTATATGTGTTACGTACCTCAAGGTAATATCCGAAGACATTATTAAAACCTACCTTCAGCGACGCTATTCCCGTACGTTCAGACTCTCTTTGCTGCATCTTCAGCAGATACGCCTTGCTGTTATGGTTCAGCTCTCTGAGGTCGTCAAGCTCTTTGTCCACACCTTTTGCTATCATACCTCCCTTTGCTGTCAGCAGAGGTGGCTCAGCCACTATCTCCCTCCCTATCCTTTCGCGCATATCGAGACATGCGTCGAGTTTCTCTGATGTAAGCATGAGGTCTCCGTTGTCAGTATGCTGGCAATAGTATTTCAGACGTTGTGTGGCGTCGAGCGACTCCATGAGCTGCCGCAGCTCACGCGGATTTATGCGTAACGTGGAGATTTTCGATGCCAGACGCTCAAGGTCTGATATACGTTGCAGTTGTTCCACTACCATTTCCCTGAACTCAGGGTTTCGGAAATAATACTCCACGATGTTATGTCTCCCCTCAATCATCTTTATATCCTTCAGGGGGAAGTTCAGCCATTGTCTCAGCATACGTCCTCCCATGGCAGTGGAGGTATGGTCTATTACGTTGAGGAGCGAGACACCCTCAGCAGCTATAGGGCGCAACAATTCCAAAGAGCGTATAGTGAAATGGTCCATACGTACATACTTCTCTATGTCTATACGCTGTATTGAGACGATATGCCCCATGTTGCTGTGATGCGTAATGTCAAGATATTCTATTATTGCTCCTGCTGCCGTTATGCCGTTCTTCAGATGGTCTATTCCGAAACCTTTCAGTGTCTTGACGTTGAAATGCTTCTTAAGCTTATGCTCTGCATTCTGAAGCGTGAAAATCCAGTCGTCGAGCGAGAAGGTACACAGGCGTGCGGGGAAATGCTGGAAAAACTCCGTCTGACGTGTGCGGTCATAGAGCACCTCCTTAGGTTGGAAACTGTCTATGAGTTTCAAAACATATTCCATTGTGCCCTCCCCACACATGAACTCTCCGGTGCTGACATCGAGAAAAGCGACACCAATATTCCCTTTCCCGAGAAATACTGCACAAAGGTAGTTGTTCTCCTTCGTCTGCAAGACATTGTCCTGCATGGCTACGCCTGGTGTCACAAGTTCCGTGATTCCTCTTTTCACGAGTTTGTTTGTCTTCTTAGGGTCTTCCAGCTGTTCGCATATTGCCACACGACATCCTGAGCGTATCAGTCGTGGAAGGTAGGTGTCAAGTGCATGATACGGAAACCCTGCCATAGCGTCACCCTGCGACGCTCCGTTGTTTCGCCGTGTCAGTGTTATGCCAAGTATCTTTGCCGCCTTTTCTGCGTCTTCGCAATATGTCTCATAAAAGTCTCCGCATCTGAACAGCAGCAAAGCACCTGGATTTTCGTTCTTGAACTTATAGAACTGTTGCATCATCGGTGTCAGTTCTCCGTTTTTCTTCGCCATGGCTTAAAAAGTTTTTATTATTTTGTTTTCATGTAATGTGGGAGTTATCGGTGTATTACATATCCCCACCTGACAAGAGCGGTTACAAAGTTACGTATTTTTTCTTTAAAGACAAAATAAAACCTGTTTTTTCTGACAGCTTCCAGAATATGTCTTCCGAAATGACGACATATGTATTTCAGAAATTCCGTCTTTTGTTTTTCATAAACATTATCAACACATCAGAATTATTATATATCCTTTTATATTTAAAAAGAAAAAGAATAATGATGATGATAAAGTGTGGATTATGTGCATAACGTTTTTCTCCCTCTCATTCTATATTACTTAATATCCTGGTTATCAGAGTAGGGTAGTGTACGTCATACGCTTATTGTCTTCTGTTGATATCTGTGTTATTATCCTCTCCATAACCATAAATGTTATCCACAGTCAAATATTGTTACAGACATGGTGTGGATAAATATCAGGTTATACATTGGTTTTCCACTGCTTTTCCACAGTTTATCCACACGTCACGAACAGTTTGTCTGAAGTGATGCCCCTCTTTATCTCCAAGTAAAGGTAGTTATAAAATGTGATAAGCTTTTGACTAATGAAAAAAGAGAAATGACAAATATTATAACTTGTCATTTCTCTTTTATTTAAGGTGGGTTCTTTGTTCTACAAAAAGATCTAAGCTTACAATCTCATTTCTCTAAGCAATAAACTCTAAGCTTACAATCTTATTTCTTTTTATATCCCCTCCACATACATACAGCACCGAGAACTACGAATGGTAATGATAGCAGCTGTCCCATGTTTATTGTCATGGCAGATTCAAAGTCTACCTGGTTTTCCTTTGTCAGTTCTATGAAGAAACGTGCTGTGAATATGAACAAGAGACATAACCCGAAGTAAAATCCTGTGCCGATATATCTGTTGCAGAATGACATCTGGTTTTTCTCTTCATTCTTCGTATCTCTTGTGCTGTCATTAAGTGTTTTGTTGCCTGAAACAGCCTTGTTGTCGTGAGAAGCCTTGAAATCATAGCGAGCCTTGTTTCCCGTAATATTTCTGAAGTCAGTGCGTACCTTCTCTGCTTTCTTTCCCTTTGATGTCCGTTTATATATGGCGAACATTATGAGTGCGAGTATGCAGTATGCTATTGCCTCATAGAGCTGTCCCGGGTGTCGTGGGATATTGTCTACACGCTCGAAAACGAAAGCCCAGGGTAGGGTAGTGGGCTTGCCTATTATCTCAGAGTTCATAAGGTTTCCGAGACGTATGAAACATGCCGTGACAGGTGTCGCTATGGCTATGGCATCAATCAGGAAGAGCAACGGCAGCTTCATCTTCCTGCTGTATAGCAGCAGTGCGAGCATCAATCCCAGTGTTCCACCATGACTTGCCAGTCCTTCATATCCTATGAATTTCCATTGTCCTGAGCTCAGTGAGTCAGCTACCCCCGCTCCGAAGAGTTTCACGGGTATGAACATCTCGAACCATCCCTTTGCTGAACTGAGGAAATATTCCGGCTGGTAGAATATGCAATGTCCGAGGCGTGCCCCTATGATTATTCCTATAAAGCAGTACAAGTACAGCGGCTCGAACTTTTCGTAAGGTATCTTCTCGTCAGAAAAAATCCTGCGAACATAGAAATAAGCCGCCAGCAGTCCTATAATCCAACATAACGAGTACCAGCGTATGCCCAACGGTCCCAACTGTATGGCTGTCAGTTCCGGGTTCCAGAAAATATAACTCATCATAACGTTTCAGGTGTCTTAAGTGTGTGTGAGAGAGCTTCGCATTATACGTTAAACCTGAAGTGCATGATGTCACCGTCCTGCACGACATAGTCCTTACCCTCTATGCCCATTTTTCCTGCTTCCTTTATCGCCGCCTCTGACTTATACTGTATGTAGTCCTCGTATTTTATCACCTCAGCGCGTATGAAGCCCTTTTCAAAGTCTGTATGTATCACTCCGGCACATTGCGGAGCCTTCCATCCTTTCTTATATGTCCATGCCTTCACCTCCATCTCTCCTGCCGTTATGAATGTCTGAAGGTTCAGCAGAGCGTATGCTTTCTTTATGAGTCGGTTTACTCCGCTTTCCTCCAATCCCAGTTCTTCGAGGAACATCTGCTTGTCCTCATACGACTCGAAGCCGGCTATATCCTCTTCTGTCTTTGCTGCTACGATCATCGACTCCGCGCCCTCTTCCTTTGCCAGTTCGTCGACCTTTCGTGTCCATTCGTTTCCTGTGCTTGCCGCCGTCTCGTCTACGTTGCATACATACAGCACCGGCTTTGATGTCAGGAGGAAGAGGTTCTTCGCCGCGTCCTGCTCCTCTTTGCTCTCGAATGTCACTGTCCTTGCGTTCTTTCCTGCGAGTAGTGCCTCTCTGTATGCTGTCAGCACCGTGAATTCTATCTTTGCGTCCTTGTTACCTGTCGACGCCACTTTCTGTGTCTTGGCATATCGTGCCTCTATTGTCTCCAGGTCTTTCAGCTGCAGCTCAGTGTCTATTATTTCTTTGTCGCGTATAGGGTCTATGGTTCCGTCGACATGAGTGATGTTCTCGTCCTCAAAACATCTCAGTACATGTATTATAGCGTCTGTCTCACGTATGTTTCCGAGGAATTTGTTTCCAAGTCCCTCACCCTTTGAAGCACCCTTTACGAGTCCTGCTATATCTACAATCTCACATGTTGCGGGCACTATACGTCCCGGGTGTACTATTTCCGCCAGTCGTGTGAGCCGTTCGTCAGGAACTGTTATCACTCCTACGTTTGGTTCTATGGTGCAGAAAGGGAAGTTTGCTGCCTGTGCCTTTGCGCTTGACAGGCAGTTGAACAATGTTGATTTGCCTACGTTAGGCAATCCTACTATACCGCATTTTAATGCCATAATTTTTTATTCTCAGGAGGTGTTCTTAAAAAAACTGTTTGAATTATTTTTTCCCTGGATAGGGTAGGGGTAAGAATTGTGTGCAAAGTTACGTATTTTTTTTATATTTTACGCCCTTTTTTCAAAATATTTCTCTACCTAATTACATCTGTCCTGCCTCTATGAGACGTGCTATGCGTTCTATCTCTGCATCCTCCGGGTCGTTCTCCGGGTCGAATGCCTTTTTCAGCGACGCTCCGAAAGTCCATGCGAATATCTGGTAGAATCCGGCTTTCAGTGGTCCTATGAAAGCGTTTATCAGGTCGAATCCTGTGGAGTTACATTCACGGTGTATAAGTTTTATGAGTAGTTTTCCTTGTGTCAGCGTCAGTCGTTTCATTTTTGGTGTGTATTGCTCCTTTACCCCTTTCTCCACGAGTTTAAGATGTTCTGCCCTCGCCTTTGCGTCGGGTAGTGTCATGAGATATTCGTATGTCTCCATCATGATCATCTTCACCTCTTTGGCAATAGGGAGCACCTTCTTGACGTTTCTCACCGTGCGGTTGTAGCGTACGTGCTGCTTTCTGTCCTTGAATGTCTTCGGCGGATAGCAGTAGACGTTGTTCATCTCTACATACTGCACAGAGTCGTTGTCGAGCAATACCTTCCCGACCTTTATCGTAGGGACGAAGGTAGTGTTCTGACCTCTCATTATTACCGTCGAGAGGCAGAAGAAGAGAAGTATTGACCAGAGACGTATCATTTTTATCTTGTTGTTTTCTACTCCTATCTGACTGTTATCACTTAAAGAAAATGTGGGCAGGCAGTGCTGAAATGTTTTTTTCAAATAATCCCCCCGCCTTATCTGTATATCAGGTGTATCAATGTCTGTCCCACCGCCTGCAGTGTCTCTTTCGAGATGTTCTCCATATTGTCGTCCACGGTATGCCATGTCATTCCGAACGACGACTGCTGGCAGTCAGGATAGTACGGTATGATGTCTATACACGGTATCTGCGCTACGTCGTTCACCGCCACGTGGTCGTCGGTGACATATCCCCCCTCTCTTGCCGGGAAGAAGCTGCTGTATCCTGCTTCCGATGCTGCCGACCATACCTTCTGCACGTATTTCTTTGCTTTCATCAGCGAGACACCTTCCTGATAGAATTTCGCTCCTGTCCCTCCCACCATGTCAAGTAGTATGCCGTATTCTATCTCTTTCCTGTTTTCGTCGGCGATATATTGCTCCGCCCAGTATTGTGAGCCCAGCGCCCAAGGGTTTTCCGTCTGTTCCTCACCGTCGTACCATGTCGGTGTGCCGTAGTCCTCAGCGTCGAAACATATAAATTCCACCGCCACTGCTGCCGAGTCGGCGCTGTGTAGTATTCTCGCCACCTCAAGCATTACCGCCACTCCCGATGCTCCGTCGTTTGCTCCTGCAATGGGTGTGTGGTGTCTCGTCTCGTCGCTGTCGTTGTCCGCCCAAGGCCTTGTGTCATAATGTGCGCACAACATTATGCGCCTTATGTCTCCTTCTGATTTTTTCGGTGTGTATGACGCTATGATGTTTGTAGCTTTCAGCGTTGTTCCGTCGTATGCTTTCAGTTTTGCCTCCTGCATGGTCACCTCACATCCGTGTCGTCTGAACTCCTCCGCTATCCAGTCGCGGCACATGTCGTGCTCCGCGGTGTTCATAGCCCTGAATCCGAAGTCGCACTGGCTTTTGCAATAGACGTATGCCGAGTCGGGCGAGAACGCCGGTATTTCCTTTGCCACGGTCTCTGCCTCTACCGTCTGTCTTGTGTTCTTGCATGACGCCAAAGTCAGGGCAAGAAGAAAGAAAAGTATGTTTCGCTTCATCATGTCTTGTTTTTTTAGGATGCTTATATCCTCCGCTTATAAGTATAACGCCTTAAACAGTGTATATGTTATACTGTTTCACTTGTTTTATGTAAGTTTTTGTTTTGTTTTTATTTTTCTCTTATCCCTCGTTCTCTTTCATCACCCTTGTCCAGTTTCCTCCCCATATTTTCTCTATGTCCTCTTCCGAATATCCTTCTCTTACCATGCGGCACGTCACGTTGAGGAGCTCTGCTGCCGAGGCGAGTCCCTTCACTCCTCCGTCGCCGTCGAAGTCCGTCCCTATGCCCACATGGTCTATTCCCATGATGTCTATGGCATGTGCGAGATGCCTCATGAAGTCCTCTATCGTAGCCTCTCCCTCCTTACGCAGGAAGCCGCCATAGAGTGTCAGCTGCATCACGCCGCCATGTTCTGCGAGACACCTCATCTGCTCGTCGGTGAGGTTTCGCGGGTGGTCGCAGAGAGCCCTGCAGTTGCTGTGGCTGCATACTATAGGCTTCCGCGATGTCTCTATGGCGTCGTAGAACGATGTCTCTGCAGCGTGTGACATGTCCACCATGACGTTCTGTCGGTTCATCTCCCTCACCACGTCACGTCCGAATTCTGACAATCCGCCGTGGGTGTTCTCTCCTCGTGCGGAGTCGCAGATGTCATTGTCTCCGTTGTGACACAGCGTGATATACCTTACGCCACGGTCTTTGAAACGTCTGATGTTCTCCGTGTCATGTTCCAATGCTATGCCGTTCTCTATTCCGAGCATTATGGAGTGTATGCCTTTCTGCTTGTTTTCACGTGCTTCCTCTATGCTTCGCGCTATGCTTATGCCGTCGTGTCGGCATATCTCCTCTATTTTCCCGAAGATGATGTCGGCATACTCCTTCGGACTCTCCACGTCGAATTGCGCCACGTCTCGGAACGTCTGTCCTTCCTTTGGCTGTGGCAGGTAACACACCATTGTCACCGTGTCTATGCGTCCGTAATCCATTTTCTTCAGGTCGTAGAGAATGCGGTCGTCGCCGTTTATGAAGTCAACGTCCTCAGAGAAGAACATCGGTGTGTCGCAATGAGAGTCTATGGTAAGAATCCTGTTGTGTATCTCTTTTGCCCTGCAGAAGGTCTTAGCCTCTTCTATGAGCCAATTGAAGAGTTTCCTACCTTCTTCGCCGAGTTGTTCCGGATGCCATTGCACACCTGTTATGCTGCGGTATTCCGCCGACTCTATGGCTTCTATGATGCCGTCGGGTGCTGTGGCAGCTGCTATGAAGCGTGCTCCGGTATTGTCCACCGCCTGGTGGTGGAAGCTGTTCACGTATATCACCCTCTCGCCGTATGTCTTGCTGAGCATGGTGTCCGGCTTTATTTCCACGCTGTGTGTCACGGTGTCCTTCGGAGCGTCCTGACTGTGTTTTATGGTTGTCGAGACATGTTGCTTCACATGCCCTCCGAGAGAGAGCGCTATCGTCTGCATGCCGCGGCAGATGCCGAGCATAGGTATGTTCCTCTTGTACGCCTCCTTGCAGAGCATGATCTCCGAGGCGTCGCGTTCAGGGTTTATCCTGCCCAGCTGTGGTACTGGTTCTTCGCCCATGAGCAGAGGGTTATGGTCTCCGCCTCCTGTAAATATCAGTCCGTCAAGATTTTCGAGTATTTCCAGAGCTTTATCATTGTCATTGAATGGCGGCATGAGTATTGGTACTCCTCCTGCCTTCAGAACTTGTTCGCAATATTTCTTCCTCACGCTGTAATCCTCAGCGTCGGCGTTTGTCGTTATTCCTATAAACGGATATTTTCCTTCGTTACGCTTCTCTTTCATGATGGGTTGTTTCAGTCCTGAAAAAAAACACACAATAACCTTCCCGTCATAGAGAGATTGGGTTATTGTGCATTGTTTTTTTTATGCGGTTAAGGTGAGTCGAGAGGTGTTAGAGTCAGTCCTCTTCTGTCAGCACTACAGGTATCTCGCGTTTTATCGACTGTTCCAGTGATATTAGTGTTTCCGTAGAGACAACACCGTCGATGTTCTGCAGCTTGTTGTTCAGCAGTTCCATGAGCTGCTCGTTGTCGCGGGCGTAGAGCTTCACGAGCATGGTGTACGAACCCGTTGTGTAGTGACACTCCACGATTTCCGGTATGCGGTTCAGCTTCGCCGCTACATCGCGGTACATGTTACCTTTTTCGAGCGTTATGCCTACATAGGTACATGTGGAGTAGCCCAACGACTTAGGGTTTATGTTGAAGGCGGAACCCAGGATTACCCCTATCTCTATCAGGCGCTGTACACGCTGGTGTATGGCGGCTCTTGACACGCCGCATTCTGCCGCCACGTCCTTGAAAGGCATTCGTGCGTTTTTCGCCAAGATGCTGAGTATTTTCTTGTCTAAAGCATCTATTCTTTCGTTTTTTTGCATAGTGTTAGGTGTGTTGTCTTTTCTGTGAATTACAATTTGTCAGCAAAAGTACATAAAAATGATGAAACTGCCAATATTTTTTACAAATATTATTACATTTATCTCGTTTTTTTATTTTCATTTGTGGAATATATAATAATATTGTCTCAGAGCAGCGATAAATGAGAAATGATATTTTTCCACCAGATAAGTAGGGAATTTATAGAACCAACCTTAATAGAGACTATAATAAGGTGGTGAATAATGGAGATTTTTTATCAGAAAAACCAAGGTGTAATGTAACTTTCATACGGTTTGGTACGTCATTACCATAGAATATATTAGTATATATTTAAAAGGTGTGCAAGAATCCGGAGACTTCGTCCCTGGTTACTCAAAGTATAGGCTTCCAGCCTATTCCGTCCGCATACTCTTCAACCGTACAGGTAGAAAAAAAATTTTCTACACAATCTTAAATCTGACTTTCCTTTATACACATACCTAACAGAAAAATACAGATATGATACAAGACCTTTTTGACTTCCTGCAGTCCTCGCCGGTGAATTTCCTCGCTGTTGAGACAGTATGTAACAGGTTGAGGGACGCCGGCTTCCGACCCTTCGACCCTTCCGAGCCTCTGTGTTCCGCCGCCCCGGGCGACAGATTCTATGTCACGAAGAACGGCAGTTCGGTGTATGCTTTCGTAATAGGTTCTAAACCTCTTGCCGACAGTGGCTTCCATATCATCTGCGCACATTGCGACTCTCCGACGTTCCGCATAAAGCCTAAGGCAGAGATGTGCAGAGGGGGTATGCTGTCGCTGAACACTGAGGTGTATGGCGGACCCGTCTTGAGCACATGGTTCGACCGTCCCCTGTCGCTGGCAGGCAGGGTGATTGTCTCTTCCGGCGACGTCATGCACCCTGTGACACGTCTGCTCCACATACGCCGTCCACTGCTCGTCATTCCTAACCTCGCCATACATTTCAACCGTCAGGTAAACGACGGAGTGGCGTTGTCAAGACAGAAAGACATGCTGCCGCTCATGGCACAGAGCGTCACGGAAGCTATGATGAAGGACGGTGTACTTCTGTCGCTCATATCCTCTGAGCTGGGAGTGGAGAAGAAGGACATTCTTGACTTCGACCTCTATCTCTACGACACTACGCCTCCAGTCACCTTCGGACTCTGCGACGAGATGATTTCTGCCGGACGTCTCGACGACCTCTCCATGGTTCATGCCGCCCTGTATGCCATGACGTCGCTCGGCGAGGGATATGTCCCCGAACATACGGACATCATGGCGATATTCGACAACGAAGAGACAGGCTCGCAGACGAAGCAGGGAGCGGGAAGCCCATTCCTGAGAAGCATGATAGAAAGAGTCGTCATGGCGCAGAAGGGTGGGGGAGACGACCTCTACCGAGGGATAGAGAAATCTTTTATGATAAGTGCCGACAACGCCCACGCCTGGCATCCGAACTATACTGAGAAATATGACCCTACAAACCACCCTCTCCTTGGTGGAGGACCCGTCATAAAGCTCAATGCCGCACAGAAATACGCCACCGACGCTGTCTCGGCAGCTGTCTTTGCCGGAATATGCCGTAAGGCGGGTGTGCCGTGTCAGTATTTCGTAAACCACAGCGATGTCGCCGGAGGCTCTACGTTGGGAAATATTCTCGCCTCCTCGCTGCCCGTCAACGGTGTTGACATGGGCAACGGAGTTCTCGCCATGCACAGCGTCAGGGAGACGGCTTCTGTCACTGACCATATAAACTGTATCAAGGCGTTCACGGAGTTCTATCGTTAAGACGGAAGTCCTGTCGCTGAGACGAAAGTCCACATGACATTCTCCGTCCAAAGGTTATACTGGTGAGTTCTGTTATTTCTCACCGACAGCCCTTGGACGGAGGATTTTTTTCATTCTTTTCATGGCCATAATGCCATGCTTTATATAAAGTTATTTAAAACACGCTGGTTTTCTTTTGCATTCTCAAGTAGAAAAAGTAATTTTGTAGATTAAAAATATGCAGGAAAGTGTTTTTCAAAAGAAAAACATAAAAATGTTCCTTCTGCAGTTTGTAAAACGATAAATAAATCATATGCGTGACTTCATAAATGTCCTGAAACGTTTTGTCCCTCCATACAAGAGATACCTTGTATTGTCTGTGATATTCAATATTCTCAGTGCCATACTGAATATCTTTTCTTTCGCCACCCTTGTGCCTATCCTCCAGATTTTGTTTGAGACGGGCGACGCAGGAAGGGTGACAACCCTCATGCCGTGGAGCATGGAGAACGCCAAGGAAGTGCTGGCAAACAACGCCGACTATTACGTCACACGGCTCATAGACAGCGTAGGACCTACCACGACGCTTCTCGTCATAGGCTTGTTCCTCGCTTTCGCGACATTCCTCAAGACGGGAGCGTATTTCCTTTCTTCAGCCACGATCATACCTATCCGCACGGGAGTGGTGCGCGACATACGCAATATGCTTTACGAGAAGATCAACGCACTGCCTCTGGGCTTCTTCTCTGAAGAGCGGAAGGGTGACATCATAGCCCGCATGTCGGGCGACGTACAGGAGATAGAATACTCCGTGATGTCGAGCCTCGACATGCTTTTCAAGAACCCCGTGCTCATCATAGCCTATTTCTCTACTCTCCTCGTCATCTCGTGGCAGCTGACGCTCTTCACCATAGTCTTCGTGCCGCTGATGGGGTGGATGATGGGTGCCATAGGCAAGAAGCTGAAGGCTCAGAGCATCGTGGCGCAAGGTTTATGGAGCGACACGATGTCGCAGGTGGAGGAGACGCTGGGAGGACTGCGTATCATAAAGGCTTTCTGTGCTGAGGATAAGATGAACAGAAGGTTCAACAAGACAAACACCGCATACCGCGACCACGTCATGCGTGTGAACATACGCCAGCAGCTGGCACACCCGATGTCTGAGTTTCTCGGCACACTGATGATCGTCATAGTGCTATGGTTCGGAGGAGTGCTCGTGCTCAACGGCGGAAGCATATCGGGTCCTACCTTTATATATTATATGGTGATACTCTACAGCATCCTTCAGCCGCTTAAGGACTTTTCGCGTGCGGGATACAACATACCGAAAGGCTTGGCGTCCATGGAGCGCATAGACAAGATACTCATGGCTGAGAGCAACATCGTCGAGGCGGAGGAAAGCAAGCGGAAGAAGCTCACGGCGTTCGAGAGCCAGATAGAGTTCCGTAACGTAAGCTTCAGATATGCAGAGCAATGGGTGCTGAAAAACATCAACCTCACCATACACAAGGGACAGACGGTGGCACTCGTAGGACAGTCAGGGTCAGGAAAATCGACACTCCTCGACCTCATACCGCGCTATTACGACGTTCAGGAGGGTGAGGTGCTCATTGACGGCATAAACGTCAAGGACCTCGGCATTCACGACCTCCGGCAGCTCATAGGCAATGTCAACCAGGAGGCGATACTCTTCAACGACTCCTTCCGCAACAATATATGCTTCGGAGTGGAGAACGCCACACAGCAGCAGATAGAGGAGGCGGCACGTATCGCCAACGCCCATGAGTTCATCATGCAGACGGAAAACGGATACGACACATGTGTGGGAGACCGCGGCAGCAGACTCTCGGGAGGACAGAGGCAGCGCGTCTCCATAGCGAGGGCAATACTCAAGAACCCTCCGATACTTATTCTCGACGAGGCGACGTCGGCTCTCGACACGGAGTCGGAACGTCTTGTACAGGACGCTCTCGAACGACTCATGAAGACAAGGACCACGGTGGCTGTGGCACACCGCCTCTCCACCATCAAGAACGCCGACGAGATATGCGTCATTCACGACGGCGAGATAGTAGAGCGCGGCACCCACGCCTCACTGCTTCAGACGGACGGGTACTACAAGAAACTCAACGACATGCAGAAACTTTAACACCATGCAATATCTGTCACTAATAATAGTAACAACGTTATACCTGCTGATATCATATGCTGTATTCATGATATCACGAGTGGTTTATGTGCTGGAGAACAGCGGTACGCTGGGAAACATTCTGCAAGACAACAGCCTCGCGTCGTTGCTCCACGGCTCCCTTCTCTTCGACACCTCGGCTATTATGTACACCCATGCCGTCGTGGTGCTGGCACTGGTGGTGCTGCCGAAGAAGAGATATAACGTGGTGTATTGGCTGTACACCGTGATAAACGCCGTGTGCATAGTCATGAACCTCGGCGATGCGGTATATTTCAAATATACGGGACACCGCACGACAGCCTCCGTATTCTCTGAGTTCTCCAACGAGGGAAACCTCATGAAGGTCTTCGCAGCAGAGACGGTGAGCCACTGGTATCTCTTCCTGACGGGCATGGCGATGATTGTCATCGTATTCTTCCTCTCAAGGAAGATACTCCTCCCTTTTACGTCAGAAGACACAGGGACAGAAGTCTCGACGCCTGGCGGCATGAGCCGTGAGAACAAGATACGCAAGATGGAGCGCATAAGGCGCGTGGCACTGCTGCTCTTCTTCCTGCCGTTGTGCATCTTCGGCATACGTGGCGGCATAGGACGTGCCGTACGACCTATCACGCTGTCCAACGCCAACCAGTTTGTGGCACATCCTGTCGAAGCCGCCGTGGTGTTGAACACTCCCTTCTCCCTTCTCCGCTCCATAGGCAAGAGTGTCTTCGCCGACCCCGGATATTTCACGGAGAGTGAGATGAACGCCGTTTTCTCTCCCGTTCACTGCGAGCAGCCGGACACCGTAAGGCGTAAGAACGTCGTAATAATAATCCTCGAAAGCTTCGGAAAGGATTATGTCGGGGAACTCGACTTCATAGGGCCGGAACGTAATAAATATGAAATATTGACACCATTTATCGACTTCCTGTCAAACGTCTCGCTGACGTTCAGGAACTCTTTCTCCAACGGCAGGAAGTCCATTGATGCCATGCCGTCGATACTCTCCTCCATACCTCATTTCGTAGAGCCTTTCTTCCTCACGCCGTCGGCAATGAACGATGTCAGCAGCATTGCGGGAGAACTGGGAAAAGAGGGATACTATTCCGCATTCTTCCATGGTGCGCCGAACGGCAGCATGGGCTTTGAGGCATACGCCAGAGCCTCTGGCTTCAAAGACTATTTCGGCATGAAGGAATATGTAGCCGACAAACGCTTTGGAGGAGAGAAAGACTTCGACGGCACATGGGCGATATGGGACGAGCCGTTCCTGCAGTTTTTCGCCCTTAAGATGTCCGAATTCAAGGAGCCTTTCGTCTCTACCGTCTTCACTGCGTCAAGTCATCATCCATATAATGTGCCGGAGAATTACGCCGAAAGACTTAAAAACCTTATAATATCGAAAACCGACGGTGCGCTGAGAGAGGAGAACCCTATTCATAAATGTGTGAAATATACTGACGACGCGTTACGCAAGTTCTTTGACAAGGCGAGAGAACAGCCGTGGTATGAAAACACCATCTTCGTCGTGACAGCCGACCATACGAATATCGTAGATCATGACATCTACGGCACAGACATAGGACTCTTCGCCGTACCGATAATATTCTACGACCCTTCAGGGGAAATGCCGCAAGGGGTATCGGAGACGGTGTGCCAGCATACGGACATCATGCCTACTCTGCTCGCGTGGCTCGGATATGGCGGGAAGTATGTGGCGTGGGGTAAGAATGTCATTGCTCACGACGCGTCGGCGAAAGAAGACTCCTGGGCGGTGAACTACTCCGGCGGGATATACCAGTATGTCTATGGCAACCGGCTCATACAGTTCAACGGAAAAGAGGTTACGGCTGTCTACGACTATTGTGACGACCCCCTGCTAAAAAAGAACCTTCTGCCATCGCTGAAGACGTCAACGGACGTTGCCATGGCGGAGAAAAAGCTGAAAGCAGTCATACAGTCGTATATGCAACGTATGGTGACGAATAACCTCATTGTAAGGGAAGAACGTTAACCTTAACCTTAACGTTAACCTTGACCTTAACGTTAACCTTAACCTTAACGTTAACCTTAACCTTAACGTTAACCTTAACCTTAACGTTAACCTTAA
>CALZUQ010000052.1 GCA_945829425.1 uncultured bacterium | reverse complement strand
ACTTTTTCTTCATAATGATAAAAACTTTAATTTATAAATTAAAAAAAACTATTAATTCTTTAATTCATTGTGTGTCATCTGCGCCCTATAGGACGTCGTGACAAAGTACGTGTTTTTTGTAGTCTTCCTTTGTTTCTGTTCTGCTCGTTTTAGGGTTAGACATCGTATTTCTTTTGATTCATCCTCAATTTTAGTTAGTGGAGTAAGCCGTACTGCCGTCGCCTTCATCAATTCCGGTTTTCTGCTTCTCCATATATCTTCGTGGTGTCATACCTGTGTACAGTCTGAAAGCGTCGTAGAATGTGCTACGCGACCAGAAGCCGTATTTGCCCACCAGTATTTCTATATTAACGTTTGTCCTTAGGGACTCTTTGACAAGATACTCTATCCTGTATTTGTTGACAAGCCTTGTGAAGCTACATCCGAACCCCTGGTTTATTGCCTGCGACAGGTACACCGTATTTGTTCCCACCAATCTACTTAGCAGTACCAAGGATAATTCGGGTCGAAGAAAAAGCCTATCTTTCTCCATCGCCTCTTTCACCTTATTATATATATTGGCATACTTGTCCTGTGTCATACCACCACATGATTTGAATGCAAAATTAGTGTTTTTTTTTTAATGATGCAGGATTTATTAAAGATTTCTGACTTGAAAGCGTCAAAAATTAAAGTATTCGGACTTTTTACGTGAAAATACATAATATTTATCAAGAGAAGTGTTTACTTATGCGATTTTTCGCGGTAAATGCAGATAAAGAAACACGACACGAAGAGAATGTGTTTTGAATGAGGGAAGAGAAGGAGGAAGAAAGCTTATGAAACCCCATATTTAGGAGGGGGAAAGACACCTCAAAACCGCATAAAAAAAGTATGTCAACATAAATGGCAAAGTATCTAAAGATAAACGGTAAAGTATGTCAAGATACTTGGCGAGGTATGTAAAGAGGCTTTTTTGGGGGGAGACTGTCCGAAAACTATAGCCACATAGGTTAAGTCATTGGTCAGTCGTGTAATTTTTCTTGTTTTGTTATAGTTATTTAACTCGGAATCGTCTTTATTTTCAAATATTTTTTGTACATTTACACTAAATTAAGACGATAAGATATGGCATACAAAAAAGGTTCCGACAGACGACAGAGGGTTCTTTTCCCTGACTGCATTGACGAGTATGTGGAGGCTGATGCTCCTGTACGCTTGTTCGATGCATTCGTTGATAGCCTCAATATGGATGAGCTGGGATTTCTTCGCAGCACTCCTGCAGAGACTGGCACTCCTGGATATGACCCTCGCGATCTGCTCAAGCTCTACATCTATGGTTACTTCTATCAGGTTCGCTCCTCTCGCAAGCTTGCTCGCGAATGCAAGTGCAACGTTGAGGTTATGTGGCTGCTCAGCAAGCTGACTCCCGACTTCCGTACAATCTCCGATTTCCGCAAGGATAACAAGGAGGCTGTTACTAAGGTTTATAAGGAGTTCAACAAGTTCTGCATGGGACTGAAACTCTTCTCCAAGTCGTATATCTCCATTGACGGCAGCAAGTTCAAGGCGGTAAATGCTAAGGACAATAACTTTACGTTGAGCAAGCTCGATGACCGTATCAAGCGTCTTGACGAGCACATCTCTATCTACATGGAAGAGCTTGACGTATACGACCAAGAGGAAGGACGCAAACTCTCAAAGGATGAGATTCAGCGCAAACTTGATGTATGCAAGGAGCGCAAGGAACGCTACGAGGGCTACCGAAATCAGCTTGAGGAGAGTGGCGAAAGCCAGATTTCTCTTACCGATACCGATTCCCGACTGATGAAAGCCAACGAGGGTTTCTGTGTAGGCTACAACGTGCAGACTGCTGTTGATGCCGAGAGCCACATGATAGCTGGTTTTCAGGTAACCAACAATCCTACTGACCACGGTCAGATAACCAACGTTGCTTCTGAGGTAAAGGCTGATTACGATGTGCCTGTTCTTGAAACCACTGCAGACAAAGGCTACGAGTGTCCTGAGGATCATGCTGACGCACTGGCAAATGGTATCATACCTAACGTCATCCAGCGTGATGGCGGATGTACGGAGCAAGTCCAATTTGACTACAACGAAGCAACCATAACCGATGAACAGAAGGCAAGCACAAAGCCGGAAGACCTGAAAGCATGCTTGGAGGCAGGCGTAATACCTGATGTTTACGAAGGAATCCTGACCGATGCACAGACTGCTGAGGTCAAGGAATTCGCTACCGATGTTGTTGACTCCGCAGTACTGAAGATGACTCCCGAGCAGATGCGTGCCAAGGCTCTTGAAGGATACTTTGTAAGGGATGCCGAACGTAATCTTGTCTATTGCCCGCAGGGTGAAATCCTCAGACAGAAGTCAATCAAACGAAACGGCATGATACGCTACTGCAACAAACTGGCATGCAAGAAATGCAAATGCAAGTGTACTGCCCAGAGGTTCAAGGAGGTCGACTTTAATAAGGATACATTGATAAAGGCTACCGAAGCTAAGCGCAAGCAACTCAAGGAAGAGAACAAGGACAAACCGAAACCTCCCAGAACGAAGGTAGTGAAGAAAGTCGTACGTTATGTCCTTCACCTTGACCAGAATAAAATGGACAATCGCAAATGTCTCTCCGAACATCCTTTCGGAACCATCAAGCGAACTCTTGGACAATACTATTTCTTACTCAAAGGCTTTGCCAAAGTCGGTGCTGAGATGGGTCTCTTCTGCCTGTCTTACAACCTTCGACGTGCCATTAGCCTCAGAGGTGTGCCAGCCCTTGTTGCTGCACTCCGATAAAATCCTTTAGGGAATCATATACCATCGAAAAACACGCTCCATGTATGCTCATATCGGCCATTTTAAGCCCTTATGACGAATTGTTTAACATAAACTGAAATTTTAATATGAAAACTTATATGCCCTTAGATGGGCTTAGGTGGAGTCGCGATAGCGGCTCTGCTCACTGTGATATGCCTCAAAGTGCCGTTCTCGGACGGTCTGGGGGGGGATACCAATTCCATTTGAAGAGGAAGTTGAATAACATAACGATTTCCGGTTTCTACGTGTCTGTTCAATCTGGTACGTAATAATAAATAGTAACATCTCATGACAAGTTGGTGTGTAAAAATATTTCCGTATGCACCTACTTAGGATGAAATATAAAAATAATATAAAAAAAAGGAGCTGTTATCATACCGAAACAAGATTTTTATTAATTTTGTAACGATGAAAAATATGACAGGTGGAAGACATTCCGCTTTTACTTCATAAGAAAAGCAGTCAACAGCCCCACCCTTAACCATTAATAAACAATAACACTATGGCAAATCCATTTTCCCTTGAGGGTAAGAACGCTTGGATTACAGGTGCTTCTTACGGTATCGGCTTCAACATCGCAAAAGCTTTCGTTGCAGCTGGTGCAAACATGATTATCTTCAATGACATCAACGAGACAGCCCTTCAGCGCGGCCTTGACAACTACAAGGCAGCCGGCATAGAGAACGTGAAAGGCTACGTATGTGACGTTACAGACGAGGTTGGTGTAAAAGCCCTTGTAGAAAAGATACATGAAGAAGTAGGTCAGATAGACATTCTGGTGAACAACGCCGGTATCATCAAGCGCATCCCAATGCACGAGATGAAACGCGCAGAATTCCAGCAGGTCATTGACATCGACCTCGTAGCTCCTTACATCTGTGCTTCCGCCGTTCTTCCAGAGATGATGGAACGTCGCGAGGGTAAGATTATCAATATCTGCTCTATGATGTCAGAGCTCGGCCGTGAAACAGTTTCTGCCTACGCTGCAGCAAAGGGTGGCCTGAAGATGCTTACCCGTAACATCTGCTCTGAGTACGGTGAATACAACATCCAGTGTAACGGCATAGGTCCTGGATATATCGCTACGCCACAGACAGCACCTCTCCGCGAGCGTCAGCCTGACGGCAGCCGTCATCCTTTCGACTCTTTCATCTGTGCAAAGACACCTGCCGGACGTTGGCTTGACCCTGAGGAGCTTGGAGGTCCTGCAGTATTCCTTGCATCAAAGGCTTCCGACGCTGTCAACGGCCATGTGCTGTATGTTGACGGCGGTATTCTGGCTTATATTGGCAAACAGCCATAAGACTTTTTCAAAAAATACTCCCCGGTACCGTTGTGATATCGGGGAGTTATTTTTAGCTTAGAGATTAGAGAGTTTTAGATTAGAGCTTAGAGAATTTAGATTAGAGCTTAGAGCATTTTAGTTTGCTAAAAACCTCCGCAGACTTCTGCTCCGTCAGGAGTGTAGTAATGTCCGTTATGATGTATCAGTATTATGTTTCCTCGAATGAATTTTCTTGTTTCTGCTGATACGCTGTCTTTTGGAGCGACATATTCAAGATAATCATCTTCCAGTTCTATCCTTCTGTCAAGCCATGTTCTCACACGCTCTTCCGTGTCAGTATATCCTCCTGTTGCCGTTGGAGTTATCCCAGATACATTTTCCTTCGCCTCGTAAATATGATAGTTGTAAACGCATCGGTCTCCAGCTTTATACTCCTTCTCGGCGTCATATTTCGGCGTAGCGTAATAGTCTTCCCACGACTCTATGCTTTCCCATTCTTTGTTTACCTCACGATGCCCGAAGCAAGGCGAAGCGCTCCACCGTTCTTTTTCTTTGGCAAAATAGTCCTGTCCTACCCTCTCGTTCCAGTCGATGAGATGCCTGATGATAGAGTCCGTAGATAACACACCGCTTGTTCTCAGCGTAGCATACCTTGCCTTTATCTCCTCCCAGAAATATTTTGAGAACCAGTAGAACGGTATATAACCTTTTGTCGCCATCGGCATAGTATAATCTTCCCGCATCCATGTCCATTCTGCCGGGAACTGGAAGTCGTTGACCCATAACGTGCCGAATGTGAGGTCAAGATCGTATGGAGTGCAGAACCATTTCTCTCCGTCGTAAGTGAAATACTGCACGTTCTTTCCCGCCCCATCAGCATTCGCCGTTATAAGGCTGTGAATGATATAGTCAATGAAGCTCGCCACGTCATATCTCTTTTCTATCTCCTGTCGCATATCGGCATTTCCCTCCCTCTCCATAGCATCGAGGTCAAGGTGATAACGAGCATATTTCTCTATATACCCTTTCGCCTCGTCAGTAAGAGTCTTGGGGTTCTTCACTTCTATGTCGTTCCAGTTTACTATTCCTGTAGCGAGACTCTCTGTATAGTTTGTCAGTTCGAAATACACATGCTTGGAGTTCTTCTTCTCCATGCTGAGGTTCTTCCTGTGTTTCTTCAATTGCCAAGAGAAGACACCAAGGAACTCCCCGTTCAGCGACACTATACACGGAAAGCAGTCGGGATGGCATATAGCATTACGGTCGAAGTCCGCAAGTCCTGCACGTTCCTGAATGCGCGGCTCATCAGCCACCATGTCTTCATACAGCTTATATCCCATTGCCGCCGCCACTCCTCCACGGAAAGTGTCATACCAGTAAGCTTTAAAATGGAAGCTGTCCTGTGCCACCCATTTCCCTATCGTTATGTCTGTTGTCTCCTCTCCTATCCACTCGTCTTCACAGAAGTCAGCAGTAAAGTTTTTCTTAGGAAGTGCCAAGGATGAGTTTCCCTGTGCATTTATTATTATGCGCTTGCGGAAGGTCACACCATTCTCGTCACGATATTCAAACCATGCCTTTTTATTCTCCTCTTTTGTTTCAGGCATGGTCTCAATGCCTGTGATATTGACATGAGCCAGACGCGGTTCAATAGATATCGTAATGTCTTTCTCTCCGCTCATGTCCTGTGCAGAGATTATGGTAAGTGGCAGGAGGAGGAAAAAAGAGAGTAAAAGCTTTGTTTTCATGGAACTTCTGTAATGATATGTTCTATTAGGTGGGTTCTTTTTCCGTGTGCATGTCAATATTTGTAGGAATCAAGGTGGTTCTATTAATTCCCACCTTAACAGAACCGAGCTATAACTTAAATCGGTCTTCAGTATACTGGCTGTATATTGAAGACCGATTACGTTGTCCCACTAGGACTCGAACCTAGTCAAACAGAACCAAAACCTGTTGTGCTACCATTACACCATGGGACAAGCGTATGAAGTTGGGTGCAAAGTTACTAAAAAAATCGCATCCCTACAAATTATTTCGCAATAATTAGGAAATATTTTTTCTTTCCCTGCTGTGCCAGAAGGTATTTTCCGTCAAGGAGGTCACTCTCTGCAATGACGTAGTTAGGGTCAGCGAGTTTCTCCTTGTTAAGCGAAACGCCACCGCCTTGTGTCAGCTTACGCATCTCACCCTTCGACGGGAACACCGGAGCTCCTGCTGTAAGAAGTTCTATAGCGGGTTTCCCCACTATCTCTTCACGCGGTATGTCATAGTGTGGCACGCCGGCGAAGACATCGAGCAGCGTCTGTTCGTCGAGTTTGAGCAATGATTCCTTCGTAGACTTTCCGAAGAGAATGTTTGAAGCCTCCTTCGCCATTTCGAGGTCTTCCTTCGAGTGTACCATTACCGTGACCTCTTCTGCGAGGCGTTTCTGCAGCGCCCTTCTTCCCGGGTCTTGCCTCTGCTCCTCTATTATGGCGTCAATCTCCTCTTTCTCCAACGAGGTGAAGATCTTTATATATCTCTCAGCGTCTTCGTCCGGCACGTTGAGCCAGAACTGATAGAACTGGTATGGCGTAGTACGTGTCCTGTCAAGCCAAATATTTCCTGTCTCCGTCTTTCCGAACTTCCTTCCGTCAGCCTTTGTCACAAGTGGACATGTCAAGGCGAAGCACTCCTTTCCGTTAATACGCCGTATGAGTTCAGAGCCTGTTGTGATGTTTCCCCACTGGTCAGCTCCACCCAGCTGCAGCTTACAGTTCTTGTGCTCGTTGAGGTACAGGAAGTCATATCCCTGAAGCAACTGGTATGTAAACTCTGTGAATGACAGTCCGTCGCGTGCCTCACCATTAAGACGTTTCTGCACCGACTCTTTCGCCATCATGTAGTTCACGGTGATATGCTTTCCTATGTCGCGTGCGAAGTCGAGGAACGTGAAGTTCTTCATCCAGTCGTAGTTGTTTACCAGTTCCGCCTTGTTAGGTGCGTCGCTGTCAAAGTCGAGGAATCGTGACAACTGTTCACGTATACACCTTACGTTATGTGCCAGTGTCTCTTCGTCAAGGAGGTTACGCTCCTGTGACTTTCCTGAGGGGTCACCAATCATTCCTGTCGCACCTCCAATGAGTGCGAGCGGTTTATGTCCACAACGCTGGAAATGTCTCAGCATCATCACTCCGCATAGATGTCCGATATGCAGTGAGTCTGCCGTAGGGTCTATTCCAAGATACGCCGTCACCTGCTCTTTCTGGAGCAGTTCTTCTGTTCCCGGCATCATCTGGTGTAACATACCGCGCCAGGTGAGTTCTTCAACGAAATTCTTCATCGTATGTTCTTTTATGTTACTGTGGTTGGTTTCACCACCAAAACTTATGTTATTATTATTTACGCACTTACCCTTGACTTTGCATCATGCACCTAATACAACATCAGGCAAGACGTTATGGCACGGGGTCGTATCCTGACCCTCCCCAAGGGTGGCATCGCATTATCCGTTTCATTCCGAGCCACAGTCCTTTCCACGGTCCGTATTTCCTTATCGCCTGCAGTGTATATTCCGAGCACGTAGGCTGATACCGGCATGAGGCAGGAGTATATGGCGATATGCAATGCTGGTAGAACCATATCATTGCGAGAAGTATTGCTGAGACAATGGTCCTGAACAGCTCTATGGTATAGCGTATCGCTCTCATGCCTCTGTCCCAATGATATTCATCTTTGCGAGTATTTTCCTCATGCGTTGCGCTATGTCCTCAGAATTGTATTTCCTCGCTGCGAGCCATATAAACGCCACGGATATTCTTTTCTGAGAGCTATTGGCATGTTCTGTCAGTTGCTGCATGATGTTCAGGCGGTACACCTCCCTCATCTGCCTTTTCACCCTGTTTCTGTCTACAGCATGCTTGAAGTGGCGCTTCGATACGCTGAACATCACCTGTACCGGAGCGTCGCCGACGTTAAGGTCTTCTTCAAAGAATGTCGCCCTGATGGGGTATGCCGTAATCGCCGTAGTGCCTTTCCCGCCGAATAGCGTTTCTATTGTTTTCCTGCTTTTCAGTCGGGGTGATAGTCTGTTATTCTTCAAGGTCTCTAAGATATGCCCTTAATGCAGTAATCATGGACGGATGTTTCTGTGTCGGAGCCTGTACCGTGAGTGTGTATCCCAGCTCTTCCGCCGCTTTTGCTGTGGCAGGTCCGAATGTAGCCACCTTCAGTCCTTCTTTCACCTCTTTGTCGAGGTTGTCGTGCAGCGTCTTTACGCCTGTCGGGCTGAAGAGTACTACCATGTCACAGTCGAAGCTTTTCAGTTCCTCTTCCGAGAAATCGTCGTTGACAGTCTCGTACATAACACATTCGGTATGGTCTATTCCGTTTTTGTCGAGTAGGTTTTTCACGTCGTCGTTATGAACGGACGACAGCGGAACGAGATATTTCTCCGTCTTATGCTTCAGCATGTAAGGTATTAGGTCGTCAATCTTTCCTGTCTCCCCAAAGAAGACTTTGCGTTTTCTGTAGTGAGCGTATTTCTGTATGTATAGAGCTATTGTCTCTGTCGTGCAGAAATACTTCATTGTCTCGGGGATGTTTACGCGTAGTTCCTTTGCAAGAGCAAAGAAATTATCTATGGCGTATTTTGATGTGAACACTACAGCTGTATATTCTCCCATGGAGACGTGTTGCTGTCTGAAATCCTTTGATGATATTCCTACGACCTTTATGAAAGGCCTGAACACGAACTCTACACCATAATCGCGCTCGATATCAAAATACGGAGACTTGTCACTTGTTGGTTTGGGTTGAGAAACAAGTATTTTCTTCATCATTTTTATTAGTAATTAACTTTCAGGAAATTGGCTGTAAAGACCAAAATACCCCACATTATTATAAGGGGAACTATTTCGAGGGTGCAAAAGTACAAAAAATTCTGCAAAACGGCATTCTTTTTAACGAAAAAGATTTGAAAACATTTGTACAACAGCAATATTTTAACAAAAATAATCACTCCGACGGTATAAACGAGTGTATCTTTCACAGACAACCCGAAATACGCCATGAACATCAGCATAGGTGTGAGCAGTATTCCAATGCACGCCGTAAGCATCATTTTGTTTGTGAGCCATAGTTCCTGCCGCCTCTCGTCAAAGAAGACTTTGTTGACAGAAAACTGGAGACATTGCGTCAAGGCAGCCACGGAGAGCATCTCAACGAAAAAAATCGCCATGAGGATGTATTCGCTGTTAGTGATATATGTTCCTGAGATATATTCTTTGGCATAGAAGAAGAACACCAGTGTCAGTATGAATACAGTGTGTATCTCCATGAACACGAGGTTTCTCACCTCATACGCCGACTCTCTCTCCATGGATGAGTTATGGCGTACCTTCCTGAAGAAGTTACGTATCTGGAATGCGAAGAACTTCGCCGACTTCTTCACGCACATCGTCAGCATGAGTACGAAGAACAGCAGCATCGGCGTGAGGATGTCGTCAGTGCGCAGTGAGTAAGGCACGGGGTCCCCCGCAACGCCGTAACGTCCTGCGTGTACGTCATCGCTTACGAGGCTGTCTTTTGAGAAGAAAGTCTCCTTATAGTATTTCGGCAGTTCCTCTACTCTCACTCCATACTGCTGCTCCTCATGTGGCATGAGGAATGTGTCGACCTTCACCGGCCAGTGGTTCACGTGAGAAGAGTATAAAGCCATTCGGGCAGAGTCTTTCGCCGTTGTATGCACCTTCTCCGGTGTGGCGAACGACTCTGCCTTTACTGCCTGCTGCGAACCCTCAAGAGGTTCCTGCACTGTTATGGAGTCCTTTATCGTCAAAATTCAGTTGTCATGGGTGGATATCCTTCAGAGGCCGAACGCCTTCTTTATGTCTTCCACCCTGTCGAGTTTCTCCCATGTGAACAGTTCCACCTCCATCTCCTTTGTCTCATGGTATAACGAGGAGAACACTTTCTTCACTTTTTTACTCTCACGCCCCATGTGTCCGTATGCCGCCGTCTCGCTGTATATCGGCTTGCGCAGCTGAAGGGCTGTCTCTATTGCTCTCGGACGCAGGTCGAATAGTGACTTGATTTTTTCTGCTATCTCACCGTCGCTCATTCCTACCTTTGAACGTCCGTAAGTGTTGACGTATATGCTTACCGGCTCTGCCACTCCTATGGCATATGACAGTTGCACAAGCATCTCGTCAGCCACTCCTGCCGCCACCATGTTCTTGGCAATGTGGCGTGCTGCGTATGCT
Organism: uncultured bacterium; assembly: GCA_945829425.1. Taxonomy (GTDB): domain Bacteria; phylum Bacteroidota; class Bacteroidia; order Bacteroidales; family Bacteroidaceae; genus Prevotella. Next base: position 10,713 of record CALZUQ010000052.1, on the reverse strand, counting down.
GCAGAGCGGTCAACCTTCGACGGGTCTTTACCAGAGAATGCTCCACCTCCGTGCGCTCCTTTTCCTCCGTAAGTGTCTACGATTATCTTACGTCCTGTCAGTCCTGTGTCGCCATGAGGTCCTCCTATTACGAATTTTCCCGTAGGGTTTACGAAGTACTTTATGTCGTCGTTGAACAAGGCGAGCATCTTCTTGTCCTTAAGGTGTTCTTTTACTCTCGGAATGAGTATGCCTATGACGTCTTCACGTATTCTTGCCAGCATGGCATCATCGTTGTCGAACTCGTCATGCTGTGTCGAGACTACTATGGTGTCTATGCGCTGCGGTATGTTGTCGTCGCTGTATTCTATTGTCACCTGCGACTTTGAGTCTGGGCGAAGGTATGTCATTACCCTTCCCTCCTTTCGTATCTCGGCAAGTGTTTTCATTATCAGCTGAGCGAGGTCGAGAGATACAGGAATGTAACGGTCGGTCTCTGTCGTGGCATATCCGAACATCATGCCCTGGTCTCCTGCTCCCTGCTGCTCCTCCTCAGCACGTGACACACCACGGTTTATGTCTCCCGACTGTTCGTGTATGGCTGTCATGATGCCACAGGAATTTCCGTCGAACTGATATTCTGACTTTGTATATCCTATACGGTTTATCGTCTTGCGCGCTATGGTCTGCAGGTCAATATATACCGACGAGGACACCTCGCCCATTATGACCACCTGTCCCGTGGTCACGAACGACTCTATAGCGCAGTGTGCCTTCTCGTCGTACGCCAGGAACTGGTCGAGAAGAGCGTCGCTAATCTGGTCCGCCACCTTGTCCGGGTGGCCTTCAGATACTGATTCTGATGTGAATAGATACATGATTTATATTGTTTTTTTGTGAAGGCAGTTGAAACATGACGTTTCCCACCTTATTTCTTTGTAGCCTTTATGAGATAAACGATCAGGAAGGCATACATCAAGAGTGCAAGAGCTTCTGAGCCAGGGTTAAGGAGCCAAAGCTCGTTGATAGGGTTATATCCCAAGAAACGAAGGAGGGCGGAGACAACACCCATGAGTGCTCCTCCCGCAATGAAGCCGCTGGCTATCAGCGTTCCCTTCTCATTACGCAGTCTGTTAATGTCTGCGTCTTTCGAGCGTGAAGAGACAAACCAGTTGATTGCGCCTCCGACGAGCAGCGGAGTGTTGAGCTGCAAAGGAATGAACATTCCGAGAGCGAAAGCCAACGCCGGAACCTTCATCCACGTCAGCACGATTGCTATCAGTGCACCTATGGCATAGAGGAGCCATGGTGCTCCTGCCCCGTTCATGAGTGGTTCTATCACTGCCGCCATGGCATTGGCCTGTGGTGCGGCGAGCTGTCCTGAGGAGAAGCCGTATGTCTCGTTAAGCAATATCATGACGCCTGTCACGGTGACGGCAGAGACAAGAGTTCCGACGAATTTCCACTGCTCCTGTTTCTTCGGTGTCGTGCCTATCCAGTAACCCACCTTCAGGTCGGTTACGAAAGCTCCAGCCATGGAGAGTGCCGTACATGTCACCGAGCCCATGATGAGTGCGGCGAGCATTCCCGTCGTTCCGTTAAGCCCTATTCCCACCATCACGACAGAGGCAAGGATGAGCGTCATGAGCGTCATGCCCGAAACAGGGTTCGAGCCTACTATCGCTATTGCGTTGGCCGCCACGGTGGTAAAGAGGAAAGATACCACAAGGACAAGGAGTAATGCCACAAGTGTGAAAAGCCAGTCTTGCTGCATGACACCGAAATAGAAGAATATTGCTATGACGAGTATCGTAGCTACGACACCTATGCCTATCAGGCGGAAGGATATGTCACGCTGCGTACGCGCCACTTCAGCTACCGCAGCCCCTTTTCCACGCATCTCACGTGCGGCAAGAGTCACTGCCCCCGTTATGATGCCCCATGAGCGTATTATGCCTATGATACCTGCCATGGCTATGCCGCCTATTCCTATAGACTTGCCGTAGTAAGTGAATATCTGCTCCGGCGACATCTCGCCTACCGGCATTGTTATGCTTGCATCCCACTGGTTTATCACCGTGTCATGGAAGACGAGCGACATCAGCGGCACGATGAGCCACCATACGGCAAAGGAGCCGAGACAGATGATAAAGGAATATTTCAGTCCTACGATATATCCCAAGCCTACTACAGCTGCACTGGTGTTCACCTTGAAGACCAGCTTGGCTTTCTCTGCAAGCATGTCGCCGTAAGGGAGTATGCGCGTCGTAAACTGCTCGTTCCACCATCCGAAGGTGCTCACGACGAAGTCATAGACACCACCTATGATACCAGCAGAGAGAAGCGCCTTCGCCTGCCCTCCTCCGTCTTCTCCGCTCACGATGACCTGTGTCGTCGCCGTAGCTTCAGGGAAAGGGTATTTTCCGTGCTGTTCCTTCACGAAGTATTTTCTGAACGGTATGAGGAAGAGTATTCCCAAAATGCCTCCGAGAAGTGAGGCAATGAATATCTGCCAGAACGACACCGTCATCTCCGGATATTTCGCTTCGAGAATATATATGGCAGGGAGTGTGAAAATTGCTCCTGCCACAATGGCTCCCGAACATGCTCCTATGCTCTGGATGATGATGTTCTCCCCAAGTGCCCCCTTCCTCTTTGCCGCACTCGACAGTCCTACGGCTATTATGGAGATAGGTATGGCAGCCTCGAACACCTGTCCTACCTTCAAGCCAAGATATGCCGACGCCGCGGAGAACACCACAGCCATGAGCAGACCCCAGCCAACAGACCATAACGTCGTCTCCTTATGCTTTCCTTCGGCAGAGAGCAAAGGTTTGTACTCCTCGCCTTCCTTAAGCTCGCGGAAAGCGTTGTCAGCAAGTTTTGCCATTTTTTCTGAATTTATTGGTTTTTACAGTGAATAAAAAAAACAGCCGGATAGCTATTTGCGTGCAAAATTACTCATTTTTTTTTATAATGGCGAATATTGTGTCGTTTTATTTTGGTTTATCATTAAAAATGATTACCTTTGCAAAATAATGTGAATACGACGCGGCGGCATTGGCTCCTGTAACGCCATGGGAAGCCTTATGCGCAGACGACGGCTGCACGTCTCACAAAGAACCGCTACAAAAACAATAATATATTATGACATTTACAGAAACGGCAATCAAAGTCTTCAATCAGGCTATCAAAGATTATCACATCACCGACAATGTTGACACACAGATTAACAATCCGTACAAACGCGACGAGATAGAGAACAGGTTGTATCTGAAGTGTTGGATTGACACTGTCCAGTGGCATTACGAAGACATCATACGCGACCCGCACATCGACCCTATCGAGGCTCTGAACCTCAAGAGGCGCATAGATCAGTCAAATCAGGACCGCACAGACTTGGTGGAGCAGATTGACACATACTTCAGGCAGCTATACAGTCAGGTGACAGTACGTGAGGACGCAAGGCTCAACACCGAGTCGCCGGCATGGGCCATAGACCGCCTGAGCATCCTTCAGCTGAAGATATACCACATGAAGGAACAGGTGGAGCGCAGCGACGCTTCGCCGGAGCACATAGCAAAATGTCAGTCTAAGCTTGACGTGCTCCTTGAGCAGAATACAGACCTCTCCACCGCCATTGACCAGCTTCTTGAAGACATTGCCGAGGGCAAGAAATATATGAAGGTGTACCGGCAGATGAAGATGTATAACGACCCAGCCACTAACCCTGTGCTGTACAAGAAAAAGTAAGGTTGTCTGAAAACACGCCCTAACGTAATAACGACGCATTTCTCATGAAAGGGAAAAACACGGAAGAGCAGTACACTTTACGACTGCTTGTAATACGCTTCTCTGCCATTGGCGATGTCGCCATGACAGTGCCTGTTGTCAAAGCGCTTGCCTTGTCACGCCCCGACGTACATGTCATAGTAGCCAGCCGACCTTATGCCAAGGCTTTCTACGAAGGTCTGGCACCCAATGTTGACTTTGTCGGTGTCGACCTTAAAGACAAGAGGTATAAGGGCCTCTTCGGGCTTGAGCGTCTGTACAAGGACCTTACAGCATTCTGCCCCGATGTTGTGGCTGACCTTCATGATGTCTTACGCACGAAATACCTCGCCATGCGTTTCATGATTGCCGGCATTCCCGTCTCGGTGATAGACAAATGCCGCAAGGAGCGGAAAAAGCTGCTGAAAGGCGAGGGCGAAGGACTGGTGAGCGTCTTTGCCCGATATGCCACAGTATTTGAGAATATCGGCTTTGTCATTCCGGGACTTTTCGACAACAAGTCGCCGGAACCGGTCATTGACATCAAGCATCATGTGCCACAATGTTCCAAGAACATCCTGGAGCATGTGGTGACGAAAGGCGCCATAGGCATTGCGCCGTTTGCAGCTCATGAGGGTAAGATATATCCTGTAGAAAAGATGGAGCGCGTGATAAAGCTTCTCCGTGAGCGTTTCCCCACATATCCTTTATTATTCTTTGGCGGCGGGAAACGTGACGAAGAGGTGTTCAATGCCTGGTGTCAGAAGTTTTCCAATGTCTTTTTCGCATCGCGTGAATGCCACGACATGCGCGACGAGATGTATCTCATGCAGTATCTGCAGTGTATGGTGTCTATGGACTCGGCAAACATGCACCTTGCATCACTCGTCGGCGTGCCTGTCGTGAGTGTCTGGGGCGCTACACATACGGCTGCCGGCTTCATGGGGTGGAAACAGAGTTACGACGACATTGTGGAGCGTCACATGGAATGCCGTCCGTGCAGCATATACGGCAACAAGCCATGTAAAAGAGGCGACTACGCATGCCTGAACGACATCGAGCCGGAGGAGATTGTCAACAAGGTGGCTAAGCATATCATACAATAATGGTGGGTAGCGACGCTACGCACCATATATAATATAGGTGGGTTATATAAATTACCACCATAAATAACGAACAACAGAAAAATGTGGGTTACGTTTTGTCTCTTCATCAGGCAAAGCTAATTTATAGAACCCACCTATACTCCAATGAACAAGATTATCCGTAAAGAACAGTTTTCTGAAAAGGTCTTCCTTTTTGAAGTAGAGGCACCGCTCATAGCAAAGAGCAGAAGGGCAGGACATTTTGTCATAGTACGTGTAGACGAGATGGGTGAGCGACTGCCGCTGACCATTGCCGACGCAAATACCGAGCGCGGCACTATAACCCTCGTGGTGCAGAAGGTAGGACTGTCGAGCACGAAGATATGCAACTGTAACGTCGGAGACTATTTCCTTGATGTCGTAGGACCATTAGGAAACGCCACACACATAGAAAACTACGGCACGGTGCTCTGTGCCTCTGGAGGTGTAGGAACAGCTCCGCTCCTGCCTATCGTCAAGGCACTGAAAGCCGCCGGCAACCGTGTGCTCTCTGTCATTGCAGGACGTTCGGCAGACCTTGTCATTCTCGAAGACGAGATACGCCGGTATTCCGACGAGGTGATAGTAATGACCGACGACGGCTCACGGGGCGAGAAGGGCGTAGTGACCGTAGGAATGGAGAAATTCATCCAGCAGGAGAAGATAGACAAAGCTTTCGCCATCGGTCCGGCAATAATGATGAAGTTCGCCTGTCTTACCACGCAGAAATACGGCATTCCTACCGTAGTGTCGCTGAACACCATAATGGTTGACGGCACAGGCATGTGTGGCGCATGCCGTCTGACAATAGGCGGCAAGACAAAGTTCGTATGTATCGACGGACCGGAGTTTGACGGCTCTCTCGTCGACTGGGATGAGATGTTCAAACGCATGTCAACATTCAAACGTGAGGAGATAACGGAGATGGAGCATATCAGCGAACATCTGCGTGAGCATGTTCATCCCGAAGAGCCATCATGCCGCCTTGGAGAAGCTGTTGCAGGAAACGACAGCAAGGACGAGAGTGAGGAGGATCTTACTGACCGTAACGCTGCATGGCGCGAGGAACTGCGCAAGAGCATGAAGGCAAAGGAGCGCACGGCGATACCACGTGTGGTGATGCCGGAACTGGATCCTGCATACCGTGCCACGACACGTCTGGAGGAGGTGAACAAGGGTCTTACGCCAGAGCAGGCTCTCGTTGAGGCGAAGAGATGCCTCGACTGTCCCAAGCCGCAGTGTGTGGAGGGATGCCCTGTCAACATAAACATACCGTCGTTCGTGAAGAACATCGAGAGAGGGGAGTTCCTCAAGGCTGCCCAGGTGCTCAAGCAGACGTCGGCACTGCCTGCCGTATGTGGCAGGGTATGCCCGCAGGAGAAGCAGTGCGAGAGTCGCTGCATACATCTGAAGATGAACGAGCCGGCAGTGGCGATAGGCTATCTCGAACGCTTTGCGGCAGATTATGAGAGGGAGTCAGGAAAGGCTGTCACGCCACACTGCTCACCATCCAACGGCATAAAGGTCGCTGTAGTAGGCTCAGGACCTTCAGGACTGTCGTTTGCAGGCGACATGGTGAAGAAAGGCTATGAGGTGCATGTCTTCGAGGCACTTCACGAGATTGGCGGTGTATTGAAATACGGCATACCGGAATTCCGTCTGCCAAACAGAATCGTTGAGGTGGAGATAGACAACCTCCGCAAGCTTGGCGTGAAATTCTATACCGACACGATAGTGGGCAAGACCATCACCGTTGACGAGCTGGAGGAGCAGGGCTTCAAAGGAATATTCGTCGGCTCGGGTGCCGGGCTGCCAAACTTCATGAATATTCCGGGCGAGAACCTTATAAACATAATGTCGTCAAACGAATATCTTACACGTGTCAACCTCATGGATGCTGCCAACGAGCTTTCCGACACTCCTATCAATCCTGCCAAGAGCGTACTCGTCGTGGGAGGTGGAAACACAGCTATGGACTCCTGCCGAACAGCGAAACGTCTTGGAGCAGAAGTGACGCTTGTCTACCGTCGCTCAGAGAAAGAGATGCCGGCACGTCTTGAGGAAGTCAAGCACGCCAAGGAGGAGGGAATAAACTTCCTGACATTGCACAATCCGGTGGAGTATATCGCCGACGAAGCAGGGGCAGTACGTCAGGCGGTTCTCGCAGTAATGGAACTCGGCGAGCCGGACGCTTCAGGCAGACGGTCTCCGGTAGATACGGGAAAGCGTATTACGCTCGATGTCGACCAGGTGGTGGTAGCCGTAGGCGTTTCGCCTAACCCTCTCGTGCCGAAGTCTATACCTGGGCTGGAACTCGGACGTAAGAACACCATCGTCGTAAACGACGACATGGAGTCAAGCCATGAAGGACTGTACGCCGGAGGTGACATAGTGCGTGGCGGAGCAACGGTAATACTCGCCATGGGCGACGGACGTCGTGCAGCAATGAATATGGACAAGAAACTGCGTGGGGAATAATAACGCTACATAATACTAACATTCAAAACAGGTGGGCATACCAAAACCCACCTGTTTTTTTAATGTGTAAATATAAAAGGAGGGTGTGCCAAAAGTCTCTGACACACCCTCTGATTATGTGTTTGGGTTGTTACTATGGTGTTTCATCTCACACCAAGGTATAAATATGTGTGGTTTAGGTATTGTCTTACAATACTCCCTGAGCCATCATAGCCTTTGCCACCTTCATGAAGCCAGCAACGTTTGCTCCCTTAACATAGTTGACATAACCGTCAGGCTCTGTGCCGTACTTCACACAGTTCTCATGGATATTCTCCATGATAGAGTGGAGACGTGCGTCAACCTCTTCTTTCGTCCATGAGAGACGCTCTGAGTTCTGTGACATCTCAAGACCAGAGACAGAAACACCTCCGGCATTGGCTGCCTTTCCTGGAGCATAGAGTATCTTTGCCTCCTGGAAGACTTTTATAGCACCTGGTGTAGAAGGCATGTTTGCACCTTCAGACACAGCTATCACACCGTTGGCAACAAGCTGGCGTGCCTGCTCTTCGTTAATCTCGTTCTGGGTAGCAGAAGGGAGAGCGATGTCCGCTTTCTCGCTCCATGGTTTTGCACCAGCGACATATTTCACGCCAGGGAATTCGTCAGCGTATTCCTTGATACGTCCGCGGTATTCGTTCTTAAGCTGCATGATCCAGTCGAGCTTCTCACGGTCGATACCTGCCGGGTCATAGACATAACCGTCGGAATCGGACATGGTGAGCACCTTGCCACCGAGCTGGAGGACCTTCTCTGCCGTGTACTGTGCCACGTTGCCGGAACCAGAGATGAGCACCGTCTTGCCTTTGAGGTCCTCACCCTTCGTCTTCAGCATTTCCATGAGGAAATAAACGTTTCCGTAGCCTGTTGCCTCCGGGCGTATGAGAGAACCGCCAAACTCACGTCCCTTTCCTGTAAATGTACCGGAGAATTCGCGTGTGAGTTTCTTGTACATTCCGAACATATAGCCTACCTCACGTCCGCCAACGCCTATGTCACCGGCAGGAACGTCAGTGTCAGGACCGATATGTCTTGTAAGCTCAAGCATGAAAGCCTGACAGAAACGCATAACCTCTGCGTTTGACTTGCCACGTGGAGAGAAGTCTGAACCACCTTTGCCGCCACCCATAGGGAGTGTGGTGAGTGAGTTCTTGAAGGTCTGTTCAAAAGCGAGGAACTTCAGGATGCCGAGGTTCACAGAGCTGTGGAAGCGTATACCTCCTTTATACGGGCCAATGGCGTTGTTGTGCTGTACGCGGTAACCCATGTTTGTCTGAACCTGTCCTTTATCGTCCACCCATGTTACGCGGAAAGTATATATCCTCTCAGGAATACAGAGGCGCTCTATGAGATTCACCTTGTCAAATTCCGGATGTTTGTTGTACTCTTCTTCAATTGTTCCAAGAACTTCTTCTACTGCCTGATGATATTCAGGCTCGTTTGGAAAACGGCGCTTGAGGTCTTCCAGTACTTGTGCTGCATTCATCTTAATAAAACTTTTGTTTACTGATTATGTTTATCTTTTTACCTGATTATTCAGAAGTATCTTTATTTCGCTTGCAAAGGTAAGCATAAAAATCGGTTCTCACAACATTTTGTATAAAAAAATCACTGTTTCGCCTACATTTTGTATCATTTTTATCAACTTTCGAGGAAAAAAGCTATTTTTCTCATACCTTTACCTTATTTAAATAAGGCGTTTTCCGAATGTCTGCATACATTCAGAAAACGCCTTTCGCTCCTGCCTCGGCATCATTTCTCCCGCATCTCTACCGGCACTTGAATAATGGAAAGCCATTTCTCCGGGTCTTCCTGGTTCCATATCCCGTCGACATATACCGTGCGGGGATTGCCACAGATACGGTATCCCTTCTCTTCGATATACCTGAATGCCTCGGTATATGACTCGTAGAACCTGTTGTAAGGACCGTAATGCTTCATGCACAATGCCTTCTCCACGGCAGGAAGTTCCTTGAACTGTATTATGGAAGAGTCAGCTCCCTTCTCTTCGACGGCTTCACAGTATTCTATGTCTATATCCTCAGGCTTGTACTCTTTGTCATGCTCTATGGTGAAGCAATAGCCGTCCTGCGTACATCGGCATCCGAGACGTTGCATCTCCGGGCCTATGACGTTGACACACAATGACCCTAAGTCTTCATAACTCTTTATAACCTCTCTGTGTGAGGCAACGATGACAGCCGGCAGCGGCTGTATGGTGAATTTCTCCATGTTTCTGATGTTTTTACGAGAGTCCTTCATCTCTTTAAGACGGCGACGGCGAGTCATGAGCCTTCGTATCTCCTCGTCACACTCCCTGAGCTTTGCATTAAGCTGGCGCAGAGAGGGGGAGTGTGTCGTGTCGCGATACATCTCACCTATTTCTTCGAGCGAGAAGCCTATCTCCTTGAGGCGTCGGATGCTGTTCAGACGTTGCATCTGGCTCAGCGTGTAGTATCTGTATCCCGTAATCTCGTCCACACTGTCGGGCATGAGAAGCCCGATACGCTCGTAATGTCTCAACGTCTTCACCGTAACCTGCATAAGTCGTGAGAACTCTCCGATTTTCAAACTTGTTTTTTCTGTCATTATAAGCGCGCTTTATTTTACGGGTGCAAAGTTACACCATGACCTTAGGGACGAGTCAAGGGATTTTCTGTATTTAACATATATTTAACACAACTGTCGCTTTCGAAACATGTCTTAGTTTTCTCAATTGGTGCTTTACTCACATAGTGTACGGTGTTCTCAGAGTCTCACTGTATCCAGCCGAACTTTCGTATAAGATTCAATTAGGAGGCATTTAGGACTCATATAAGACAAATCAGGTCTTCTTGGCTGCTCCTGTTTCTCTCTGGAAATATGCGTCGTGACATGTGTCTGTTGATGTTGTATGCCTTTTGCAAAGCTGTCTACAGTTTCAGCACATTTTCCTTAGAGGTTATAATTATTTTTATTAACTTTGCAGCGTTTTAAATCAAGTAGTTATGAGACAAAAGATAATTGGGCGCAAGCAAGAACAGCGCGACCTTGGATTGTGGCGTTATTCCGGTAAGCCGGAAACATATTCGGGGTGAGCATATACATAAGTCGAAATTCGACGAGATACAAAGGAAGTGAGAGCTCTGGCTACCGAAAATAGATTAGAGAACAGGTGACAGGACGTTGAACCGTTTGCAGCAAAACAGAAAATGGTTCAATGTCCTGTCCCTTGACTTTCTCTTCAGGACAATGATCTGTCCCATGTCCCCAGTCCCAATGTTCACTCTGCAAAAATACGAAATTATCTGTTATGCTCCAAGAAAAACATTCCTTTTTTGAT
>CALZUQ010000051.1 GCA_945829425.1 uncultured bacterium | reverse complement strand
AGAATGCCAGCCTGTCACGCTGGAGGTCACGGGTTCGAGCCCCGTACACACCGCAGGAAAAGGGTCTTCGTGTCGAAGGCGCTTTTTTTGTTTTAAATGGTCGCTGTCTATTGATGACATATTGGGGCATAGGATATTTCCGCTTGGTGAGGAGGATATATCGGCTTGATGATGAGGATGATCAAGAATATAGGGGAATCTCTTGTAGGAATGCTTAAAATGGGATATATCTTGTGGAAATGCGAAAAGGGGGGATTTCTTGTAGAAAGCTTAAAAATGAGAATCTCTTGTGGGGAATGCTTAAATAGGGGTATATCTTGTGGGATTGCTAAAAATGGGGGTATATCTTGTGGGATTGTTCAACAAGAAGCAAAAGAGAAATATCACATAAGACGCATAATGAAAGTGGGTTCCAGACATTCTCTTTACAGAGAGATTTGGAACCCACCTTTTCGTTTTACACCAGATGATATTCATGGCAAAGGGGATGACAATTGCCTGATAACTGATGAAAGCTATAGGTCACTCGAAAAGTTCAATCATACCTTACATGATTATTTTTTTACTTTCACCTTCACCTCACGGACAAGCCTCAGGCGGTATGTCTTAACCGTCATTCCGGCATCTTTGATGGAATTGTAGCTGCTTCCGGACTTAAAGCTGTACGTCTTGCGAGCCTCATCGCACAGATACCTGAGGTTTGTCCCTTTGTCGTCAACAAATACGACAGGGTCAGCCGTGGCACGGTCCAAGAGGTCGTCGAAGGTGTCCGGGTCAGAGACGTATGCGCTACGCAGAATGCGTGCCTGCTCCTCCGTAGGTATTGTCCATTGCGTAATGTCATATTCTTTATACCCACGAGCCATGTTTTCCGCCATGTCGGGTGTCGCCTCGTTATATGCCGAGGTGAGAGAGCCGTAATCCACCAACGACATAAGCAGCAGCGAGGCAGAAGACTTCTCTACAACATCATAAACGTCTATGACGACATGCCCATTCCATAACGTCATCGAGGTGGGCAGTGCGGAGACATAATAACCCTCTTCATCATCTCCCTCAAGATTGCCGCCACCAGGGTTCTCGCCGCTTCCTCCCGAGGACGTGATCGTCGTAGTGCCACCAGGGACAAAGGAGAAGTCTAGCGATACAGGAGCACCCCAGGCAGAAGGCGTAATATCTCCTGTGACCTTTATGACGCCATCGGCGAAAACACCTCGTAAGGTGTACGGCACTGAAGCATAGAGCGGCGAAAGATAGTTTACAGAGGATATTTTCTCGTCTTCGTCGTCGACGTAAGAAATGGTGAACGTAGTGGCATTACCTGAGGAGGGAAAGAGGAACACCTCACCGGAAGTCCATGTCGACGACTCTGTCGTAGAACGTATAAGTGGTATCGAAGCGGTTTGCACGCCCTCCCCTGCCCCGCCAAGCTGCATGGAGGAATATACCGGCGATGCCGAAACCATGACGTTACGGCATGACGCAGGCATATTGTCGAGAACGACGGACAGTGACGTCACGGCATAGTTCATCTGTATGGCGAGAGTAACATTGTCTTTGGCAGGTGAAATGTCAGCATACCCGATCTGAAAAGGCTTTGAGGTGACAAAACCTTTGGCTCGTTTCACCACATCGTCGTCCACACCGGAAGGCAACACTGGCTGACGCATCTTTATGGCGGAAGCCATAGTTATTCCACCTGAACCTTCGCCGACCTCGCTGAGGTCATATACCGAAGCATCTGCCGAGAGAACCACGATGCGCGAAGGACTATCTTTCGGGACATATATCGTCAGTTTCTGTCCCTCAGCAACCGTGACACTCTGCAACAAGCTGCCATCGTCGGCAAAGGCATAGCATCGCAACGGATAAGCTAACGCCGACAGCTCTGACGCACGTGTTAAAATATGCACCTCAGCCATTCCCCCTGCCGTTACGTTGCCGTTCCCTGCCTCTTTTTCCTCTTCGGAGAAATCAGCTGTCTCGCATGAGGTGAAGAGGCATAGCGTGAGAAACAATGCCGACATCATACTTACTAACGTCTCCATTCCGCTCCAGAGCCTCGCTTTACATCCTTCCGTCGAGACTCTCTGTTTTCCGTGTACCATTCTTTCCTCTTTTAAGGTGAGTTCTATAGGTGGGTTCTATATGTCAGTCACGCCTGAAGATATCACGCGTGTAAACTTTCTCCTTGACATCGTCGAGGGAAGCGTCATACCTGTTGGCTATTATAGCTGCCGACATCTCCTTGAACTTATTAATGTCGTTGACAACCAACGAGCCGAAAAATGTCGTGCCGTCGTCGAGTGTCGGCTCATATATTATCACCTTCGCTCCCTTTGCCTTAATCCTCTTCATGACACCCTGTATGGAGCTTTGTCGGAAATTGTCAGAGTTTGATTTCATGGTAAGCCTGTAGACACCTATGACAGGAGCCTCGGAAGCCGCCTGCCTTGCCTTCGACCATGTGTTGTTCTCGCTATATCCATACCATTGCGCCTTTCTCAATACCGCGTCGGCAATGAAATCCTTCCTCGTACGGTTTGACTCCACTATTGCCGTCATCATGTTCTGAGGCACGTCCTGATAGTTTGCCAGGAGCTGCTTGGTATCTTTCGGAAGACAGTAGCCGCCATATCCGAAGGACGGATTGTTATAATGTGTTCCGATACGCGGGTCAAGGCCTATACCCTGTATTATGGCTGCGGAGTCAAGACCCTTCACCTCAGCGTAGGTGTCCAACTCATTGATGTAAGACACACGCAGAGCAAGATAAGTATTGGCAAAGAGTTTCACCGCCTCAGCCTCTTTCATGCCCATAAAGAGTACACGCTCCGTAGGCGACGACAGCGGCAGCACTCCCGACGGGTTGAGTTCCAGAGGTATTGCCGAGCCTTCTATCAGCAGGCTTGCGAAAATCATGGCATAACGCTCTGCGTCAGGATTTCCTACCGCTTCTATTGCGCTGTTCTCTGCCACAAACTCCTTGGAAGCCAGATATTTCGGACACCCCACAATGATACGCGACGGATACAGGTTGTCGTACAACGCCTTTGACTCACGCAGGAACTCGGGTGAGAAAAGGAGGTTGAACCTCTTTCCCTTCAGCTCGGGCGACAAGAAGCGTGGTGCATAGCGCATATACAACGTCCGGCAATATCCTACAGGGATAGTACTCTTTATAACCATCACGGCATCGGGATTGACAGAGAGTACAAGGTCTATGACATCCTCGATATGGTGGGTGTCGAAGAAATTCTTCTCGGAGTCATAGTTTGTAGGTGCAGCAATGACGACGAAGTCAGCGTCGCGGTATGCTGCAGCACCGTCGAGGGTGGCATGAAGCCGGAGAGGCTCAGTACCCTCACCGATATATTCTCCCCGGAAATACCTCTCTATATACTCGTCCTGTATAGGCGAAACCCTACGGTTTATCTTCTCTACCTTTTCCGGTATCACGTCAACAGCAGTCACGTCATGATGACGCGCCAGAAGGGTGGCAATAGAAAGCCCGACATATCCTGTGCCGGCAACGGCTATCTTTAAATCTTTGAAATCTCTCATATTGTTAAAAAAATGCTTTTGTTAAGGTGGGTTCTATTAAGGTGAGTTCTAATAATTCGCTCTGTCAGACGTCAACCCATAATTTTCAAACATTACGGTTCTTACGTCATCAGAGGTTCAGCTTCTCCTGTATCTGGCGGCTTATCTTCTGCACTTTCTTTGTCTGAGCCGTAAGGTCGGCAGCTACCGCCTCTCCCGTTTCTCTCACAGCTCCCAACACCTCGGTACGCGCATCGTGTATTGTGGACATAAATTCGCTGAATGCCGTCTGCATCTTCGATGGATGCCTCCGTCTCTTGTCGGCATTAGGGTTTACGACAACCTTTATGCCCTTTTCGCGTATTATTATATCGAGGTCGGCGTCTGCCATGATAGGGTCTCCGTCATAGTGTATCACGCCCGGCTGCGTTCTGTGAACGTGTATATGTTTCGAGCGGAACGTCTTGATGTGGGAGTTCTTGTCAATGGTTTTGTTGAACATGTCGAGCGACACCTGAGCCGCCTCAATGACGTCGAAAGGCTCCATGATTATGACGTCCATAAGTCCGTCGCGCATAGATGCCTGCGGCGCTATATATGCGTCATTGCCGTATTGCGAGGCGTTGGCGACAGAAATCAGGAATGCCTTATACTCCCGCGTGCCCGTCTCGTCTTCTATGGTATATGTCTCCGGCTTGTATTTCAATCCCTCCCGCAGCACGTTCTCGACGTATGTTATAGGTCCCCTCTTCCCCGCATTGGCAAATTTCAGCGATATGAACGCGTCAAAGCCCATGCCACACGTGCAGAAGAAAGGCATGCCGTTGATACATCCATAGTCGAGGGAGTGTATCTCACAGGTGTTGAGGAGGTTTATTGCGCCCTGAGCGTTGAGAGGGAGCATAAGATGTCGTGCCAACCCGTTTCCCGAGCCGCAAGGTATGATGCCCAACGCCGTATCGGAGTCGCATATCGCCCTTGCCACCTCGTTTACCGTTCCGTCGCCGCCAACAGCCACGACGATGTCTGTGCCTTGCTCCGCAGCGGCTTTCGCCAGTTCCGAAGCATGGCCCGCCCTCTGTGTCTCGACAATGTCATAGTCATAGATGTCGTGGTCGAGGGTCGTCTCTATCAGATGGGGTATGCCAGCCTTGCTCGCCACCCCAGAGACAGGGTTCAGAATAAAGATAATCTTTTTCTTCATATTTGTTTTCTCGGTCAAGGCAGCAAATGACACTTGCCACCCCAAAATAGAATACTTCAATGCTGGTGTGCAAAATATTTTCTGTACACCATGATTATGATGTGCAAATTTACAAAAAATGTACGGAAAAAGAGGCAAAAGAAAAATAAATTCTTGAAAAAGCACACTTTTTTAAAAGAATTATGCAGTTTATTCAACTTTTTTTGTAACTTTGCAACGAATTATAAGTACAAAAGCCGAAACACGTCAAGGAAACGGAAAAGAAATCGCTAATGCACAACGACTTACACACTCCTTGGCGCACATTTCAGAGTAGGAAAGACAGAGGACGTATGAGCACGGTAATGTTTCGCAACGCATTACCCGGTGTCTTATATGTTCCGTTACGTGCCTATACTCTGATATTCCAATGCTTATTAAGATCATACCAATAATATGGGACAATTACAAAAGAAATTTGAAAGTTACCGTCTGCCGCAGCATTTCATGGAACTGGGCGTATATCCCTATTTCCGCGAAATAACAGGCAAACAGGGTACAGAGGTAGAGATGGGAGGGCATAAGGTCCTGATGTTCGGCTCAAACGCCTACACAGGACTCACAGGCGACCCACGCATCATAGAGAGCGCAAAAGCAGCCCTTGACAAGTACGGCTCAGGTTGCGCCGGAAGCCGCTTCCTCAACGGCACACTCGACATCCACGTGAAACTCGAGAAAGACCTTGCAGAATTCGTACACAAAGACGAGGCACTGTGCTTCTCGACAGGCTTCTCCGTAAACGCCGGAGTGATTGCCATGGTGGGAGGACGTGAGGACTATATCATCTGCGACGACCGCGACCACGCCTCTATCGTCGACGGACGACGCCTCTCCTTCGCTCACCAGCTGAAATATAAGCACAACGACATGGAAGACCTGGAGCGCATACTCCAGAAACTGCCTTACGAAGCCATAAAGCTCATAGTCGTTGACGGAGTGTTCTCTATGGAGGGTGACCTGGCAAAGCTGCCGGAGATAGTAGAGCTGAAGAAGAAGTACAACTGCTCTATAATGGTCGACGAGGCACACGGCATAGGCGTCTTCGGAAAACAAGGACGAGGCGTATGCGACTATTTCGGACTCTCTGACGAGGTAGACCTCATCATGGGAACATTCTCCAAATCCCTCGCCTCAATAGGCGGATTTATCGCCGGCGACTGGGACACGATAAATTTCCTGCGCCACTCTTGCCGCACATATATCTTCTCAGCGTCAAACACACCGGCGGCAACAGCAGCAGCACAGACAGCTCTCAACATACTCAAGAGTGAGCCGGAACGTCTGGAGAAACTTTGGGACGTGACACACTATGCCTTGAAACGCTTCAAGGACGAGGGCTTCGAAATAGGCGACACAGAGTCGCCAATCATACCGCTCTATATACGCGACGCAGAGAAGACATTCCTCATAACGGCGTTAGCATACGAACGCGGAGTATTCATAAACCCTGTCGTGCCGCCGGCATGCGCACCACAAGACACACTCGTACGCTACGCTCTTATGGCGACACATACAAAAGAACAGGTTGACAGAAGCGTGGAAATTCTGAAGGGAATATTCGTCGAACAGGGAATAATAAAGGCGTAAAACCACGGCATGCCGTTTCTATGCGGATAAACCGTTAGGAAATTTTCTTGTTCGAAGAATTCATGTTCGAATATTAGTCGTTCGGTTTTTCGGGTATTTGATGTTCGAAGATTAGATGTTCGAAGATATTTGATAAAAAAGATCATTATATATTATATAAATAAGGTGTAAACTGACAGTAGAGAGCCAAAAGAATATTTTAAAGGCAAAAAACTGAAAAAAGGCATCTAAAAAGTTGCATGGTTCAGAAATTATTCGTAATTTTGCACCCGCAATTTCAAAACGACTCCAAACGTTCTGAATCATGCAACAACCTACGGGGTGTAGCGCAGTCCGGTTAGCGCACCTGCTTTGGGAGCAGGGGGTCCCAGGTTCGAATCCTGGTACCCCGACAAGGTTGAGGAGAGGAGTGGAGAGAGAGAAAAGAAAAGAAAAGAAAAGAAAAGGAGTGAGAGGAGGCGTGAGAAACAAAATGTTCGGGGTGTAGCGCAGTCCGGTTAGCGCACCTGCTTTGGGAGCAGGGGGTCCCAGGTTCGAATCCTGGTACCCCGACAATAGCGAGAGCAAAATTTTTTGCCCTCGCTTATTTTTATTTTGGAGGTTCAGAAACTGGAGTTTCATAAAAAAATGGACTTCTTTTTTTGTGAGTTCTATAGCTTTTGAGGTTCTGGAAATCTCCCATTATCCTCCTGTCGCATCGCGTTATTTAGGCATTAGCACAAGGCATTATATGCCCGATAATTAGTGCAATACCTATTTTTAGGTATTTTAGACAAGATAAGACTATTTTTTTATGTGGATATCAATAATTTTTCGTACCTTTGCAGACAAATTGCAGCATTTTGGGGAAATCATCCCACAACATAAAAAGACATAATGGTACAGAAGAAACAAAAACGCCGTTGGAACATAGAGCCGGGGCAACCCCTGACCGACATGGACAAAGAGATACTCTACTGGCAGAACCGCAGCAAGAGCGTCCCAAGCCGTGACCTCATAAAGACACCGGAACAGATAGAAGGCATAAGACGCTCGGGAAAGATAAACACCGGAGTGCTCGACGCTGTAGCGGCAGCAATACACCCTGGCATGTCGACACAAGAGATTGACGACATCTGCATGGCATACTGTCGTGAGCATGACGCCATTCCGGCATGTCTCAACTACGAAGGCTTCCCTAAGTCAGTATGCGTCAGCGTAAACGAATGTGTCTGTCACGGCATTCCCAAACCTCACCAGATCCTTGAGGAAGGCGACATCGTCAACGTGGACTTTACGACAATTGTCGACGGATATTTTGCCGACGCCTCACGAATGTTCATCGTAGGAGGACATACGACACCTGAGAAGGAACAGTTAGTACGTGTGGCGAAGGAATGCCTTGAGATAGGCATGGAACACGCCAAGCCATACTGCTTCGTAGGAGATATAGGCAACGCCATCCAGAAACACGCCCACAGATACAACTATGGCGTGGTGCGCGACCTCTGCGGACACGGCGTAGGACTGAAGTTCCACGAAGACCCTGAGATATGCCACTACGGCAAGAAAGGCAGCGGAATGCTCCTCGTACCGGGCATGGTGTTCACCATAGAGCCAATGATAAACATGGGGACATGGAAGGTGTTCATAGACGCCGACGACCCATATGGATGGGAAGTGATAACAGAAGACGAACTGCCTTCAGCACAATGGGAGCACACACTCGTGATGACTGAACACGGAGTGGAGGTGCTGAGCTATTAAGACCATTAAAAGACGTGGAGCTGACAGGCATACACACCAAAAAGTGATGAGCCACAAAGCCTCAATAAAGGCAGATGACAGGCACACACACCAAAAAGTGATGAGCCACAAAGCCACAGAAAGAGTTCAGAATATTAGCATACGACCACATGGCATATATCTTAGCAATAGAATCATCGTGCGACGACACCTCGGCTGCCGTGCTCCGCGACAACGTGCTGCTGAGCAACGTGACAGCCTCACAAGCCGTACACAAGGAATATGGCGGCGTAGTGCCTGAACTGGCGAGCCGCGCACACCAGCAGAACATCTTACCCGTCGTCGATGCCGCACTGAAACGCGCAGGGATAGCAAAGGAAGAGCTGTCGGCGATAGCTTTCACCCGAGGTCCGGGACTTATGGGCTCACTGCTTGTCGGAGTGAACTTCGCAAAAGGCATGGCACGCGCTCTCGGCATACCGCTCATTGACGTGAACCATCTTCAGGGGCATGTCATGGCGCACTTCATACGCGAGGAGGGAAGCGACACTCCAGAACCGCCATTCCCGTTCCTCTGCCTCCTCGTCAGCGGCGGCAACTCACAGATTGTCAAGGTGAACGCATACAACGACATGGAGGTGCTCGGACAAACCATCGACGACGCAGCAGGCGAGGCGATAGACAAATGCTCGAAGGTGATGGGACTCGGCTACCCCGGCGGACCTATCATTGACCGTCTGGCACGCCAAGGCAACCCGAAGGCTTATACGTTCTCCGAGCCGCACATTCCGGGGCTTGACTATTCTTTCTCAGGACTTAAGACGTCATTCCTCTACAACCTGAGGAAATGGAGCGAGGAAGACCCTGACTTCGTGGAGCATCATAAGGAAGACATAGCAGCGTCGTTGGAATGGACAATAGTAGACATCCTGATGAAAAAGCTGCGTCTCG
The DNA here is from genome assembly GCA_945829425.1 of uncultured bacterium. Taxonomy (GTDB): domain Bacteria; phylum Bacteroidota; class Bacteroidia; order Bacteroidales; family Bacteroidaceae; genus Prevotella. The sequence goes on along the minus strand of CALZUQ010000051.1, from coordinate 12,630 downwards.
CCGTAAAGCAGACAGGCATAACACACGTGGCGGTGGCAGGAGGGGTGAGTGCAAACACCGGACTTCGCAATGCCTTCCACGACCACGCCCGACGCTACCGTTGGACGATATACATCCCGAAATTCGGATATACCACAGACAATGCCGCCATGATAGGCATTGTGGGGCAATACAAGCTGCGAGACAAGGACTTCTGCCCTATCGACGCTCCGGCATTCTCAAAGGTGACATTCCAATAGAGGCGGAGGAATAACGTCTTGCGAACAGAAACAAAAGGTCTTGCGAACAAGAAAACGAAACGTCTTGCGTGTAAGCAAGAAACACATCCAAAGCCAGACATAGAAAAACAAAAAAAACAAAACACTATGGATTTCGAAAACAAAGTACTCAGCAAGGAACTTCTTGCACTGCTATATGAGTCAGACAAGACAGTAGGAACAGCCGAGAGCTGTACATCAGGCCTTATCGCCTCAGTGATCTCGAGCGTTCCGGGGTCGTCAGATTATTTCAAAGGCGGCATAATAAGCTACAGCGACGAAGTGAAGAAAAACCTTCTCAAAGTAGACGAAGAGATAATAAACGAGAAAACAGCAGTATGCGAAGAAGTGGCGATACAGATGGTGAAAGGCGTCATAGAGACACTGGACGTCGACTACGCCGTGTCAGCAACAGGCTTTGCAGGTCCCGGAGCGGGAGGCACAGTGCCCGTAGGCACTATATGGCTGGCTTGCGGCAATAAGGACGAACAGGTCACGCTGCACATCGCCGCCGACGAAGGACGTGAGAAAAACGTCAGCCACGCCGTACACGAAGCCATGGTGCTGCTCCTCGACTTCATACGAAGCCACGAACCGGCACGCATAGGCGACGAGGTGGTGGAACTCACAGCAGAATAAGACAGCAATGTCAGGAAAAGGAAAAGACGGTTGGGAAAACACATGTGAAACATGAAACCTCATGAAACATGAAACATGGAACATGAAACCTGAAACCTGAAACCCATGTGGAACATGAAACCTGAAACCTGAAACCTGAAACCTTAAAAACTACGGCAGCATGAAAACGCAGAAGATGTATGAGTCTACTGACCAAATGATTGTCCTGATAAGCGACAAATACAATATCCTACAGTCACTCGGACGGTTCGGCATAAGCCTCGGCTTTGGAGACAAGACCGTAGGCGAGGTATGCCGCGACCAGGGAGTAGACACATACACCTTCCTCGCCATGGTGAACTTCACCATAAACGGCTACCGGGACCTGGAGGACATCGGAAGGCTCTCCGTGCCAACGCTGCTCCACTACCTCTGCTCTTCCCACGAATACTTCATCGACTTCCAGCTGCCGTTCATACGCAAGGAACTCACCGAAGCCTTGGACAAACACCAGAGCACGACATCGCTCATCCTGAAGCTCTACGACGACTATTCACACTCTATCATCCGCCACATGAGGTATGAGGAGAAAATGGTCTTCCCCTACGTGCAGTCGCTGCTTGAAGGCAAGCCAATGCGTTTCTTCGACATTGAGAAATACTCGCTGAAACACGAGAACATCGACGGCAAACTTAGGGAGCTGAAAAACATCATAATAAAATACCTCCCCGACAACGGCAAGCAGAACAACCTCCTCATGGCTGCCCTCCACGACATCTTCAACAACGAGGAATGGCTGAAACAACACGCCGACATCGAAGACCATATCTTCATTCCCGCCATACGCCATCTGGAGAAAAAAGTGCGTCAGAACGACGTCTCGACGAAAATATCCAATATGCTCGGAAAAAACAACCGAGAGACGGAAGAACTGTCCGAACGTGAGAAAGAGGTCATAGTATGCCTCGTGCAGGGCATGACAAACAAGGAAATAGCCGACAATCTCTTCATCTCCGTCAACACCGTCATAACACACCGTCGCAACATAGCACGGAAACTGCAGATACACAGCCCTGCCGGACTTACCATCTATGCTATCGTCAACAACCTCATTGACATCTCGGCAATAGAATAATACCAACACGTCCGTATCATTATTCAAGGTGGGTTCCATGAACTCCCACCGTCAAAAAAAAAGAAAAGGGATAGCACACTCAATAGGATAATTTTTGCAAAAAGTATGCGTATTTTATAAAATGTTTACACAAAATTAAAGAATATTGTCTTTTTATTTGGATGTATTCTAAAATTTGCGTAAATTTGCAAAAAGAAAAAGAAAACGTGTTAAGGTAGGGCACCTTCCTTCACTCTGCCAAGCAAGTCAGGAGAAGAAACAAGCCGACCCAAACCTGCCTTCAGTAATCCCTTTTTTAAAACGACAACCAATGACAAAAATAATGAACAAGACACAACATACATGCCCCACGATGCGGCTGGCAGCAGTATGCCTCCTCTGTTTCACATTCTTCTCGTGCCAGATGTCGTTCTGGCAAGACAAGGACGACGAGACGAGAGTGAAGATAGAACGCTATGACAGACTTCAGGCACGCTATCTCACCACCGGCGACTTCTCCGCACTGCAAAGCATGAACACCTCCTACCCTATCGAGACACGCATGCTCATAGAGAACATACTGCAGATAGGAACCGTCGACCAGCCGAACATCAACGAGACACTGCTGAAATTCTTTCAGGACACTACGCTGCAAGCCATAACGTCGGAGGCAGAGATGCAATACGCCAATGTCGACGACCTCAACGAACAGCTGACAAAGGCTTTCAGAACGTTGAAGCGACAGTTGCCCGACATCCACGTGCCTACCTTCTACACACAGATAGGAGCACTGAGCCAGAGCATCATAGTAGGCGACGGGAAAGTGGGGATATGCCTTGACAAATACCTCGGCAGCGACTACCCACTCTACCGGAAATACTATTACGACCACCAGCTCGAAACGATGACACGCGAATATATCGTGCCTGACTGTCTGACGTTCTACCTCATCTCGCTCTTTCCGCTCAACGACTTCGAAAACGCACAGCAGAAAGAACGCGACAGTCACATAGGTAAGATACTGTGGATCGTGAACAAGACTCTCGGAAAGACGTTCTTCTCAACAGTGGAAGTGAAAAACGTAGAGAGCTATATGAAGCAACACCCACAGACAACACTCACACAACTCCTAAGCATGAAACTGCCGTAAACACAAGACACGTTCGGACAAAACAAATTATATTCACTTATATAACATAAGACATTATAAATATTACAACTGATATAGACCTTATATAATATAACACCTTCAATAATATAACACCTTCAATAAAAAACACCTTAGAAAAAAATAATCAATCATGAGAAAAATAACGCTATCACTCATTATCATGCTTTTCTCCCTGGCATCCTACGCCATACACGACGTGACGCTCGACGACGTTGTAAACGGCTCGCTGAAAGCACAGCGTCACATGTCTGTCACCCCACTGCCCGACGGCGAGACATACGCCTGTCTCTCTGACGGAAAAGTAGTGGCTTACAGCTATAAAACCGGAAAGAAGACAGCGATACTCTTCGACGCCGCGACGACAGCCGGCGAGAAGATCGAGAAGGCTGAGGGCTTCATTCTCTCACCCGACGGCAGGCAGATACTCATAGCCACCAAGCCGCAAGCCATATACCGACGCTCGTTTTCTGCGGAATGGTATATATACAACATCGACTCGAAAGTACTCTCACGCCTCTCCGACTACGGCCCTCAGCAGTCGCCGGTATGGAGCAACGACGGCACGCAGGTGGCTTTCGTGCGCGACAACAACATCTTCCTCGTAAAACTGCTCTACGACAACGCCGAGAGCCAGGTGACGAAAGACGGAAAGCGCAACGCAGTGATAAACGGCATTCCTGACTGGGTGAACGAAGAGGAGTTCGCCCTCGCCACGTCACTGTGCTTCACTGCCGACGGCTCGCAGATATGCTGGATAAAATACGACGAGAGCGACGTGAAGACCTACGACCTGCAGATGTACCGAGGCATGGAGCCGGCAAGGGAAGAGAACGCCACATACCCAGGGACATACTCTTACAAATACCCGAAAGCGGGAGAGCGCAACGCCAAGGTCACGGCATGGAGCTTCGACATAAAGGCGAAGAAAAGCACACAGCTCGACGTGCCGCTCGACAGCGACGGATATATCTGCCGCCTCTTCCCTACCCGCGACGCACAGAAGGTGCTCTTCGTCACGCTGAACCGTCATCAGAATCAGATGTGCATATATGCCACAAACCCACGCTCTACGGTATCAAAGCTCCTCATAAAGGAACAGGCGAAGAAATATATCCCGGAGGATGCTTACGCCGACATGAAGGTCACGGAAAACAATATCCTCCTGCTGTCTGACAGAGACGGATACCGACATCTGTACCTCTACTCCATGACAGGCACGCTGCTGCGCTCGGTATGCCCTGAGAAGACGGACATCACGGCGGTGTACGGATATGACGAGGCAAAGGGAGAGATATTCTACCAGGCAGCACCAACGCCACAGACACGCCACATCTTCGCGGCGGACAAAAAGGGCATCATACGACGGCTGTCGGCAAAGGAAGGCACCAACGAGGCGGCTTTCTCCTCACGCCTGACATACTACCTCAACACATGGTCCGACCGCAACACTCCATACGTATGCACCTCACATACCGCGCTGGGAAAGCAGCTCGCCACACTCGTAGACAACAGCGAACTCAGAGAGAAGCTGCAGGACTTCCGCATGCCGGAGAAAGAGCTTTTCTCGTTCACCACCTCCGAGGGAGTGTCACTGAACGGATATATGATGAAACCTGCTGACTTCTCGCCGCAGAAGAGATACCCCGTCGTCATGCACCAATACAGCGGACCTGCGTCACAACAGGTGCTCGACTCATGGCGCATGGGGTCATGCGGAGAGGGAGCGTCATACGACGCATACCTCTGTGCACAGGGATTCATCGTCGTGGCTGTCGACGGACGTGGCACGGGATGCCGAGGCGCGGAGTTTGAGAAATGCACGTATATGAACCTCGGAGCCTTGGAGGCACGCGACCAGGTAGAGACGGCTCTCTGGCTCGCTAAGCAGCAGTATGTCGACAAAGACCATATCGCAATATGGGGATGGTCGTATGGAGGATTCTGCACGCTAATGGCAATGAGCGAAGGACGCCCGGTGTTCTGCGCCGGAGTGGCTGTCGCACCGCCTACATCATGGAGATATTACGACACGGTATATACCGAACGCTTCATGAGGACACCGAAGGAAAACCCCGACGGCTATAACGACAACCCTTGCTCACGGGCGCAGAAGCTACACGGAAAACTGCTCATCTGCCACGGCACTGCCGACGACAACGTACACCCTCAGAACACATTCGAATATTCCGAGGCTCTCGTACAGGCAGACAAGGACTTCCGCGAACTGTTCTATACTAACCGCAACCACAGCATTTACGGAACAAATACTCGCAAACACCTCCTGCGCAACATCACGCAGCACTTCATTGACGCTTGCCGGTAAGGATTAAGCAGAGCATGAAATACATAAAGACTTGATATAAGGCGGTGTTTTTGACTAAAAAAAGTGTTTTTTGGACGCAAAACTTGTCTGAGTGGAAAATAATGTGTACCTTTGCAGCCGATTTTCAAAAGCAGGGGTACACATTTTCTTTACCCCACAAAAAAAAAAATTCATTCATAACAAAACAAGTAAAACGACGTGGGTGGAAAAAAACATAGAGAAAAAACAATCCCCCACAAGAAAAAATCAATTCAATAGGTATATGAGCTATAATCTTTTAAAAGGTAAGAGAGGCATAATTTTCGGTGCGCTCAACGAACAGTCAATAGCATGGAAAGTAGCGGTAAGAGCCGTTGAGGAAGGAGCAACCATAACGCTGTCAAACACACCTATGGCAATACGCATGGGACAGGTGGACGAACTGGCAAAGCAGCTCAACTGTGAGGTGATAGCTGCCGACGCAACAAGCGTAGAAGACCTTCAGGAAGTCTTCCGCCGCTCGCAGGAAGTCCTCGGAGGACAGATAGACTTCGTGCTCCACTCCATAGGCATGTCGCCAAACGTACGCAAGAAGCGCACATACGACGACCTCGACTACTCTATGCTCGACAAGACGCTCGACATCTCTGCCATCTCGTTCCATAAGATGATACAGACAGCCAAGAAGATGAACGCCATAGCAGAATACGGATCGATCGTGGCACTGTCGTATATGGCGGCACAGCGCACCATGTTCGGATATAACGACATGGCAGACGCCAAGGCACTCCTGGAGTCAATAGCACGCAGCTTCGGATATATCTACGGACGTGAGCACCACGTACGTGTCAACACCATCTCTCAGTCGCCTACGATGACAACGGCAGGAAGCGGCGTGAAGGGTATGGACAAGCTCTTCGACTTCGCAAACCGCATGTCGCCGCTCGGCAACGCAAGCGCTGAGGAGTGCGCCGACTACTGCATCATGATGTTCTCTGACCTTACACGCAAGGTTACGATGCAGAACCTCTACCACGACGGCGGATTCAGCAGCATGGGCATGAGCCTCAGAGCCATGGCGACATACCAGAAAGGTCTTGAGGAATATATGGACGAGAACGGAAACATCATATACGGATAAGGAGAGAAAACATCTCAGGTAAAGTTTTTTTCTATAAAGACGAAGGACAGCAGTCACCCTATGGTTACGCTGTCCTTTTATTCTTTCGTTGTCATGCTTCGTTCTTCAACTCTCTGATTTCTTCCTCTGTCAATCCTCTTCCTCTCTTCCTCATGCTATTCCTTTCTCCTCAGCATGATCTATGCAGTTCTTCATACTTACGAAAGCAGAGCCAAAGGAGTTGCCCTGGCTCTGCCGTCGGCTATCATGGTGCTTCGCTGATGAAGAGTGTCACCGTATTGCCGCGCCGTTGTGAGTTGTTTATGCGGTCGTAGAGAAGCATGAAAGGCTCGCGTGAGCATTTCAGACACCCTGGCACGATGTATGTTCCGAGAATTATGCGTCCGTCGCGGCGGTTGAAGATGCCGTTGCCTATGGCGAGTACGGCAGCGGCGGTCTTTCTCCGGCTCTCCTGCCGTGGTATGAGTGTCGGCACTTTTCGTGCAAACGTCTTGTCATGCCGAAGCACTACGTCGTATGTTCCGGCAGGAATGCGGAACAGCGTGTTCTCGGCTGTGTCACAGATGCGTGAGCCGTCGATGCGAAGTGTGCCGTCGCAAGTTATTGTCTTGACGCTGTGGCGGTATATGTGTATCTCCATAATTTTTACGTTTTGTTTAATGGTTTATCTTTATTTTCATAAATTAAATATGGTTGGAAAGAAGTGCAACCTCCTGAAACCTTAACCTTGACCTTGACCTTAACCTTGACCTTAACCTTGACCTTAACCTTGACCTGAACCTTGACCTGAACCTTGACCTTAACCTTGACCTTGACCTTAACCTTGACCTGAAACCTGAAACCCCTTGAAACCTGAAACCCCTTGAAACCTGAAACCTGAAACCTGAAACCTTGTTTATGAAAGTGTTACTGCAAGATAACGGGTAACGGGTAACGCCCCCAGAGGTCAGAGAAGTCCTTACACCCTTCAGGCAGGTCATGACGCAAGAGGCAGAAGCCATAGCGGTTGGCGGCATGGAGCAGACGCTCGTATAACGCCTCGCCGGCAGGGTCTTTGTCAGGATAGATATGAAACGTAGTGTCAAGGCGCGTGCTCAGCTCGCCAAGTGTCTCAAGGTCATGGGGTTTAAGGATAGTGGCAGAGGGTATGCCCAAGGCTTTCCTGCCGCTGGAGAGCAACGCCCAGACATCGCTGGGACCCTCGCCGAGCCAGACGCCTTCACCCTTCCCGAGCATGGGTATCACCTGACGGTTATACAGATTGCAGCGTTCGCCACGGTGAAAGCGGAAACGCGGCTGAGAGGCATCGGTGCCCATATACCGCTGCTGAACGCCAATGAGCTCGTTGCACTCGTTGTAGTAAGGGATCTGAAGCCAGTCGCGATAGGAGTTCAGACGGCAGAAACGGACGACAGAGGGGTGGAGGTGACGCTTCTCGAAGAGGAAACGGCAAGCATCAGGAGAGAGCCACGGACGCTCGAAATAACGTTCGAAACGCTGGGCGTCGAAAGGCTTTGCCACCCTTTCTGCTTCCTTTGCCTCCGTACGGCGTGTCTCGTCGCTGAGTATGACGTTATGCTCGTCGGCAAGCCATTGTGCGGTGTCCAGGAAGGATTTTCCGAGCACCTTCATGGCGAAGTCCACGACGCCTCCATGTGCACCACACGACCAGCATCTGAACATGTTACGCCCGACGTGGAACGAACAGCTCGGAGTATGGTCGTCGTGGAAAGGACAAAGGCAGCGGTGCTTCCTGACCCTGATGTTCAGCCGCTCAGCAACTCCCTCAATGGGGAGCTGCCGCAGCTTTTCTATGTCATGACGTTCCATACTTCATGCTCTTTTCTCGTAAACGCCCTCCTCCACCTCACTGATCCATTTCTTCTTCAGCCATTTGAAGATGAAGATACGTGCCGGAGTGCTGAGTTCTTCCTTTAGGACCATCTCACGGAGCATGTCACGCGTCCAGCGTTGAGGCATCATGTCGAAGAGACTCTGCTTCTTTGTCTTGGTGTCTCCGTCCTTAGGCATGGCGTCTTCGTAGGTGTCTCCCCACTGCGACATGCTGTTGTCGAGAATCATCTCGGCGAAGGCGTAGTAGCAGCGTCTCACCTCCTTCCGGCGTTCAGGCTTCTCACCCCAGAGGTGGTAAAGCTCGGTGGCTATGCGGAAGCTGGAGAGTGAGGCACGCACGTAGAAGCTGTCCATGGCACGGCTGCCCGTCTTGAGTATTTTCTCGCGAATGATGTTACACCATGTCTTCACGTCCTTGTCGAGCCAGCTCATGTCCACGACATGTATGGGCATGAGGGTGTCGTCGTCGGAAAACGTCTCTGCCATGAGGTTGTTGACAGCAACGTTGATGTCGTGAAACTGGTCTTCGCTGAACGGACGTATCTGTGGAGCGTCCTCGCCAATGCCGTCGCTGAGCTTTACGAGGATCTGGCGTCCGGCATCGCCCATGACGACGCCGTTCTTGTCTATGTACTTCGACAGTGCCTGCTCCTGACCGCAGAGCACGCTGCACCAGAGTATGTCCACCATGGCGTTGTAGCCGTCCTGATAAAGCGTGTCACGAGAATATGTCTCGCCAAGCGAATAGGCAGTGCGTGCCACGGCTTGAAAGTCGCCGTTGCCACGACGGTTCTCGGCGAAAGCGGCAAGCTCGTCGCTGTAGAGGAAGAACGAGAGCCAGTCTTTGTAACGACGGTAGGTGAGGTCGGCATATTTTACCACTATGGGGAGGGTGAATTTCTGAAGGAAACGGATGACGGCGAGAGGCTCTTCGCCCTTGTCCTTGTTGGCTCCACGCCGGCGTGAGGCGTCCTTATAGTCACGCAGTTTCTTGCGCTCCTTCTGGTCGCGGATAATCTGGGCGTTCATGATGAGGTTCACCACCCATCTCACGAGGCTCTTGCCCGAACCTGAAGGACCTATGCACAGCAGGTTGAGAAGAAGCATGCTCATAGAGATGTCATAGACGTACTTCACACGAAGGCGCGGAGAGAGGCTGCAATAGCACACTATCGACGTCAGCGTGAGAGCCAGACGGAGGTTCAGGTCGGAAGGGATGTTCTCCCAGAAAGGTCTTACGGCAGGAGGAAAGTCTCCTGCTGTAAGATTCTTGACGGTTGTAGGATATTGTCTCATCGCTCATCTCCTCCATTGAAAAAAAGTCGTGTAAGAAAGCCGCCCGCCTTCGTCGCGTCGGCCATGATATGGTTTACGGCTTCGAGAAGGCCTTCCTTGTGCGGAAGCATAAGGAGAAGGCGGTAGTGCTGGCGGGTGGTAGTGAGAGTGCCGTAGTCGAGCTTCAGAAGAAGCTTGTAGCGTGGGCACTCCGTATGGGCGTAAGGCTCTATGACAATCTTGCCGTCGGCATACTGCGTGAGCTTCGCCTTGCCGGTCTTCACCAGCTGCTCGTTCGACTTGATGACCTCCTCAGCCATTGCCCACTCCTTGTCGCCGAGGTTCATGCCGTGAGCCTCGCCGAGTTCTGTCGTCTCAAAAATCTTTATTTTCATAAATAAAAGCTTTTTAAATGTTTTACATCAGTTTTTTTCTCTCTGTGCCCTGCCGTCAGTGTCTCTGCCTCAGCGCGCTGAAAAATATATTCAAGGCATAGCCATAAAACGGAAAAAGCACTGTCAGACAGACGTCAGAAGGTCTGTTTGACAGTGCAAAGGTACGAAGAAAAAAAATTGGCTCCCAGCAATTTCTTGCCAAGAACCATTACAAGGAAGCGATGCCGCCATTTCAAGGAAGTAAACGCTTTTTCGAGGAAGTTAACCCTTCGTTCGAGGAAGTGGAGAGATTTTCGAGGAATACACTCACTCCATGAAGCGGAAAGCTCTCCATAGCGACGTGTTTAGCTTTCTGTCGGATTCTTTCCATGTCTCAGGGTTCTCGTTCAGCTTGGATTTAGAGATATTGTTGCAGTACTTCACAGCATCCACGTCGGGAAAGCGGTATCTTACCACTGCCTTTACGAAAGCCAGGTATCGGTGTCGCTTCACAATCCTGAAACATCTCTTCAGACGCAGCACCTCATACAAGAGTTTCCATTTGTGAACGGATTCCTTATCATTAGGTCGCCAAGCCTTCGTGAGCCGGTAAATGGTATGCATGATACGTTCTACAGGCATGTCAAGAACCTGACGCATTCCGCCGACTTTTACAGGGTATGCCCGTTCAAAGAAATCACGCTGCACGTCAGTGACGTCAGGGTAGTCACAAGGATCGTCAGTGACGTCAGGGTTCTCACCCTGACAGTCAATGTCTTCATGCTTCTCACGCTGCACGTCAGCCGCCTTTTGTGGCTTGCCGCAGTATGGCATGTCATTTGTAGCCACCTCACTCTCCTTCATTGCGGCAGGGACTTCCGCCGTCATCTCCCAAGTCTTTTTCCCGGCAGTGACTCTCGCCAACTCACGTTGCAGGATTTCGAGCTTTATCCTCCTGCTGTACAGGCAGTATAAGGCATCCATGGTGTAGTTGAGCGAATAGATCGCTTCGGCGAACGTCTCGTCGGTGGCGGTGTTGCAGGCATTGCTGTAAAGCGTCTCCATAGCGAGAGAAGACGACAGCTTCATGACCTCATCCTCAATGACATGCCTGTCCCATCTGCCGCCGTGAGCAAATCTCAGCTTGGCGAGATAGTCGTCTGTCTGAGAACGTGAGCGTCCGGAGGCTTTGAGGGCATTCTCACGGATGCGGTTGAATTGGTCGAGATAAACCTGCGTCAGCACGTCGTGATTTCTCCTGTTGATGTCCTTATGCTTCTCATAAATAGCTGAATGCAGGGCTTCCAGCTCAGGATATGTCGTCATGAGCGATTCGAGAGACATGAGGATCTCCTCCCTGTCAAACGTCGTGTTGCCGTCAAGCGAACTGATGCAATGCTTCACATACTCTTTCCCGGTTGACATAAGGGAAGCTGCCGACTGCATCTTGCCTTCCTTGAGCATCCTTATCTTCGTCTTCATCATAGACGTAAGCTGCTGGATTCTTTTATCATAACCTGTCATGGAGAAAACCGTCTCACCCTCAAAAGGCTTGACAGTACGGATCTCTGGGTCGGCAAAACCTTTCGTATTTTGCGCCACGACATACATGCAGTGGTGCTCCGCCGAATGGCCTGAGATGATAGCCGGAAGCATCTCGCCCTCGGGGATCTCCAGCTCTATAAAACGGCGTTTCGTCTTGGAGACGCAGCCAATCTGGTTATTCTCATCGTCCCAAACAGACACACAGCCGGCATATCTCGATCCTTTGGGCTCTTTCCTCAGAAAAACCGTCGTTCCGACAGGTACACGCGAAAAAAGACTGGGATAGTCATCCTCACCATTAGGCAGAAAATTCCTTATGCCTACTACGATTAACATAATCTCTTTCATACTTAAAAACACTTTAGTTGATTATACTTAGTTATTAGGATGGGTTCTGTTGGTTCCCACCGTTATTAAGGTGGGTTCTATTAATTCCCACCGTTATTAAGATAATTGTACAAGAAAGATTATGTTAATTCTCATTAGACATTGGAAGGATTACATATTTTCTATGTACAGCTATCCGTCAGCATTGCTGCTTAAATTCATTTATATTTTTTATTTTAGATAGGTTTTTTATTTGTGATAGTTATTTTATTCATTTGCAAAGGTAATTAATTTTCTGTAACGGCAATATAACCTGCTTAGAATTTTACAATGATTAACTGTATTTTAGATTTAAATCAACCCATCACCGCTCTGTCGTCCGATGCCGGCGGTTCGTATGGCAGGGGAGGGATTGTTCATGGCTTTCAGATGTGGTAAAAAAGTGTTTTCCGTAACGGCGAAACGGGGCGAGAACAGACGGTAACACGTGCCTTGTAAAAGAAAAGAAATCATATATCATTAGTATTCAATACTTTATATGTCTCATCCGCAAGAAGAAAGCAGAAAGCGTTACCCGTTACCTGTTACCTTGCTATTGCACTTTCATGTGCGTGTCCTTTTTCTCTCTTTACTTAGAAACAGAATAATATAT
>CALZUQ010000050.1 GCA_945829425.1 uncultured bacterium | reverse complement strand
TTAAAACGTTTCCTCTGACTTCTTCTCACGCTGCGGGTCGCGCCAATAAATCTGTCCGCGCTCAAACTCCTCGGCAGCGAGAAGCGTTGGCTTAGGCAGTTTCTCATAATAGCGTGAAATCTCTATCTGCTCACGGTTCTCGAAAACCTCATCGAGGGTGTCGTTGTATGAAGAGAACTCTGCGAGTTTTTTCTGAAGGTCCTGCTTGATCTCAGCAGCAATCTGATTTGAACGTTTTGCAATGATGGCAACACTTTCGTAAATGTTTCCTGTCTCATTGCTGAGGTCAACGATATTACGTGTGACGGTGTTTGTTGGAGCTTTTGATTTCTTATAATCCATATTGTTTCTGTAAATTATATTTTCGTGACTGTCTGTTATTGACTTATGGGCTGTCAGCTGACGACATCATGTCAGCAAGCATATAGAATGGTTGCTTGGAAAAGCATGTGCCTTACGTGACACCATCAGAAAGGATCTGTCTTCTCGGTATATTTCTTACATATTGTAATGAACTTCTCTGCCGTATCGCGCTCTTTAGAGTCCGGGTATTCGTTTATAAAACCATAACACTCGTCTTCGGCGTTCTGATAACGCTCGTAACGCTTGGCGTCAACGCTGTTCTCTGCAAGATAGAACTTGCTCTTCATGATGAGCGTGGCAAATTCTTCGCGACGTTTCATATAAGGATAGTCGTTGAGGGCGTTCTGAGCAGTTATGATGCAAGCCTCATAGTTTGAACCGCCAGTGAGGCAGTTTCCGAAATATGTTCCGAGGTGATAATAAAGCCTGGCGTTATAAAATTCCTTCGTGACAAGCTTGTCCTGAAGGGCTATCATCCTCTGCTGGGCTGCCTCACGTCTGTCTGAGCGTGGGAAGATGTCAAGGAAGTCCTGATATGCCTTGATGGCTGCCATGGTAGGTGTCTGGTCGAGACGTGGTTCCGGAGAACTCTCATAAAGACTCTCGGCTGCGTAGAAATATGCGTTCTCGGTGAAGGCACCTTTAGGATAAGATGCATAGCAACGTTTGAAGGCGTCACTCGCAAGCTCGTAGTCTGAGCTTTTATATAATGACATGGCATAAAGATATAAAGACTCTTCTGCCTGGTCCGTACCCTTCATCATGGTAATCAGGTCGCCGAGAAGGGTCGAGGCCTGGGAATACTTGCCTGCCGTATAACATTGCTTGGCGTATTCATACTTATAGAAATAGTCCGTAGACTTATACACGGCATTGAACTCCTGTGCGCATCCTGTAAGCAAAACAGCTGTGAATATCGAAAAGAATATTTTTTTCATCCTGCAAAAATTATGTTGGTGCCGAGCCGGAGAATAGACTCATAGCTCTGTATCAAGAGACACATAGCACGAAATCGCTGCAAAATTACTCATTTTTTTTATTATTACAAAGCCTTCACCACACTTTTTCAGAAATATTCCATTATTTATAACAATTCTTTCAGAAAAAAACAGTAATTTTGCGCCTAATATACTTTACTCATGATAGTTCCATATCATTTCATACAATGAATATATTCGATATAACATCCAAGTACAAGCCTACGGGCGACCAGCCGGAAGCCATAAGGGAACTGACGGACGGAGTGCAGCGTGGCGACAAATATCAGGTGCTGCTCGGGGTTACAGGATCAGGAAAAACATTCACCATGGCAAATGTCATAGCCAACTGCAACCGCCCGACGCTGATACTGTCACACAACAAGACACTGGCGGCTCAGCTATACGAGGAAATGAAAGGTTTCTTCCCACACAACGCCGTGGAATACTACGTGTCGTACTATGACTACTACCAGCCGGAGGCATACATGCCTTCATCTGACACATATATTGAAAAAGACCTCGCCATAAACGAGGATATCGACAGGTTAAGACTCTCTGCCGTCTCTTCACTGCTATCAGGACGTCGCGACGTCGTCGTCGTGGCATCGGTGTCGTGCATATACGGCATGGGAGGACCGGCAGCAATGAGGAGTACGGTAATAAAGCTGCAACGCGGCATGACAATAAGCCGTAACGACCTGCTGAGAAAACTTGTCGAGGCTTTGTACGTCAGAAACGACATAGCCTTGGAGAGAGGAAACTTCAGAGTGAAGGGAGACACGATTGACGTGGCGATGGCATACAGCGAAAGAATACTCCGCATAACGATGTGGGACGACGAGATTGACGCATTGGAAGAACTCGATGCGGTAAGTCTTGCGCGCATAGAGTCTTTCGACGAGTATAATATCTTTCCGGCAAACATCTTCGTGACGACAAAAGAACAGACAGAGTCGGCTATACGTCAGATACAGGATGACCTCATGGAACGTGTTACGTTCTACGAAGAAATGGGCGACAAACTACGTGCCGAGCGTATCAAAGAACGTGTGGAATATGATATGGAGATGATAAAGGAACTGGGGCATTGCTCGGGAATAGAGAACTATTCACGCTATTTCGACGGAAGACAACCGGGAGAACGACCATATTGCCTTTTCGACTTCTTTCCTGACGATATCCTTGTCTTCATTGACGAGAGCCACGCCTCCATACCACAGCTACACGCCATGTGGGGCAATGACAGGTCAAGGAAACAGAACCTCGTGGAATATGCTTTCCGACTCCCTGCCGCCTTCGATAACCGTCCGCTGAAATTCGAGGAGTTTGAACAGCTGGCGAAACAGGTCATTTTCGTATCGGCGACACCGGCACCTTACGAATTGGAGCAAGCGGAAGGTGTTGTGGTTGAACAGATAATACGCCCTACAGGACTGCTGGACCCAATCATCGACGTTCGACCTACAAACAACCAGATTGACGACCTGCTCAATGAAATCGTAGAAAGACAGGAAAGACACGAACGCTCGTTGGTCATAACGCTGACAAAACGCATGGCTGAAGAGATGTCGGAATATCTTCTCAACCACGGCATTCCTACGGCATATATACATTCTGATGTCGATACGCTCGACAGAATAAAGATCCTCAACGACTTGCGTGCAGGAATTTACGATGTGCTCGTTGGGGTAAACCTGCTCCGCGAAGGACTGGACCTTCCGGAGGTGTCGCTCGTCGCCATTCTCGATGCCGACAAAGAGGGCTTCCTGCGCAACGCACGTGGAATGACACAGATGGCAGGACGTGCCGCACGAAACGTCAACGGATTGGTGATAATGTATGCTGACCGCATCACAGCGTCAATGCAGACGACAATAGACGAAACGGCACGGCGCAGGAAAAAGCAGATGGAGTATAACGAGAAAAACGGAATAACTCCGCAGCAGATAAAAAAAGAGATACAAGACGGCGGACTTGCCGCCATGAGGCAACAGGCGTTCGACGCAGTGAAGAAAACAGCACCAAAGACGACAAGACAGGACAGCGGAAAAGCAATGGCATATATCGAACCGTCGGAACGGAGATATATCATGCCGGAAGAGAGGGACACGATTGTTGCAGACCCTGTCATGCGACACATGAACGCCGACGAACTGCGCAAATCAATAAAGCATACCACAAACCTTATGAAGGAGGCTGCAAAAAACCTGGACTTCATACAGGCAGCACAATACCGCGACGAACTGCTTAACCTACAGAACATTCTTGACAGTATGGAAGGAGAAAAAGCTGTATGAGTAGGTGTGAAAAATAATATTATAGGTGTGAAAAATAATATTATAGGTGTGGGTGGTTAATTCCAACATATTGTTTCTGTCACCATTAACCTCTATTTCTTGAAGGTTTAACCTCTATTTCTTGAAGGTTAATGGTGACAGGTAAATGACATCACACTACCGGCATATCTTTTTCACGAAAGACATGAAGAGAGGATGCGGCTTAAGCACAGTGCTGGAATACTCTGGATGAAACTGCACTCCCACATACCACGGATGTCCCTTCAACTCAACAGCCTCGACAAGGTCACTGTCGGGATTAATGCCCGCAGGAACCATGCCTGAAGTGACATAACGCTCTCGGTATTCATTGTTGAACTCATAACGATGACGGTGACGCTCTACAATACGCTCTTCCTGATATGCTTCGTGAAGAAGACTGCCAGGGACAATATCACATGTATATCCACCAAGTCGCATGGTTCCTCCGAGTGACGTAATGCTCTTCTGCTCTTCCATAAGACTGATAACAGGACAAGGGGTGTCAGGGTTCATCTCGCTGCTGTTGGCTTCTTTCATGCCGAGGACATTACGTGCATACTCAACAACCATGATCTGCATGCCAAGACAGATGCCCAACGTCGGAACTCCATGCTCACGGCAATGACGCGCTGCTACAATCTTTCCTTCTATGCCACGGTTGCCGAAACCCGGACAAATCACGACACCCTGATACGGAGCGAGACGCTCTGCCACATTGTCGTCAGTAATATCCTCGCTGTTCTCAAAATGGAGATGCACCTTGACATCATTGTATGTTCCGGCATGGGAAAGCGCTTCGGTAATAGACTTGTAAGCATCCTGAAGGGCATACTTGCCCACAAGGGCGATATTCACTACTTCTGTGGCTTTTGACCGGCGGTCAAGGAAATGCAGCCAAGGTCCCATCTCAGGGAAGGTGGCTTCCGGATCAACTCCAAAGGCTTTCAGCACTTGAACATCAAGACCTTGCTCACGCATATTAACCGGAACCTCATAAATTGTCGGAAGGTCAGGACTCTGTATCACACACTCTGTATCGACGTTACAGAAGGCTGCAACCTTTCCGAGAAGCGACTTGGGCAGTTCACGCTCCGCTCTCAACACCAGAATGTCCGGCTGTATGCCAATGCTCTGCAGCTCCTTGACAGAGTGCTGTGTAGGCTTGGTCTTCAGCTCGCCGGCAGCGGCGATATACGGCACATGGGCAAGATGGATGCACAGCGAGTTGTCGGGCATCTCCCAACGCAACTGTCGTATCGCCTCAAGAAACGGCAGTCCCTCGATATCTCCTACAGTACCTCCTATCTCTGTTATCACGAAGTCATAATCTCCCGTAGTACCGAGAAGTTGCATGTTACGCTTTATCTCGTCAGTAATATGAGGTATAATCTGTACGGTCTTGCCAAGATACTCTCCCTTACGCTCACGCTCTATGACATTCATGTAGATACGTCCGGTAGTGATATTATTCGCCTTTGTCGTCCTTATGCCTGTAAAACGCTCATAATGTCCGAGGTCAAGATCCGTCTCCTGACCGTCAATGGTCACATAACACTCCCCGTGCTCATACGGATTGAGAGTGCCGGGGTCGATATTGATGTAAGGGTCATACTTCTGTATAGTGACCCTATAGCCCCTTGAAAGGAGCAGGTTTGCCAACGATGCGGAGATAATGCCTTTACCTAAAGAACTTACCACACCGCCAGTAACAAAAATATATTTAGTTTCCATAATAATCCTGTTTTATCTTTTCACATTAAAAATACCGTTTGAGAATTCCAGCCCCTGTGTCTCTGGGTCAGCCAGTATCAGCCCCTGTGTCAGCCAGTGACAGTCATGCCTATTTATACTCTCTCCATGATTTTATCGCCAGCTCATCAACACTCATACTACAGAAAGCGTGAATGAAAGCTGAAGCGAGGCGTGCATTGGTAATCAGAGGGATATTAAGGTCTATAGACGCTCTGCGCACACGGTAACCATTTGTCAGTTCACCAGAAGTGAGGTTTTTCGGGATATTTACCACAAGGTCTATGACATGGTCGTGGAGCAGGTCTATAGCCTTTGGCGTTCCTTCTTCAGAAGGCCAATACACACGTGTATTCTCTATCCCATTGTCTTTCAAGAATGCCGACGACCCCCCGGTAGCATACAGCTGGTATCCTTTTGCCTTCAGCTCTCTCGCAGCGTCAAGCATTGCCGTCTTCTGTTTCACATTTCCCGTAGAGAGCAGTATTCCCTTTCCTTCCGCCGGTATGCGGTATCCCACAGAGAGCATTGACTTCAATATCGCACATGAGGTGTCATCTCCAAGACATCCCACCTCTCCCGTCGATGCCATGTCGACACCAAGCACAGGATCGGCTTTCTGCAGACGGTTGAACGAGAACTGGCTTGCCTTTATTCCTACATAATCTAAGTCGAAAAGATTACGTGAAGGTTTCTCAACATGCTGTCCAAGCATAACTTTAGTGGCAAGCTCTATAAGGTTAAGTTTCAATACCTTGCTGACAAAAGGGAAAGACCTCGAAGCACGCAGGTTACACTCAATGACCTTTATATCGTTAGTACGGGCGAGGAACTGAATATTAAATGGTCCGGAGATATTCAGTTCATGTGCTATCCTGCGGCTTATTCTCTTTATCCTCCTTACCGTCTCGACATAAAGCTTCTGTGGCGGGAACTGTATCGTAGCGTCACCAGAATGCACACCGGCAAACTCTATATGCTCACTGATGGCGTAGGCCACGATCTCACCATTCTGTGCCACAGCATCCATCTCAACCTCTTTGGCATGCTCGATGAAACGGCTTACTACGACAGGATGTTTCTTCGACACGTTAGAGGCAAGAGCAAGGAAACGCTCCAGTTCCTCCTGGTTCGAACAGACATTCATGGCGGCTCCGCTGAGCACGTAGGACGGACGTACCAGTACCGGATACCCCACCCTGTCAACAAATGCAGTAATATCCTCCATTGATGTCAGTGCGCTCCACTCCGGCTGGTCAACACCGATGCTGTCGAGCATGGCAGAGAACTTATCCCTGTCCTCCGCCCTGTCTATGCTCTGTGCCGATGTTCCAAGGATATTGACATGCTCCGCATCAAGGCGCATGGCAAGGTTGTTAGGTATCTGTCCTCCCGTAGAGACTATCACACCATGAGGCTGTTCCATGTCAATGATGTCCATGACACGCTCAAAGGTCAGCTCATCGAAGTACAGACGGTCGCAGAGGTCATAGTCCGTGCTGACAGTCTCAGGATTGTAGTTGATCATGACAGAACGGTAGCCCTCTTTACGTATCGTCTGCAATGCCTGCACACCACACCAGTCGAACTCTACCGAAGAACCTATGCGATAAGCACCGCTGCCGAGGACAATGATGCTCCTATGGTCTCCGAGATAGTCTACGTCGTCAGCTGTGCCGTTGTATGTAACGTAGAGGTAGTTCGTCTGTGCCGGGAACTCACCCGCCAGGGTATCTATCTGTTTCACTACAGGCGTTATGCCATGGTCTTTCCTTATCTTACGTATCAGCAGAAGCCCTTCCTCGTTTCCGAGACATTCCTCAAGTCCCAAGGCACGCGCTATCTGGAAATCCGAGAAGCCCTGACACTTGGCACGACGCAGCAACGTCACTATACCGTCATGAGAGCCGTCAGGTGTAAATGTCTTTCCCTCTTCACGCAGTTCGTTAGAGGTCTTTATGATATTATGCAGCTTCTCCAGGAACCAACGGTCTATCATGGTCAGCTCATGTATCTGCTCTACGCTATACCCCACTCGCATAGCCTCGGAGATAACAAAGATACGTTTGTCTGTAGGTTCATGGAGAGCTTTCTCTATATCATCTATTACCAGCTCTTTGTTCTCTGTAAAGCCATGCATGCCCTGCCCTATCATCCTAAGACCTTTCTGTATGGCTTCTTCAAAGGTGCGTCCTATTGCCATCACCTCGCCAACCGACTTCATGCTTGAGCCCAGCTCACGGCTTACGCCATGGAACTTGCCCAAATCCCAACGCGGTATCTTACATACCACATAGTCCAAGGCAGGCTCAAAGAACGCACTGGTACTACCGGTTACGGAGTTTTTCAAATCAAAGAGACCATACCCGAGACCAAGCTTGGCGGCGACAAAGGCCAGCGGATATCCAGTAGCCTTTGATGCGAGAGCCGAAGAACGTGACAGACGTGCGTTGACCTCTATAACCCTGTAGTCCTCACTCTCAGGGTTATAAGCATACTGCACGTTACACTCACCCACTATGCCGATATGACGTATGATACGTATGGCAAGCTCACGTAGCTTATGATAGTCTTTATTGCTCAACGTCTGGCTCGGAGCCACAACGATTGACTCTCCCGTATGTATGCCGAGAGGGTCAAAATTCTCCATATTACATACTGTGATACAGTTGTCGAAACGGTCGCGCATAACCTCGTACTCTATCTCTTTCCAACCCTTCAGGCTCTTCTCAACAAGAACTTGAGGCGAGAAAGAGAAAGCCTTTTCCGCCAGCGTATTAAGTTCCTCTTCGTTGTCACAGAACCCACTGCCAAGACCACCAAGGGCGTATGCAGCACGTATAATGACCGGATAGCCTAACGCACCCGCTGCACGCCGTGCATCGGCAATGGTTGACACCGCCTCGCTCTTTATCGTCTTCACCCCTATCTCGTCAAGACGCTCAACAAAAAGCTCACGGTCTTCGGTATCTATGATAGCCTGCACGGGTGTGCCCAGAACCTTTACACCGTATTTCTCAAAAACCCCGTTCCGATACAGCTCCACGCCACAGTTCAGAGCCGTCTGACCTCCAAACGAAAGGAGGACACCGTCAGGGCGTTCCTTCTCTATCACACGTTCTACGAAATATGGTGTCACAGGAAGGAAATACACCTCGTCTGCCACCCCATCACTTGTCTGCACCGTAGCAATGTTCGGGTTGATCAGTACTGTCGTAATGCCTTCTTCCTTTAACGCCTTCAGCGCCTGACTACCAGAATAGTCAAATTCTCCAGCCTCTCCTATCTTCAATGCTCCCGAACCTAAGAGGAGCACTTTCTTCATGTTTTCTCTCATATATCATTTATGGCGGGACTGTCAATCCCCTGCTTTTGCTATTATTATGAAACAATACTCCGGCTTGTGTGCCTTTCGTCACGTCGCCTTATAACAAAGCTACGAAATCGTCAAAGAGAAACTCCGTATCTGTCGGACCACTGCACGCCTCGGGGTGGAACTGTGCCGAGAACCAAGGTTTCTCCACATGCTTTATGCCTTCGTTTGAGCCGTCATTCATATTCTCAAAGAGCGGTGTCCAACCTTCGGGCAGCGTAGCACTGTCCACGGCATATCCATGGTTCTGACTCGTTATGAAACACTTTGACGTACCCACCTTACGCACTGGCTGGTTATGACTGCGATGCCCGTATTTCAGTTTATACACCTTTGCTCCGGCAGCTTTGGCAAGAAGCTGATTACCCATGCAGATGCCGAAGATAGGCTTCCCGCCTTTCACCATGGCGCGACGGATATTACGCACCGTAACCTCACAGTTGTTCGGGTCTCCGGGGCCATTGCTTATGAACAGCCCATCATAGTCTATACCGTTGAAGTCATAATCCCATGGCACACGTATCACCTCTACGCCACGTTTTAACAGACAGCGTATGATGTTTGTCTTCACGCCACAATCAACAAGAACGACACGCTTTCCCGCTCCTGCGTTATATCTTACGACCTCACTGCAGCTGACCCTTTGCACATAATTCACCGACCCATAGTCTTCTGCAACCACAGCATCTTCACACCCCTCGAAGACAAGGCGTCCTTTCATGACACCATGCTCACGGAGCACCTGTGTCAGACGACGGGTGTCTATCCCCGTCACTCCCGGAACTTTCTCGCGTTTCAGCCATGCAGCAAGGCTCTCCTTGGCGTTCCAATGTGAGTAAACATCACTGTAGTCGCTGACAATGATAGCCTCAGCATGTATGCGCCCGCTTTCCATGAATACCGACAGCCCGTTCTCTCCCGTCTCGCACGACGGCACGCCATAGTTTCCCACAAGGGGATATGTCAGCACCATAAGCTGTCCGGCATACGAAGGGTCTGTAAGGCTTTCAGGATAGCCTGTCATGGCGGTATTGAAGACTACCTCGCCAGCCACAGGCTTCTCATATCCAAAGGATATCCCATGCATCTCTGTGCCGTCTTCGAGCACCAGTGTCACTTCTCTGTTTTCCATATATTTCTTCTTTGTTCTTTTTTCATCCCACGAAACTTTGTCATGGGAGTATCAGGATAGGTATAATCTAAACCATTCGTTAAATCTAAGGCAGTTTCTGCTCCACATAGTCTATAAAGGCTCTGTTGAGAAGCTTTATGCCACCCGGCGTAGGATAGTCGCCACTGAAATACCAGTCACCGGGATGGTCAGGACAAGCATCGTGCAAACCTTCTATCGTCTGGTAGACTATCTCAATCTCCGCTTCCGTATCTTCCGGCGTAAGGAGTTTAACCATCATGTCAGATATTTCCTTGTCTGTGAAAGGGGCGTAGATATCATTCACATAATTACGCATCTCCTCTTTAGGCAGGTTCTCTTGTGCCTTAGCCTTGCGGAAAGCGTCGTATATGACATCTTTCCTGCCACGCTCTTCAAGGAGAGCCACAGCAGCCTGGAAGGCGATGAACTGATCCATGCTCGCCATGTCTATGCCGTAATAGTCCGGGTATCTCACTTGTGGCGATGAGCTTACTATGACAATCTTCTTCGGATGCAGCCTGTCGAGTATGCTTATTATGCTCTGCCGCAGCGTTGTACCTCTTACAATGCTGTCGTCAATGACAACAAGGTTGTCGACATACGGCTCGATGCTTCCGTAGGTAATGTCATAGACATGCGCCGCAAGGTCGTTGCGGCTGTTGCCTTCCGCTATGAACGTCCTTAGTTTAATGTCTTTCGAGATGACTTTCTCGCTCCTTACATGTGTAAAACGCTCTCTCATCGCCTCCAAGAGTCCGTAATACGCCACCTCTGCCGTATTAGGAATAAACGAGAATACCGTATGCTCCACATCACCGTCAATAGCGTCCAGTATCTGCGGGACAAGCATGCGTCCGAGCATCTTACGCTCACGGTATATACTGCTGTCGTTGCCTCGCGAGAAATATATCCTCTCGAACGAGCAAGGCTTGAAGCCCCTCTGTGCGTTTACTGTCACCGTTCGTGCCACTCCACGTTTGTTTATTATCAATGCCTCGCCCGGTTTCAGTTCCGTTATGCTGTTTTCACAGACATTGAAAGCCGTCTGCAGTACAGGACGTTCACTGGCAAGTGCCACGACCTCGTCGGTATGCAAAAAAAATGCGGAGCGAATACCCCAAGGGTCACGCACCGCAAAGGCTTCTCCGCTTCCTGTTATGCCGCACATCACGTAGCCACCATCCCATTCGCATGTTGATGTCGCAAGGACATTGGCAAGGTCGAGACGGTCTTCTATGGCATGTGTCAGCTCCATGCCACTGAGTCCCTCAGACTTACATTCCTGGTACATACGTTCCACCTCACGGTCAAGACGGTGTCCCATCTGCTCCAGCATGATATACGTATCAGCATATTTACGGGGGTGCTGTCCCTCCGCGGTAATCTGTGCGAAAACCTCGTCAACGTTTGTCATATTGAAATTTCCGCAGAGCGCAAGGTTGTTGGCTCTCCAGTTGTTACGTCTCAGGAAAGGATGAACATATTGCAGGCCACGCTTTCCCGTGGTGCTGTATCTCAAATGCCCCATATACACCTCACCGGCATACGGCAAGGTACGTGTGGCGAAATCGGCATCGTTGAGCTGTGACGGCGTAAGGCCGGCGAAATGTTCATGCACACTGCCGAAAATCTCTGTTATGGCTCCCGCCCCCATGGCACGCTCACGAAACATATACTCCTCTCCGGCATTGGCATGGAGCTTCACACACGCTAATCCGGCACCCTCCTGTCCACGATTATGCTGCTTTTCCATTAGGAGATAGAGTTTGTTGAGACCGTACATCCATGTCCCATACTTCTCCTGATAATAAGTCAGAGGCTTCAGAAGCCTCACCATAGCGACACCACATTCGTGCTTTAACTGTTCCATTTGTTATATATATAAATAGGTGTAATCGTCATTGTAAAAAACTTTATGCTTACGTCACATCAGAAAGGTTCATCCGTGGGTGCATCATATATCACCTTGTAAAGCAAGCACCCTTATTTCGTTGCAAAATTACACATTTGAAACGAAAGAGAGCACAGTTCGTTTCTCTTTTTATAAATTTACTTTCTATAATTTACAAATAGTAAGCAGAAGACACACTTCGAATTACAAATCATAAGCAAATCGAAGTAACATGATAACAGAATGAAAGTAAGCGAAAGAAAAATAAATATACACCACGCATCACGAAAGATAAATGAAAGTAAATATGTAATTTTGCAGACGATTTGTAAACACTTCATAGATATATACCTACATTTTAAAAGACAATTTCGGGATTATGAAACAAAATGGTTTGTACAGCAACATCTATGAGCACGATGCGTGTGGTGTGGGAATGGTAGTAAATATCCACGGTAACAAATCACACGAACTCGTAGACTCAGCACTGAAGGTGCTTGAGAACATGCGTCACAGAGGCGCGGAGGGTGCCGACAACAAAACCGGTGACGGTGCGGGAATAATGTTACAGATACCTCATGAGTTTATCCTGCTTCAGGGCATACCTGTCCCAGAAAAGGGTAAATACGGCACAGGACTTATCTTCCTGCCTAAAGGAGAAGAGAGACAGAGCAAGATATTAAGCGTAATAATCGAAGAGATAGAGCGCGAAGGACTTACACTCATGCACATGCGCAGCGTGCCAACCAACCCTTCATGCCTCGGCCAGGACGCTCTCTCGGTAGAGCCGGACATCAAGCAAGTGTTCATAACCACCAACGGAACTCACGAAAATCTTGAGCTGACACTGTATATCATACGCAAACGCATAGAACGCAGGGTTAAAGACAGCGACTTCTATGTCGTGTCGCTCTCAAGCAAGAACATCATATATAAGGGCATGCTGTCATCCATGCAGGTAAGGGAATATTTCCCTGACCTCACACACCCATATTTCACAAGCGGCATAGCCCTCGTCCACTCACGCTTCAGCACAAACACCTTCCCTACGTGGAGCCTCGCACAACCCTTCCGTCTCCTCGCACACAACGGAGAGATAAACACCATTCGTGGAAACAGAGGTTGGATGGAAGCACGCGAGAGCGTATTGTCAAGCAAGAACATACCTGACATTAAAGGGCTGGGACATATAGTACAGGAAGGCATGAGCGACAGTGCGTCGCTCGACAACGTACTGGAGTTCTTCGTGATGTCAGGATTAAGTCTGCCACACGCCATGGCGATGCTCGTGCCGGAGTCTTTCAACGACAAGAACCCTATCAGCGAAGAACTGAAGGCTTTCTACGAATATCACTCCATCCTCATGGAGCCATGGGACGGTCCGGCAGCACTGCTCTTCAGCGACGGACGTTATGCCGGAGGAATGCTCGACCGCAACGGTCTGCGTCCTGCCCGTTTCCTCATCACCAACAACGACATGATGGTTGTGGCGAGCGAGGTGGGAGTAATGGATTTCGACCCGAGCGAGATAAAGGAAAAGGGACGCCTGCAGCCGGGCAAGATACTTATGATAGATACGGAAGAGGGAAAGATATATACCGACAGCGAATTGAAAGACCAACTCGCCAACGCTTATCCATACCGTCAGTGGCTTTCGGCAAACAAGATAGAGCTTGACGCCCTGAAAAGCGGAAGGAAGGTGGCTAACGGCGTAGAGGATTTCAAGAAACGCCTGCGCACTTTCAACTTCACACGTGAAGACGTCGAGGTAACTCTCGTACCCATGGCTCTCAACGGTGCCGAGCCCATAGCCTCAATGGGCAACGACACTCCTCTGGCGGTATTGTCTGACAAGCCGCAGCTGCTGTTCAACTATTTCCGCCAGCAGTTCGCACAGGTGACAAACCCTGCCATAGACCCTATCCGCGAAGAACTGGTCATGTCGCTGACAGAGTATATCGGCGCTGTCGGCACGAATATCCTCACACCGTCAGAAAGCCATTGTAAAATGGTCAGGCTGCCACACCCTGTGTTGACAAACACACAGCTGGACATTCTCTGCAACATACGTTATAAGGGCTTCAACACAGTGAAACTGCCTATAATATTCGAGACAGAGAAAGGCAAGGCTGGCATGCACGCCGCATTGGAACAACTGTGCCGCGATGCGGAACGTTCCGTCGACGAGGGAGTGAACTATATAGTACTCAGCGACCGTGGCGTCGATGCCACACACGCCGCCATACCTTCCCTGCTCGCCGTCAGTGCCGTACACCATCATCTTATCTCTGTTCAGAAACGTGTTCAGACAGCACTCATCGTAGAGAGCGGTGAGATACGTGAAGTGATGCATGCCGCCCTGCTTTTAGGCTACGGTGCCAGCGCAATATGCCCTTACATGACATTTGCCGTTCTCGACGACCTTGTAAAACGCGGCGAGATACAGCTGAACTATGACACAGCAGAGAAGAATTACATCAAGGCGGTATGCAAGGGATTGTTCAAGATTATGAGCAAGATGGGCATATCAACAATACGCTCATACCGTGGAGCGAAGATCTTCGAGGCCATAGGAATAAGCACCGAACTGCTGAACACGTACTTTGGAACATCAATATCGACAATAGGCGGCATACGTCTCGACGAGGTGGCTGAGACAGCTCTCGACATGCACCGTCAGGCTCACTGGGAGAGCGTTGAGGAAGAAGAACTCCTGCCTCACATCGGACAGTTCTCTTTCCGTAAGGACGGCGAAAAGCATGCGTGGACACCAGAGACAATATCGACATTGCAACTTGCAACACGCCTCGGCTCATATAAGAAGTTCAAAGAGTTCACTGCCCTTGCCGACAAGAAAGAACGTCCGATATTCCTCCGCGACTTCTTCTCATGGAAGCGTAACCCTATAGACATCAAGGAGGTAGAACCGGTTGAAGAGATAGTGAAACATTTCGTGACGGGAGCAATGTCGTTCGGAGCGATAAGCAAGGAGGCACACGAGGCTCTTGCACTTGCCATGAACGCTCTCGGCGCAAGAAGCAATACCGGTGAAGGCGGTGAAGACTCCGCACGTATCACGGCGACAGAGGACGGTATCTCTATGTGCAGCAAGACAAAGCAGATAGCCTCAGGACGCTTCGGTGTGACAGCGGAATATCTCGTCAATGCAGAAGAGATACAGATAAAGGTGGCACAGGGAGCAAAACCGGGCGAGGGCGGCCAGCTGCCTGGCTATAAGGTGAACGACATCATAGCAAGCACACGCCACAGCATTCCAGGCATTTCACTTATTTCGCCTCCGCCACATCACGACATATACTCCATTGAAGACCTCGCACAACTGATCTTCGACCTGAAAAACGTCAATCCACGCGCAAAAATCAGCGTAAAGCTCGTAGCAGAGAGCGGAGTGGGCACGATAGCAGCAGGAGTGGCGAAGGCAAAGGCAGACCTTATTGTGATTAGCGGCGCCGAGGGTGGCACGGGAGCATCGCCGGCAAGCAGCATGCGCTATGCCGGAATATCCCCGGAGATAGGTCTCAGCGAGACACAGCAGACCCTCGTCCTCAACAACCTCCGCGGACAGGTAAGGCTGCAGGTTGACGGCCAGCTGAAGACAGGACGTGACATTATCGACATGGCACTGCTCGGAGCTGACGAGTTCGGCTTCGGCACGACAGCACTCATCGTGCTCGGATGTGTCATGATGCGCAAATGCCACGCAAACACATGTCCTGTAGGCGTGGCAACACAAGACCCGGCACTCAGGGCGCATTTCCGCGGACATTATAAATATGTGGTGAACTACTTCACCTTCCTTGCACAAGAGGTGAGAGAGTATCTCGCCGAACTGGGATTCAAGTCGCTGAACGACATCATCGGACGTACAGACCTTATCACCACCGAACATGCGGAGAAAGGCGGCAAGGCGCAACTCCTCGACTTCTCAAAAGTACTTAACCGCATAGACAGCGAGGCGGCAATACATAACGTCACAGAACAGCACCACGACATCAGCCATGTCAAGGACGTAGCGATAATAGCGGCAGCACGTGAAGCCATAGACAACAAGAAAGAGGTGTCGTTAGAATACGCCATAGCAAACACAGACCGCTCCGTGGGAGCAATGCTCGCCGGAGAAGTGGCAAAACACCATGGACAGGCAGGCCTTCCAGACCAAACGATACACATCAAGTTCAAAGGCTCGGCAGGACAGAGCTTCGGAGCCTTCCTGCCAAACGGCGTAAGCTTCAAACTCGAAGGCGAGGCAAACGACTATCTCGGCAAAGGACTCTGCGGAGGCCATATCGCTGTACTGCCTCCGCTACGCTCTTCGTTCGACTCGGAGAAGAACACTATTGCAGGCAACACCCTGCTATATGGTGCCACAAGTGGAGAGGTGTATATTAACGGCAAAGTGGGAGAACGCTTCGCCGTAAGAAACTCTGGTGCGATAGCCGTCGTAGAAGGAGTAGGCGACCACTGCTGCGAATACATGACCGGCGGACGGGTCGTAGTATTGGGTGATACAGGACGTAACTTCGCTGCAGGAATGAGCGGCGGCGTAGCGTATGTCTGGGATCCGAACCATACCTTCGACTATTTCTGTAACATGGAGATGGTAGAGCTGTCACTCATAGAAGACTCAGCAAGCCGCAAGGAGCTTCATGAACTGATACGCCAGCATTACCTCTATACGGGTTCGCAGCTCGCTCGTACCATGCTCGACGACTGGAACCGCTATGCCAATGAGTTCATACAGGTTGTACCTATAGAATATAAACGTGTTCTGCAGGAAGAACAGATGAGAAAACTACAGCAGAAAATAGCTGAAGTACAGCGTATTGAATAACAATTGTCAAAGCATTTTCCTAAGAACGAATAAAACATGGTGGGTGAGGCTCGCAGACCTCGCTCACCCCAAAAATCAGACATAATGAAAGACCCAAAAGCATTCATGAAGATACCTCGTCAAGAGGCAGGATACCGCCCCGTGCACGACAGAATAACCGACTTCGGTGAGGTGGAACAGACACTCAACAGCAGCGACCGCAAACTACAGGCGTCACGCTGTATGGGGTGTGGAGTGCCGTTCTGTCATTGGGCATGCCCTCTCGGAAACAAACAGCCGGAATTTCAGTCGGCTCTGGCAGAAGGGAAATGGAAAGAGGCATATACTATCTTAAGCCAGACAAACGATTTCCCGGAGTTTACAGGACGTATATGCCCTGCGCTGTGTGAGAAATCGTGCGTTATAAACCTCAGCTTCAACGCTCCTACCACGATACGTGAAAACGAGGCGGCAATAGCCGAGGCGGCATTCCGCGAGGGTTATATAAAACCTATGAAGATAGAACATAACGGCAAGCGAGTGGCGGTAATAGGAGCAGGCCCCGCAGGACTTGCTGCTGCCAACCAGCTCAACCACCGCGGATATGAGGTGACGCTGTTCGATAAGAACGAACAGCCCGGCGGACTTCTGAGATACGGCATACCAAACTTCAAGCTTAACAAAGCCATCATCGACCGACGCATGGCGATAATGGAAGAAGAGGGCGTGACATTTGAAATGGAGAAAGACATTGACGTGACCCACCTGCCTGAGGGCTTTGAGGCTTACGTCATAGCCACCGGAACACCTACCGCCCGCGACCTGAACATCCCCGGACGTGAGCTGAAAGGCATTTACCTCGCGTTGGAGATGCTGTCGCAACAGAACAGACGTCTCGCAGGCCGCACGTTCGAGAAAGACCAGCTGGTAAACGCCAAGGGAAAACGCGTGCTCGTAATAGGCGGCGGAGATACGGGAAGTGACTGTATCGGAACGGCACACCGCCAGGGTGCGAAGAGCGTGACACAGATAGAGATTATGCCGAAACCACCTGTAGGACATAATCCTGCCACGCCATGGCCGCAATGGCCTGTCGTACTAAAAACGACATCAAGCCATGAAGAAGGCTGTGAGCGACGCTGGTCGCTCGCCTCAAACCGTTTTATAGGGAAAAACGGACATGTTGCGGGAGTAGAGGTAGAAGAGGTGGATTGGACTCCTGCACCTGACGGAGGCCGGCCAACAATGGTGCCGACAGGACGTAAAGAGGTGATAGAGACAGATATGGTGCTTCTCGCCATGGGCTTCCTGAAGCCTCAGCAACCGGAATTCCCGGAGAACGTGTTCCTTGCAGGAGACGCTGCCGCAGGAGCAAGCCTCGTAGTGAGGGCTATAGACAGCGGAAGGAAAACAGCAGCAAAAGTTGACGACTTTCTGTCAAAAAAATAATACCCATGTGCAGCATAACAGGAATATTCAACATTAGCAGCCAGACCCCGGAACTGAGGAAAAAGGCGTTGGCGATGAGCAAGACCTTACGCCACAGGGGACCTGACTGGAGTGGCATATACGTTGGCAAGACAGCCATTCTCGCCCATGAGCGGTTGTCTATAGTTGACCCACAGAGCGGCGGACAGCCATTGTTCTCGCCTGACAGAAAGCAGATACTTGCCGTAAACGGAGAGATATACAACCACCAGGATATACGTCGCCGCTTTAAAGACTCCTTCACCTTCCAGACAGGAAGCGACTGTGAGGTAATTCTCGCACTCTACCGTGAGATGAAAGAAAACGGCGGGGATGCTGCAAGTATGCTGGAAAATCTTAACGGTATATTCGCCTTCGCCCTATACGACGAAGAGCGCAACGACTTCTTCATAGCACGTGACCCGATAGGAGTGATACCTCTTTTCATTGGGCGCGATGCCAACGGCACCCTGTACGTGGCGAGCGAGATGAAGGCTCTCGAAGGATATTGCGATGAGTATGAACCGTTTCTTCCGGGACATTACTACTGGGGACATGAAGGCGTGATGAAGAAATGGTATACACGCGACTGGATGGACTACGACACCTTACGCAAAGAGATTGGTGGGGAGAAAACAGGCGTGGCACTCGAAGAGGAAGAACACAAAGCGGCAGAAGAAGTACGTGAAGCTCTGGAGAGTGCCGTGAAACGGCAGCTGATGAGCGATGTGCCTTACGGCGTATTGCTATCAGGAGGTCTTGACTCAAGCGTCATATCGGCCGTAGCAAAGAAATTCTCTGCAAAGCGTATAGAGACAGGAGGACACCAGGACGCATGGTGGCCGCAGCTGCACTCTTTCGCCGTAGGACTGAAAGGCGCACCTGACCTGGCGAAAGCTCAGGAGGTGGCAAATCATATAGGCACTGTCCACCATGAGATAAACTATACGGTGCAAGAAGGACTCGACGCTATTCGCGACGTCATATACTTCATAGAGACATACGATGTCACCACGGTACGTGCCTCAACGCCAATGTATCTCCTCGCACGTGTTATAAAGTCTATGGGAATAAAGATGGTGCTCAGCGGAGAAGGTGCCGACGAGGTGTTCGGCGGTTACCTCTACTTCCACAAGGCTCCCTCGGCAAAGGCTTTCCATGAAGAGACGGTGCGTAAGCTGTCGAAGCTGCATCTTTACGACTGTCTGCGAGCAAACAAGAGCCTGTCGGCATGGGGCGTGGAAGGACGTGTGCCGTTCCTCGACAAAGACTTCCTTGATGTCGCCATGCGCCTCGCACCGGAGGTTAAGATGTGTGAAGGAAGGAAGATAGAGAAAAAGGTCGTACGTGACGCTTTCGCAGAAATGCTGCCCGAAAGCGTGGCATGGAGACAGAAGGAGCAGTTCTCTGACGGCGTGGGATATTCATGGATAGATACCTTGAAAAAGATAACGTCGGAGGCGGTCTCTGACGAGGAGATGGCTCATGCTGCGGAGCGGTTCCCTATCAATCCTCCGCTGTGTAAAGAGGAGTATTACTACCGCAGCATCTTTGAAGAGCATTTCCCAAGTGACTCGGCAGCACGCTGCGTGCCACAGGAAGCCAGTGTGGCATGTTCTACTGCCATAGCGCTGGAATGGGACAAAGCATGGCAGGGCAAGAACGACCCAAGCGGAAGGGCTGTCGCCGGTGTACACGACATGGCTTATGAGGAGTGACACCACTTGTCACAAACAATTTGAAACCCTGTCTCTATGACACGGTTGGGTATATATTATGTGTGGTGCCAGTCGGACAGAGTGAATCTGTCTGGCTGGCTTTTTTCTGTCACATTATGAAAGTCTACTGTCATAGGCATGATCAGCCCTACCTCACATCATTTGGCTCTTACTCTCTGTTAAAAAGAATATTACAAGATGCAGGGTATCTTAGATACCTGCCTGTTGTCTGAAGAAAGCCACCATACGTTTGAAGGTGGTGTCGTTGAATGTCACAGGCCCATGATTTCCGCCGGGCACGGTGATGAAGTCTGCCAAGCGTCCCTTCTCTTGCAGTGTCCTTGCGAAGAACTCGCTTTGGCAGTACGGCACGACAGGGTCAGCGTCTCCATGTATCACCAGGAACATGGGGTCTTTCTTGTCGAGATACGACATTGGGTTAAGAGCCTTCACAAGGTCGGGGTGAGCAGAAGGAGCACCGCCGAGCAGTACGGCCTCCGGCGATTTCTCGTCCTTATATGTCTCACAACGCTCCATGCGGCTCATGTCTATCGGACCGAACCAGTCGACGACAGCATCTACCGCACTGCTCTCACCCGTAAAGGTTCCGAGACTGCCTTCTATATCTACTGTAACCTTGCCGAATTTCTTTGTCCTTACTCCGTTCGTAGTACCTGCCAACGACGAGAGATGACCTCCGGACGAAAAGCCTGTAATGCCTACGAAAGATGTGTCGAGACCATACTTCGCACCATTGCCCCGGACGTAACGTATTGCAGCCTTGACATCATTGATCTGTGCCGGAAACCTTGCCTCGGTACTGGCTCGGTGGTTTATGCAGACAACGGCGAAGCCTCCGTCGAGAAGTTGCTGTCCGTATGACTGGAATGCCATGTCTTTGGCGTTGTTGCTAAACCATGCGCTGCCGTAAATGAGCATCACGACCTTATGGCTCGTCTTGCCGTCGTCAGGAACATAAATGTCGAGCTTATGACCTTCCAAGCCGTCGCCGACATAGTCAATGTCTTTCCATTCTTTCTTTGACGTCTTGACGTTATTTGCTTCAGAACTGTCAGAGAACATCCACCAGTCGAAAGACATCAGCTTCACGCCTTTCTCACCGGAGAATACGAAGAATACGTCATGTTTCCCACTGACGTCACCCTGTACCTCCGCGGTGTATTCCTGCCATTCGGCCCAGCCTCCTGTGTTCCTGACACGTATCTCGGCTATCTTCTCGCCATGTATGCTGTCAAGATGCACCTCCATGACACCGCCACGCATGCCACACGCCATAGATGCCGTTATGCTTTTCGGGCTTCTCTGGAAATCTACCTCACGCACCTTGATATAGTCTCCGTTATGTATCTCCGTGACATAAACACCGTAGCGCTGGTTCTGCTCGGTCTTCACGCCGCGCGAAAAAGCCATCGTCTCTGCCTCAACACGGCGAAAAGGACACAACGTGCCGACAGGTGCCACGCCCTCGTCAGTATGATGTATGACGGGGAAGGTTCCATCTGCATTATACTTAAACTCCTCTACAGCACAACTTCTTCCGAAGCCACCACCGCCGGGCAGCTTGCCTGTGTGGTAAAAGAAATACGAATGTCCCTTGAAGTCAGCAACACCACAATGGTTGGTAAACGAACCGGTGTCTTCCAGCGGCATGATTTCTCCCATATACTTCCATGGCCCCTGTGGAGTGTCACTGACGGAATAAGCGATATGCTCGGGCACTCCGCCTGCGGCATAGAGAAGCATATACTTCCCGTTGCGCTTAGTAATCCAGGGGCCCTCGGTGTAACAGTCCTTATATTTCTTGTCTTTCACCCTTTTTTCTGGCTGTGGTGCTCCGAAGCCTTCTATGGTCTGCTCTATCATCTTGACTTCGCCGTTGAACGACACCATGTCTTCGTTAAGTTTTCCGACATAGACATTCGGGTTGCCCCAATAGATATACGCCTGCCCGTCGTCGTCGATGAATACGGTAGGATCGATGTTATCCCATGCGCCGTTGTCGTAGAGCGGCTTGCCGATAGCGTCTTTGAATGGTCCTGTAGGACTGTCAGCCACTGCCACTCCGATAGCCATGCCTCCTGTGAGCTTCGAGTGTGCGCAGATGTACCAATAGTACTTGTCATTGCGCTTTATTGTCTGTGCTGCCCATGCGCGGTCGTCAGCCCACTCAAAAGTGTCCAACGACATCAGTGAGCCATGGTCGGTCCAGTTCACCATGTCGGCAGACGAGTAACATCGCCACTCATACATCCAGAAGAAGTCCGCTCCGTCTTCGTCATGACCGGTGTACATGAATATCCTGTCTCCGTCAACCATTGGTGCAGGGTCGGATGTAAACCATGTCTGCACGACAGGGTTCTGTGCAGACATGGTGACTGCGGTGAGAAAGCCAGCAGTCAAGGTTGTGATGTTCTTTAGCATGTTATACTGTGTTTTGGTTAAGGTGGGTTCTATTAATTCGCTTTGACAGATTTCCGATTTATCTCTGAGAGCAGAGTGTCAGTTTTTGAAGGTTTCTGTCCCCCGGGAAACGGGGGAACCGAAGGGGGTGTAAAGACCATTGACCGATGCGGGCATCGTGACTGAGAACCGACGCTCGAAGCAAGAGCAGAGACAAAGCTTGCTTTGGCTATGCCTTGCAAGGAGGAGGAAGCCGTAAGGCAATAACTGGCAGTATGCGCCAGAGAGAAACGGAAAGATGACAAAACGTCAACCCAT
>CALZUQ010000049.1 GCA_945829425.1 uncultured bacterium | reverse complement strand
AGCTCTCGTAGCCAAATCTTCCGGCATGGTGCGATGAGGCTTGTCTTAGCTCTCGTAGCCAAATCTTCCGGCATGGTGCGATGAGGCTTGTCTTAGCTCTCGAAGCCAAATCTTCCGGCATATTGCGAGCAATCTTGGCTTTCTGCGTTGCATGATAAGAAAAATAAGCATCAAATCTTGCTTGTATCAGAAAAAATCCTTACCTTTGCACCCGAAAAAATATTTTGACATTACCGCCGGTGTCTTCTCCTTGCGGTCGTGTATTCCAGAACACCACGTAAAAAACAGGATTCATGAAAAAAGTACAGACAGTTTCTGTGCCCTTTATGGTTATGGGCATTGTGTTTTGCGTCTGCCTTGTAGCAGCCAACCTTTTAGTTACAAAAGTCATTCAGCTGGGACCGTTCTCGGTAACGGCAGGTATTCTCGTGTTCCCTATCTCTTATATCCTCAACGACTGCATAGCCGAGGTCTGGGGCTTCCGCAAGGCACGCCTTGTGATATGGATGGGGTTCCTGATGAATTTCCTCGTAGCGTCCTTAGGACTCCTTGCCGTTCATATCCCCGCAGCTCCTTATTGGGAAGGCGAGGAGGCTTTTAACTTTGTCTTCAGCCTTGTGCCAATAGTTGCTTTGGGCAGTTTTGTGGCTTTTCTTGCCGGTTCTTTCGTCAATGCTTATGTCATGAGCCGTATGAAGATAGCTCATCAGGGCAAGCATTTCTCGCTTCGCGCCATCCTCTCTACGATAGCCGGTGAGAGTGTCGACTCACTGATTTTTTTCCCCATTGCTCTCGGCAGCGTGTTGCCAATGAAGGAGATTATGTATATCGCTATGGTACAGGTTGTATTGAAAACGATGTATGAGGTTTTGATACTTCCTGTCACGATACGTGTAGTGACATACGTGAAGCATCTGGAAGGCGAAGAGGTTTACGATGACAATATTTCCTACAATATTTTGAAGATAAGCGAGATATGATAAAAGAAGAGACTTGCCTTGTAGTGTTCAGTGGTGGACAAGACTCTACCACATGCCTTTTCTGGGCAAAGGAGAAGTTCGCCACGGTAGTGGCACTGAGCTTCATATACGGTCAGAAACACGCCAAAGAGGTTGAGACAGCGAGGGAGATAGCCCGCACGGCTGGAGTTGAGTTTCATGTTATGGACGTGTCGTTCATAGCACAGTTGGCACATAACTCACTGACAGATCCCACCATTGTCATGGATAAAGAGAAGCCTGCCGACAGTTATCCCAACACCTTCGTGCCAGGAAGGAACATGTTCTTCCTGAGCATAGCCGGAGTGTTTGCAAGAGAGAGAGGCATACACCACATCGTAACGGGAGTGTCGCAGACAGACTTCAGCGGTTATCCTGACTGTCGCGACACATTCATAAAGAGCATGAACGTTACGCTGAACCTCGCCCTTGACGAGCCTTTCGTGATACACACTCCGCTGATGTGGTTAGACAAGGCGGAGACGTGGGCTTTGGCAGACAAGCTGGGAGTGCTCGACACGATACGTTATAAGACTCTGACATGCTACAACGGCATTCCCGGAGACGGCTGCGGCGAATGTCCGTCGTGCCGCCTTCGCCGTCAGGGACTGGAGAAATATCTCAGCGAACGTGGTGACAATCCTTGAGGACGCCATGGCGTAAGTGGACATGCCACCTATAATAAATAAGTCCACCTTAATCACAACACCTAAACTCCACCATATTTTTTTATATGTATCACCCCCTGTATTAACATGGAAAGAAGAGAAGAACTGACAGCCTTGGGCAGTAAGACAGAATACCGTCAGGACTATGCTCCTGAGGTGTTGGAGGTCTTTGCCAACCGCCATACCGGCAACGACTACTGGGTACGTTTCAATTGTCCTGAGTTTACGAGTCTTTGTCCTATCACGGGACAGCCGGACTTTGCGGAGATACGTATCAACTACATCCCCGACGAGAAGATGGTCGAGAGCAAGAGTTTGAAGCTGTATCTTTTCAGTTTCAGAAACCATGGCGACTTCCACGAGGACTGTGTCAACACCATCATGAAAGACCTCTGTCGCCTTATGGACCCGAAATATATCGAGGTGACAGGCTATTTCACACCTCGTGGCGGAATATCCATTTATCCATACTGCAACTACGGCAGGCCCGGTACGAAATATGCCGACCTGGCGGAATACCGTATGAAAAACAGGTTCCTGAATGAATAAGAGACATCCGGACATCTCCATGCTCGGCAAGGTTTATCCTGCCCTGGACATCGGCGAGATAACCATTCCGATGTTTGACATTGGCATTGTTGCCGGCTTTCCCATTCCCCTCGACAACGACGAGAGGGCGCAGAGCATAGAACTGATACGCATGCTCTGTCCCCATCCTGAGGCGAGCTATCTCATACGTGTGGAGGGCGACTCCATGGTTGACGCCGACATCTTTTCCGGCGACATAGTGATCGTGGACAAAAGCAACCGCACGCCGAGCGAACATGAGGTGGCGGTGTGTGAGCTGAACGGGGAATACACCTTGAAACGTGTTGTAAAACGTGCAGGACAGGTATGGCTCGTCCCTGCCAATCCACAATACCCGGAGATAGCCGTAAAAGAGGGTGACACCTTCAGTATTTGGGGTACTGTGACGTATATCATTCACAAGCCCAGGGATTAACCCGATGAGCAATGCCGCAGGGAATAAGCCGTGTGTGCAATGCCGCAGGTTTTAAGCCGTGTGAGCAAGTATTGTTATAAAAACCGCACATTGTGACTGCACTGCCAAGAACCAGAATCAAGCCATGTATGCCTTAGTCGACTGTAACAGTTTTTTCTGCTCCGTAGAGAAGGTCTTCCACCCCGGTTTGGGAGGGAAGCCTGTCGTCGTGTTATCGAGCAACGACGGATGTATCGTGGCATTGACCCCTGAGGCAAAGGCAGCAGGTCTGCATCGTGGCGACCCCATTTTCAAGGTCCGCGACATTGTCGAGCGCAACAACGTCCATGTCTTCTCCACCAACATGCGCCTTTATGCCGCCATGAGCGACCGTGTCACAGACATACTGCGTAAGAGCATCACGCATGTGGAGAAATACAGCATCGACGAGTCGTTCTGTGACCTTGAGGGTTACGACCGTTACCACACGCTTACTGACTTCATGCGTGGCGTTGCAGAGGAGATACGTCTGTACACCGACATTCCCGTCAGCGTGGGCATAGCACCGTCGAAGACACTGGCAAAGATTGGCAGCAAGTTTGCAAAGCAGTATGAGGGGTATCGTGGAGTATGCGCCATAGACACAGACGCGAAACGCCGCAAGGCTCTCTCCCTCTTCCCCCTTTCCGATGTCTGGGGAATAGGGCGTCATACGTTAGAGAAACTGCTGTACCACGGCATCACCACGCCCCTTGATTTTGCCGACCGTAAGGAGTCGTGGGTGAGGAGCCACCTCTTCCTCCCCGGAGTTCAGACATGGCTTGAGCTGAACGGCACCCCGTGTATAGACACCCATGAGATACGTCGCAACACAAACATCTGCACGAGCAGGAGCTTCGGAAACATGATTGCCGACATTGCTTCGCTCTGTTCCGCCATAGCGTCGTTTGCCGCCAGCTGCGCCAATAAACTGCGTGGTCAAGGCTCTGTTGCCCGCACGGTTACTGTTTTCGTTATGAGCAACAGGTTCCGCGACGACCTGCCACAGTACGCCAACAGCGCGTCACGCTCTTTGTCCGTAGCCACCTCCGACACCATGGAGCTGACGTCTGCAGCCATGGAGGCTCTCATGTCCATATTCCTTCCGGGCATAAGGTACAAGAAGGCCGGTGTGGTGCTCAGCGACATTGTGCCTGCGGCACCTTTCGAGCAGTATCTCTTCGACGAGATAAAGAACCGCCCTCAGCGCAAGGACCTTATGCGCGTCATGGACGACATAAACTGCCGCCATGGCGTGAAGACTCTGCACCTCGCCGTTGAAGGTGTCGACAAAGAGGCGTGGCACGTACGCAGCGAGTATCGCAGCCCCAACTACCTCACCGACATCGATGAGATTCTTACAATAAAAATTTGACATTCCTTCTCTCCCTTCCTCCCGTCTCCATACCTTATGCAACCTCTCGTTTTACACCCTTTATTTTCATGCCTATAAAAATTTTGTTCCATGCCTATGAAAAAATATTTTTATGGGCATGTAGCAGTTTTTTCTAAGGCAAGGACTTTTTCCGTTCCGCGTCATGGTTTCCCGTCAGTCTTCATAGCGAAAAAAAGTGACAAAAAGTGGAGTCCCTCACTCTTCCTTCTGTAGGATGAATGAGGGACTCTATTGTTTGTTTGGAATAAGTGTATTTATTAAATACTGTTTGGTGTTTGGGAGGTTTTAAGCCTCAGCAGGTATAACAGATACCACGCTCTTGTCGTACTTTCCCTTGTGGAAGTTTACAGTACCGTCAACGAGAGCATAGAGAGTATCGTCCTTACCCTGAGCTACGTTATTACCTGGGAAATGCTTGTTGCCACGCTGGCGAACGATGATGTTGCCTGCAACACATTTCTGACCACCCCAAATCTTTACACCGAGTCGCTGCGAAGCTGACTCGCGTCCGTTCTTAGAACTACCGACACCTTTTTTATGAGCCATTTCTTAGTCCTCCTCTGATTTAAGCGATTACTGACTTTATAACAATCTCTGTGTACTGCTGGCGGTGACCGTTCTTTTTGCGATAGTCCTTGCGGCGCTTCATTTTGAATACGATAACCTTGTCACCCTTCACGAGTGGCTTTACTACCTCTGCAGTAACTTTTGCACCTTCTACGGTTGGTGCGCCTACCTTGACTGCACCGTCAGCATCTACGAGCAGTACTTTCTCATACTCAACAGTCTGGCCTTCCTCAGCCTCTCTGATGTGCTGCACGAAGAGTTTCTTGCCCTCTTCAGCCTTAAACTGCTGACCGTTGATTTCAACAATTGCGTACATTGTGTTAAATTGTAATGAAATTATCGGATTTTCTCCGCCAGGCGCCCTTGCATCGTGCTGGGTCTTTACTGAGCCCGAACGGATATAACCTTAAAAATGTAATGTTTGATTATCGCTCCTGCGCCAAGGCTAAAGCTACCTCAACGCACAAAGCGGATGCAAAGTTACGAAATATTCTCCGAATATCTTCTTCTGCCTTGTTCTTGATACGAAAGATTTAATAAAGTTTAACCAAGAACGGTATCTTCAAAGGCTTGGCAGTGTGAAAAAACGCCGTATTGCCCTTTCTGACAGTCCGCTGTTGCCCTTTCTGGCAGTCCGCTGATACCCTTTCTGGTTGTGTCATGAACCAAGGCTTACCTTCGTCATCCACTTGTGATAGCAGAAAACATTATTCATAAAGCAAAGAAACGGAAGTGTAATGATTTTTTTCATACGTCACAAGAAAAAAGAGTGTAATATTTTTGGTGTGTAACTTTTTTTTCGTATTTTTGCATATCATTTAACGAGACCATGGAATTTTCTGATTCCGTTTGACCACAATAGACAGAACTACTGTGAAATGAGACTCTTGATTCCCACAGCAAACGAACGTAGGGAAGAGATTAATATATGGTGTGAATAATAGCCCCGCCATATGACCAACCTTATAAAAATGAATAATAATGGAACATGAAAACATATTTTACCGTATCGCACGCTTCTATATTGACGGCTTCCGCAGCATGACGCTCGGCAAGACCTTATGGTGTCTGATACTCATAAAGCTTTTTGTCATCTTCTTCGTGCTGAAGCTGTTTTTCTTCCCGAACTATATCTCTACCAACGCCAAGGAAGGCGAGGAGGCTGAATTCGTCATGAAAAGCATGACAGGAGAGTAGGGGAGATGGTATAAAAAAATACGCCAAAACATCATAAAAAACAGGCCAAAACATTACGAAAACAGGCCAAAAAATCACGAAAAAACGCTAAAACACCACAAAAACAACTTAAAAACCAATAAAAATACTATTTTTTATGTTACATTTACTGACAAACATTGATTTAGCAGCTGTCGACTGGGCAAGAGCTCAGTTTGCGTTGACAGCCATTTATCACTGGCTTTTCGTACCTCTGACGTTGGGTCTTGCCGTCGTCATGGGTATCATGGAGACGTTGTATTACCGCAGCGGTGAGAGCCACTGGCTGCAGGCGGCAAAATTCTGGCAGAAGCTCTTCGGAGTGAACTTCGCCATAGGTGTCGCCACAGGTATCATCCTGGAGTTTGAGTTCGGCACGAACTGGAGCAACTACTCCTGGTTTGTCGGCGACATCTTCGGTGCGCCGTTGGCTGTGGAAGGCATTGTGGCGTTCTTTATGGAGAGCACCTTCGTTGCCGTGATGTTCTTCGGTTGGAAGAAAGTCAGCCGTGGTTTTCATCTCGCCTCGACATGGCTCACGGGACTTGGCGCCACCATCAGCGCATGGTGGATTCTCGTGGCTAACAGCTGGATGCAATATCCTGTAGGCTGTGAGTTCAATCCCGACACCATGCGTAATGAGATGGTCTCTTTCGCCGACGTTGCTCTCTCTCCTTTCGCCATTGACAAGTTCTGCCATACGGTGACATCGGCATGGATTGTCGGTGCGATATTCACGGTAGGTGTCAGCTGCTACTACCTTCTTAAGAAACAGCATGTTGACTTCGCCAAGCGGAGCATAAAGGTCGGTGGCATCGTAGGTCTCGTGGCATCGTTCCTCGCCCTCTACACCGGCGACAACTCAGCATATATGGTAGCAAAGACACAGCCTATGAAGCTTGCCGCCATGGAGGCTCTTTATAACGGCAGCAACGCTGAAGGACTTACCGTTGTGGCACTTGTCAACCCCTTTGCGCAGCCAGACTACGTCAACGAGCAAGAGCCACCGATGCGCCTTGCCGTGCCTTACGCCCTCTCTATTCTCGCCACACGCCAGCCTGACGGTTTCGTGCCGGGTGTCAACGACATCATACGTGGCGGCTACGTCCAGCATAACGGCGAGACAGCGCTGTCGCTCGACGAGAAGATGTCCCGCGGAAAACGCGCTATTGCAAACCTTCAGGAATACCGTAAGCTGCGGTCAGAATATTCCAAAGACCTTGACAGCAAGAAGGTGATACGCATGAACGAGTTGTCCACGTCACTGAAGGCTGACATGCCGTTCTTCGGATACGGCTTCATCAAAGAGGCTTCGCAGATAGTACCTTCCATACCTATCTGTTTCTATGCCTTCCGCATCATGGTAGGTCTCGGGACATTGTTCGTGCTGTTCTTCATCGTCGTGCTCTTCTTCGCATACCGCAAGGATATTCTCTCTGCCCGTTGGCTTGCCGTCGTTGGCGTATGCCTCATACCTTTGGCATGGGTGGCGAGCGAGTCAGGCTGGATAGTAGCCGAGATGGGTCGTCAGCCGTGGGCCATTCAGGATATGATGCCTACATGGACCGGCGTCAGCAATGTCTCCGTCTCTGAGGTGTTCACCACGTTCATACTCTTTGTAGTGATTTTCACTACCCTTCTCATCGCCGAGATAAATATTATGTTAAAACAAATAAAGAAAGGGCCTGAAGCATGACAT
Organism: uncultured bacterium; assembly: GCA_945829425.1. Taxonomy (GTDB): domain Bacteria; phylum Bacteroidota; class Bacteroidia; order Bacteroidales; family Bacteroidaceae; genus Prevotella. Next base: position 15,051 of record CALZUQ010000049.1, on the reverse strand, counting down.
ACGAATTTTTGCAAAACTACTGGTGGTTCATCATCTCGCTTCTCGGTGGACTGCTTGTCTTCCTGATGTTTGTCCAGGGAGCTAACTCACAGTTCTCAATAGGTAAGGACGAGGTGGAACAGCGTATGATCCTCAACTCCACGGGACGTAAGTGGGAGTTCACGTTCACTACCCTCGTAACCTTCGGCGGAGCGTTCTTCGCTTCCTTCCCGCTGTTCTACAGCACGAGCTTCGGCGGAGCATACTGGGCTTGGATGCTTCTGCTCTTCACCTTCGTGCTTCAAGCCGTAAGCTATGAGTTCCAGAACAAGCTGGGGAATATTCTCGGAGCGAAGGTATATAAATGGTTCCTCATAATCAATGGTACGCTCGCCCCGTTCCTCGTCGGCGTTGTCGTGGCAACGTTCTTCACGGGCAGCAACTTCATCGTCGAGAAAGACAGCATCACCGACGCCATGCAGCCCGTCATCAGCCGTTGGGCCAACTCCTCTTACGGTCTCGACATGCTTCTGAACCCATGGAACCTCATTCTCGGCATAGCCATACTCTTCCTCTCGCGCGTGTTGGGCAACCTGTATATCATCAACAACATATCCAATGAAGACATCCGTTGCCGTGCTTCGGTACGTATGACAGGCAATTTCTTTGTCTTCCTCCTCACCTTCCTTGCGTTCCTCATCTACGTGCTGACAAAGGAGGGCTATGCCGTAGACCCTTCTTCCGGTGAGGTATATCTTGAGAAATACAAGTATCTCCATAACCTCCTCGCCCTCTGGCCAGTCCTTCTCATGCTCCTTGCAGGTGTCGTCCTTGTGCTTTTCGGTGTTGTCAAGACGGCAGTCTCAAAGACTTTCATACGCGGAATATGGCCTGTAGGTATCGGTGTCGTCCTCGTGGTCCTCTCTGTCCTTCTCACTGCCGGGTGGAACAATACAGCGTTCTATCCTTCTACTGCCGACATTCAGAGTTCGCTGACCATCCAGAACAGCTGCAGCAGCATTTTCACCTTAGAGACCATGGCTGTTGTCAGTCTTCTCATACCTTTCGTCCTGGCATACATCGTTTACGCTTGGCGTAAGATTGACTCTCGCGAGATAACGCCGGAGGAGATAGCCAACGACGAGGCATATTGACGTTCTGGCGAGACGTTCTACCTATAATTGCTGATATTTTGACGGTGGGAGACATGGTCTCAGAATCGTAGCATAATATAACCTAACTGAAAAAATGCAGTTAACAAGTTAACAAGTTAACATTTTGCACTTGTCCAGGGGAGGGGAACGGCAATGCACTATAGATCTAAAGTACTGGTTTATAATCTAATACACCTATTCAGTACATAACCTACTGTTCAAAATATATCACCACATAAACAAAACAGGGGCAATGGTTTTGACAGCCATTACCCCTTTTTTTTGACCTTAACCTTAACGTTAACGTTGACCTTAACCTTGACGTTAACTTTGACGTTAACCTTAACATTAACTTTGACGTTAACCTTAACGTTAACCTTTAGCAGAAACCTGTAACCTGTAACTTGTAACCTGAAACCTGCAACCTGAAACTTGGAACCTGAAACCTGCAACCTGAAACTTGGAACCTAAAACTATTCCATTTCCCTGAGGAAGCGGTCAGCCTCTATTGCTGCTTTACATCCTGACGCTGCGGCACATATAGCCTGACGGTACAGCGGGTCAGCAACGTCTCCGGCAGCATATACTCCAGGTATGTTTGTGCGTGGCGTGCCGTCGAATGTCTTGATATATCCCACCTCGTCAGTCTCCAAATATTCCTTGAAGAGGTCTGAGTTCGGCTTATGACCTATTGCGAGGAAGAATCCGTCGATAGGTATGTCGTAATGTTCTTCATCCGCCTCCCCTTTTCGCTTCACGACGTGCATGCCTTCCACACCGTTTTCGCCGTACAGCCCTGTGGCGTTATGCTCGAAGAGTACTGTTATCTTCTCATTCTCCAATACCCGTCGCTGCATAACCTCTGAGGCTCTGAGGAATGGTTTTCTTACGATGAGATATACCTTGCTTGCCAATCCGGCAAGATACGAAGCCTCCTCACACGCCGTATCTCCTCCTCCTACCACAGCCACGACTTTCTTGCGGTAGAAGAACCCGTCGCATGTGGCGCATGCCGAGACCCCCTGTCCTGAATATTTCTTCTCGTCTGCGAGCCCAAGGTATTTTGCCGAAGCTCCTGTGGCGATGATCATCGTATCGCAAGAAATCTCCTTCCCCTCGTCGGTTGTTACTCGGAAAGGACGTACCGAGAGGTCTGCCTTGACAATCATTCCGTCCCTAATGTCTGCTCCGAAGCGTTCCGCCTGCTGTCTTAGGTCCATCATCATCTGATTGCCGTCGACGCCTTCAGGATAACCTGGGAAATTCTCTACTTCTGTCGTCTGTGTCAATTGGCCTCCCGTCTGCATTCCGCAATATTCTACTGGGGCGATGTTTGCTCTTCCGGCATATATCGCTGCGGTATATCCTGCAGGGCCGGAACCAATGATAAGACATTTTACGTGTTCCATGATTTTTTGTATTACTTATTAATAATGTTGGTCCTTTATCCGTTTCACCTTATTATATATATAATATTGCCAATAAATCCCCTCTGCTGCTGTACATGTCGTCCTGTCTATACCCATACGAGGTCAGACATTATATAGTCGCTGGTGAACAGTCCTTTTCGTGTGAGTCGCAGGGTGTTGTCAGCAAGAGTCATCCTGCCTTCACGCAGATGTCGTGATGCCTGCTGTAAAAGGTACGTACGGTATTTTTCCTTCACACAGTCAAGGGATAGTCCGTAGGATGTGCGTAAAGCCGTAGCAATCTGGTCGTTGTATATCATGTCGTCCGTGAGCCACTCTTCTTCCGTCTCTGTCTCGCCACGTTCCACCGAGAGGATATACCTGCCGACATCGCAGACGTTCCACCATCGCCTTCTGCCGTCATAGGAATGTGCCGCAGCACCAATGCCGAGGTATGCTGTCTGCTGCCAGTACGAGGAGTTGTGGCGACTCTCTTTCCCCGGCAGTGCGAAGTTGCTTATCTCGTAATGCCTGTAGCCCGCCGCCGTAAGCCTGTCGATGAGAGTGGTGTACATTGCCAGCGACAGTTCCTCGTCTGTCTCGCTTACCTCGCCACGTTCCAGCATGTCGTACAGCGGAGTGTCTTCTTCAAACATCAGCGAATACGCCGAGACATGCTGCGGCAGCAGGTTGAGACACGCCGTAAGGTCTTCTCCCCATTCCTCCTCTGTCTCTCCCGGAAATCCGAACATCAGGTCGAGGCTGATATTCTCCATGCCTTTCGCTCTCAGCAGTGTTACGGCCTCTTCCACCTGACATGCCTTATGCCTGCGCCGGAGCCAACGGAGACGGTCGTCAGAGAAGGTCTGCGCCCCCATGCTGATACGGTTTATGGGCGAGAGGCTCAGATATTCCGCCAGCTCTTCCGAGACATCGTCAGGGTTGCATTCCATGGTCCATTCCGTCACGCCGCTGCAGTCGACAGCCTTCCTGATGCCTTCTACAAGTCTGTCGAGAAGGGGTATGGAGAGCGTTGACGGCGTGCCGCCACCGAAATAAACCGTCGTAGGGTGCAGGAAAAGAGTTCCCTTCCTCATTTCCAGTTCTTTCAGCAATGCCCCGACATACCGCTCCTGGTCTCTCCGTCCTGTCGTGGAGTAGAAGCCGCAGTAGATACATCGTGAGGAGCAGAATGGAAGGTGTACGTATATTCCTGACATGCTTTTTGTGTTTTTTCTGAAAAAACTAACTTATGAAGTATATAACTTTTAAAATAACGTATGCGGCAACGAGTGCTATGTGTTCTTTTTCTTACGCCTTTTATAACAGTCCTTGTAGTCGCAGAGTCCGCAGGTGTATTCCAGATACTTCACGTCTCTTCCCAGACCTATTATTCCTGACACGGACTTTATGGGCATCATGAGCGATGACGGCGTCAGCGTGACACCTGCCGTATGTCCGTGGAACAGTGGGAAGAGCATGCGCTGTTCGCTGACGTTCCATCCGCAATATCCCGGCGAGAAACGGTTTGTGCGTCGCCACGAGAGTTTCTCTATCTGCCGTTGCAGCACCTGCTCCATATTGTCGGCACATCGCTCTGCAATGACAGAGCCTATGGCGTGGGCGATGTACAGCCTCACCATGTCGCCTTCCTCCGTCAGCCGTTCCATAAGTTCCTGATATTCTGCTCCTGCCGTACATACGAAGATGCAGAACGCCTCGGCTTGGCGTACCTGACGTGTCACAATCCTGCCGCAGCGGAATATCACGCCTTCGGTGTTGGAGTCAGGATATAGCCTTAGGCTGTTCTCTTCCGTCTCCGCCACACCCCTCATGACCGAAAACGCCATCTGCGGTTTCAGCCATCGTCGTATGTCGCTGAGCATCACCGACACCTCATACACCACGCTGCTGTCGGGCGTCTCGTCCTGATATCCCATCTGCTCGTATATGTCGTGCAGGCTTATGTCCAGTTCGTCGTATGTCAGTATCTTCTCTGTCATTGGTGTGTCGCTTTCCACCATGCCGTCTCGCGGAGCATCGGCTGTGCGTTAATGTTCTCCGTAGGCTGTGAGAGCGTCAGTCCGCAGCATGTGTCTATCGTTACAATATGGTAATCGGCGAAAGAGGTGTAGAACCTCGGGGTATGCCTTTCGTATGTCACCAACGACGCCATACATGTGGTGAACTCACGCTTCAGGCTCTCGTCGGTGCAGAACGTCGTAAAATAGTCATTGAGGTCGTAGAGGACAGGTGCGTACATTCCGTCGAAATTCTGTATCTCCGACAGCTTTGCCGTTGCAGAAAGTGTGCCAGCGTTTATCCTCCTTGCGATGTCAGCCATGGCGTCGGCATGACGGCAGTCTGCTACGGACATCGTGGCGTAAGGTTTTCCTTCGGCAATATAATAATCGCAGAACATGTCTGCTATCATCCTGTAGTTATGCGTGAGCATGGCGTCCATGGCGTTCTGGTAAGGCACTCCCGTGTTGAGTACCTCAGTGGGTGAGGATATGAAATACGTGCATACGTCCTTGAAGTCATACAACGTCTCCATATTCCCCATATAACATGCGTCGAAAAGGATATATTCCAGATGTATTCCGCAGTCTTTTAGTGCTTTGGCGAATACTGCGTTGTCAATCTGGTAGTCTGTCGTGGCAGTGCCGAACGACTTCTGTATGTTCATGTCCTCTAGTCTCCTGACTCCTGACGGCAACCATGCAGAGCCGTGGCTTCCTATCACCATGGAGTATTTCTCTGCCGGTGCGTATGCCGTTATCTGTGTCATGACTTTCATGATGTTCTCTGCCGCCGTCGTATGGTCTTTGCCCGGGAAAGCCACCTGCATGTTGTGCACTATCTCCATTGTGACACACTGCTCGTTTTTCCATACTATCTCAAAGAGGTTTGCCGTCGTAGTGCTCCTGGCTTGGAATACTACGACTCTTTGCCCTTGCAGTCCTCCGCGCTGTTCTATGCCTTTCTTTACGGCGGAGATATTCTCTTCGATATACCATTCCAGTCCGCTGTATGGGAAAAAGAATATTAATGTCTCATGGCTTTTCGGCTCTTCGTCATAGCTATGGCACGCCGTGAGAGCCATAAGTGCGAGGAGTAGGGTTGCTGTAATGAAAAAAACGGTTCGTCTCATCTTTTTTTGTATAGGTATACAAAGGTGTTTCAAGCTTCGCAAGTTAAAAATGATTGGGTTACTAAACGATATAGGGCAGGCTCCACCGGCATACCGCCCGAATAATCTTGGAACCTGCCCTTCTTCGTTCTCGTTTTCTTGCCTCAGCTGTTATTTCTTCAGGCTTGCTATTGTCTCCTTCAGTGCTGCAATCTTCTCAAGTGAGTCCGCCTCCTTCTTGCGTTCGAGAGCAACGACCTGTTCCGGCGCATTGCTTACGAAGCGTTCGTTGGATAGTTTCTTACGTATTCCAGCCAGGAACCCTTCCAGGTGTTTCAGCTCAGCCTCCGCCTTCTGTATCTCCGCCTCGGTGTCTATGAGGTCGCCGAGTGGTATGGCATACTCCTGTGTGCCGATGAGGAATGACGATGTGCCTTCTGTCTTCTGCTGTACGTATGCTATCTCGCTCAGTCCAGCCATTTTGCGTATGATGACAGAGAGTGCTGCGTCGTTTGTCACGTCACGGCTTTCCTCACCTGCTACGACCACCTGCAGCTGCAGCGGCTCACGCGGCGAGATATTCTTCGTCTGCCTTACTCCACGCACGCCGGATATAACCTGCTTGGCGTCTTCGAAGAGTGCGAGGAGAGCCTTCTCGCCCTCGTCAGCCTTCTCTAACTTGAATATGCTCACCATGAGCGACTCTCCATCCTTCCTCTCTGCTATGTGCTGCCACAGCTCTTCCGTAATGAACGGCATGAACGGGTGTATGACATGCAGCAGCTTGTCGAAGATGTCGAGCGTTGCGTCGAATGTCTTTCTGTCGATAGGAGCCTGATATGCCGGTTTGATCATCTCCAGATACCATCCCGAGAACTCGTCGGTGAAGAGTTTGAATGCCGTCATGAGTGCGTCGTTGAGGCGGTATTTTGAGAAATGGTCGTTGATCTCGGCATAGTCCGCCTTGATCTTCGCGTTCATCCATGCTATAGCCTTGACGTTAGCCTCCGGCTGGTCTATGTCTGCCACGTCCCATCCTTTTACAAGGCGGAAGGCGTTCCACATCTTGTTACAGAAGTTCAGACCCTGGGCGCAGAGAGCGTCGTCGTAGAGAATGTCGTTGCCTGCCGGAGCCGCGAGCATCATGCCCATGCGCACTCCGTCCGCGCCATAACGTTCTATGAGTTCCAGCGGGTCGGGTGAGTTGCCGAGCGACTTCGACATCTTGCGTCCGAGCTTGTCGCGCACGATGCCTGTGAAGTAAACGTTCCGGAACGGTATCTGCTTCTGGTATTCGCAGCCTGCCATAATCATTCGCGCCACCCAGAAGAATATGATGTCCGGACCCGTCACGAGGTCGGAGGTAGGGTAGTAGTACTTTATCTCGTCGTTGTCAGGGTTGTTTATGCCGTCGAAGAGCGAGATAGGCCACAGCCAGGAAGAGAACCACGTGTCGAGGGCGTCTTCGTCGCGTCTGAGGTCTGACGCTGTCACCGTAGGGTCTATGGCTTGTGCCTTCTTGAGAGCGTCCTCTTCTGTCAGTGCTACGACATAACGCTCCTCGCCGTCGGCTGTCTCCGGGAGGAAATATGCCGGTATGCGGTGTCCCCACCAGAGCTGTCGTGAGATACACCAGTCCTGTATGTTCTCCAGCCAGTTCTTGTATGTCGTGACATACTTCTGAGGGTAGAACTTCAGTTCTCCGTTGAGCACCGGCGGCAGTGCTATGTCTGCCATGTGCTGCATGGAGAGGAACCACTGCATGCAGAGACGTGGCTCTACGGCAGTGTCCTGGTTACGCTCGGAATATCCCACCTTATTGTCGTAGTCCTCGATATGGTCCATGAGTCCGGCGTTCTGCAGGTCTATGGCAATCTGCTTGCGCACCACCATGCGGTCCTGTCCGACATAAAGCCCTGCAGCTTCAGAGAGTGTTCCGTCAGGGTTGAAGATATCTATCGTCTCCAGGTTGTGTGTCTTGCCGAGGGCGTAGTCGTTGACATCGTGGGCAGGAGTGACCTTCAGACATCCCGTTCCGAACTCTATGTCCACGTAACGGTCTTCTATTACCGGGACAATGCGTCCTACGAGCGGCACGATGACCTTATGGCCTTTCAGCCATTGGTTCTTGACGTCCTTAGGGTTTATACACATCGCCGTATCGCCCATGATAGTCTCCGGACGTGTCGTGGCGACAATGGCGTAATAGCCTTTCTCGTCCTTATGCCATACCTCTCCCTCTTCGCCTGTCAGCTTTACAGGGTTTGTCTCTTCGTCTGCGACGTAATATTTCAGATGATACAGCTTCGACTTCTCTTCGTGGTAGATCACCTCCTCTGTCGAGAGTACGGTCTGTGCCTTCGGGTCCCAGTTTACCATGCGCAGTCCTCGGTAGATATATCCTTTCTCATAGAGGTCAACGAAGACTTTAAGTACGGACTCCGAGCGTTTCTCGTCCATGGTGAATGCCGTGCGGTCCCAGTCGCACGACGCGCCGAGTTTCCTCAGCTGTTTAAGGATTATGCCACCATGCTCCTCGGTCCATGCCCAGGCATGCTCAAGGAACTGCTCACGTGTGAGGTCGCGCTTCTTGATGCCCTGCTCTGCGAGGCGGTTGACAACCTTTGCCTCGGTGGCTATCGAGGCGTGGTCGGTGCCTGGCACCCAGCATGCGTTCTTGCCGTCAAGGCGTGCCTTACGGATGAGGATATCCTGAATGGTGTTGTTGAGCATGTGCCCCATGTGAAGCACACCGGTGACGTTAGGTGGCGGTATTACTATAGTGTACGGCTCACGGCCGTCGGGCTTGCTTGAGAAAAGTTTGTGGTCTGTCCAATACTTATACCACTTTGACTCTACTTCTTTCGGGTCGTAGTTCTTTGCTAATTCCATATTTATAAGAGTTATTTTTCTAAAATCTCTGCAAAATTACACATTTTTCTCCATAAAAGCGACACGATTTACAAATTAATTTGTACTTTTGCATTAAAATTCAATAAAATGCACACAAGACAGGAAAAACTGGAGGCTTTTGGCCGATTATTGGACGTTCTCGACAACCTCCGCGAGAAATGTCCTTGGGACAGGAAGCAGACATACGACTCGCTGCGCCCGCACACCATAGAAGAGGTTTACGAACTCTGTGACGCCATAATGAAGGGCGAGAAGAAAGAGATATGCAAGGAACTGGGCGACGTTATGGAGCACATAATATTCTATTGTATTATAGGTGCTGAAAAAGGGGACTATGACATTGCCGACGTATGCAACGCCGAAGCGGAGAAGCTTATCTTCCGTCATCCGCATATTTACGGCGAGGCACATGTGGAGACAACCGACGATGTCAGCAAACTGTGGGAACAGGTGAAGCAAAAGGAGAAAGACGGCAACGCTACGGTGCTTGCCGGAGTCCCTGCGGCACTCCCTTCGCTCATCAAGGCTTACCGCATACAGGACAAGGCGCGTAACGTGGGCTTCGACTGGGAAGAGCGTGACGACGTCTGGGATAAGGTGTATGAGGAAATCGGCGAACTGCGTGAGGAGCTGAGGCGTGAAGACAAGGAACGCTCGCTCGACGAACTGGGTGATTTCCTCTTCTCTGTCGTCAACGCCGCAAGGCTTTATCATCTCAATCCCGACACGGCTTTGGAACGTACGAACAAGAAGTTCATCACGCGTTTCAACTACGTAGAGCAGAAAGCAAGGGAAATGGGAAAAGACCTTAAGGACATGACGCTCGGCGAAATGGACAAACTATGGGACGAAGCCAAAGCTTTAAGCAAGCGTGAGGAGAAACCTTGAAACCTTAAACTTGAAACTTGCAACCTGAAACTTGAAACCTCGACTTTAGTATTGGTATGTAACAAGTTGAATTATAATTATATAAACAAATTCTATCAAATCAACGCTTTAAGTTGACTTGTCTCATACAAACAACAAATTCTAACCTGACACAATGAAACGTTCTTTATACTTTATCTTCGCATTGGCCTTCTGCTCTCTCTTCGTTTCATGTACAGACAAGAAAGGTGAAGCGACGCAGGAGAATGCCGACACCCTCAGCGTTGCCGACAACGACACCACCATATACGGCACGTGCGGGAAAAACACTACCATGCACAACCTTGAACTGCTTGCCGACAACGGCACCACACTGTCGTTTCTCGTAAACACAACTGTCGACGAGGAGGGCAACACCTTGGAAAACGCCGTGGTGGGAGGACTGCTTGCAGGAGACCGCCTGGCGGTTATCTCGCAGGTTGTCGACGGTGATACGACGGCAACGAAAGTGCTTAACCTTACTACGTTGAAGGGGAAATGGGTGAGTCTGGACCGTAGCTTCGAGATACTCGACGACGGCGATGTGCTCTCTGCCATACAGAGCGAGAAAAACCCTTACACCACATGGAGGATACATAACGGACATCTGCTCCTCGGATGTGACACCTTCGACATCCTCACACTCGGTGCCGACACACTCGAAATAGAGAGCAGAAAGGGCATATATGTTTATAAAAGACAATATTAAGGGTCATGCAACCATTTAAGATACATATCCTCGGATGTGGCTCGGCAACGCCTACTCTGAAACATTTCCCTTCGTCACAGATCGTAGAGGTGAGGGGAAAACTCTTCATGATTGACTGTGCCGAAGGCACACAGCTTCAGATACGCCGTACACGTATCGCCTTTACAAAGATACAGGCGGTGTTCATTTCGCATATCCATGGCGACCATTGCTTCGGACTGATTGGCATGATCTCTACCTTCGGACTCCTCGGACGCACGGCACCTCTGCATGTCTATGCTCCTGCAGCCTTGGAGGATATGCTGAACAAACAGATAGAGCTTTTCTGTAACGACCTTGGCTATGACGTTGTGTTTCACGCTGTTGACACAAAGCAAAATAAGGTGATATACGACGACCGCAGCATTACCGTAGAGACTATTCCGCTGCATCATCGTGTGCCTTGCTCCGGCTTCCTTTTCCGTGAGAAACCTTCCCTGCCACATATCCGTCGTGACATGATAGACTTCTATAATATCCCTCTCAGCCAGGTAAACAACATCAAAGCGGGAGCGGACTATACCACACCGGAAGGTGACGTCATTGCCAACGCCCGCCTTGTCACACCTGCCGACCCGCCACGGTCTTACGCCTACTGCTCTGACACGGCTTACCGCCCGCAACTGTCGGAGATACTCCAAGGGGTCAATACGCTATACCACGAAGCGACGTATGCGGAAGATATGGTTGAAAATGCCGTAAAATACTGCCATTCTACAGCACGTCAGGCAGCGCAAACCGCTCTCGACTCAAAGGTCGGGCGACTTTTCCTCGGTCATTACAGTTCAAGATATACCGATGAAAACGTCCTTCTCGACGAAGCACGCAAGGTGTTCTCCAAGACTTTTCTTACTAACGAGCTGATGGTCATAGAGTTGACGTAATTCACACGTTCACCTGCCGCTTTGCAGGAACAGCTCATGTCATGGTAGTACAGTCTTTTGGGGATGGAGAGGAGTTGAAAATGTTAACTTGTTAACTTGTTACCTGCAAAAAAATATATTCATTACCATTCCCCACAGCTGCGAACGTCCCAACCTTCCTGACCCCAAAAAGGCCAAGAACGGAGATGTTATACCTTATATATCGCGCGCGTAATTTAAATATATATCCTGAATATATATAATATTATATAATTATATATATAAAAAAAGAAAGAAATAAAAAGAAAGAAAAAACTGACTTCCTGAACTGAGAAAATGAATAGTCTTTTCCTCTAAAGGCCTATAGGGTGATAGTAGAAAGGGGGTTGTCACCTCAGAAAGAGGTCTGCACCCCAAACGGCGGGAGGAAAAATGAATGTATATATTTTTTGCAGGTAACAAGTTAACAAGTTAACATTTTTGCTGCCTCCCGAGGGAAAAATCTTTTCCTCCCGAGAAACCTGAAAACCCTTCAAATGGAGGTTACGGTGTTGTAAGACAGAATGTTAACTTGTTAACTTGTTGCCTGCGTTTTTTTATATACATATCCATACCCTTCCTGCTGAATTCTGCTGCCTTCCGTCTGCTTACTCCCCTAAAGGCCTATTGAGCCTATGGCGAAGGGGGGCTGGGGAGGGTGTGGCTCAAGTCCTCATTTATGGAGCATTTTTAGGGGCTGTTAAAGTTTTCGGACTGAGAGAGGTCGTGCAAGTAAAGATTTTTATTGCTGTAACGTGTTGTGGTTCTGTGTTTTATGAATGCTTGCCGCATTTTTACGTTTCGTCAGTCCGGACAACTATTGCAAATTATGCGGAAATGTATTAATTTTGCACTCAGAAATTCAAGACGGGCTGCGGCAACAGCGACAAAAGGCTTGAGCGTCGAGGTCAGCACCGTTACGGCAGTAGGAAAAATGAAACATTTTTAGTACCCACCAAAACATAGCGACTTATGAAAAAGATATTCAGGAAAATACATTTATGGCTTTCCGTGCCAACAGGCATCATCATAACACTGATATGCTTCTCGGGAGCTATGCTCGTCTTTGAGAAGGAGATAACGGAGAGCCTTCGACCGGAACTGTATTTTGTCGGGGAAGCCAAGGGGCAGGCCATGCCTTTTGAAGAACTCATGGAGAAAGTGGAAGCTACGCTTCCCGACTCTGTCAGCATAACCGGCGTTACGGTATTCCCGGACAGCACACGGACGTATCAGGTGAGCCTGTCGAAGCCACGACGTGCGTCAATATATGTCAACCAATATACCGGTGAGGTGACGGGACGTTCAGAACGTCTGCCGTTCTTCGACACCATGTTCCGGCTTCACCGTTGGCTCCTTGGGGCGAGCTCAAGTGAAAACGGTGTGGCATGGGGCAAGCTCCTCACTGGCATAAGCACGCTGGCTCTGGTGTTCATACTTCTCACCGGACTGCTTATGTGGCTCACCAACCGTAACAAACCACTGAAAGCCAGTCTCGCCATACATGTCACGAAAGGGTGGCACCGCTTCTGGCATGACCTCCATGTGGCTGGAGGCATATATGCTACAATATTCCTCCTTGCCATGGCACTGACGGGACTTACATGGTCGTTCTCATGGTATCGCACCGGCTTTTATGCCTGCTTCGGTATAGAAGCGTCGGAGGGGGCTCACGGAGGTAGTGCGTCGCACGGCAGAGGTGAAGGACAAGGTGAGAAAAAGACATATACCTCAGAAGGAGGATATAGAAGTCATGGTGATGGCGCAGGACGCGGATATCATGGTGACGGCGGTTTCGGTTTTCATCGTCGCTCTCAGTATCGTCATTGGGATGATATACTCAAAGAGGTGGCAGACAGAAACCCTGGCTATCGTCAGATTACGTTGAAGTCGGAAGTAGCGGAAGTAGTACCTCAGGGACGTCTCAGCCTCAGAGCTACAGACAAATATTCTTACGAAAAGAGAAGCGGTGAGATAACAGATGTAAAAATGTATTCGGAGGAAGGAAAGGACGCAAAGGTAAGAAGCGCGGTATATATGGTGCATACCGGCAGTTGGGGTGGCATCATAACCCGAATACTCGCTTTCCTTGCAGCAATAATAGGTGCTACACTGCCACTGACTGGTTATTGGCTCTGGGTAAGAAGGCTCTCACACAAACATAATAAACGAGCTTAGAGAATTTAGCTTAGAGCTTAGAGTTTAGAGAGTTTAGAGAGTTTAGAGAGTTTAGCTTATAGAGTTTAGCTTAAAGCTTAGAGACTTTTAGCTTAGAGCTTATAGTCCAGCGCAGACAATCTTGCGCAGACATTCTTGCGCTTATAGCCTTCAATCCATTCGGTGTCGGGGTAATCGGGCTGAAAGCCCAAAAGCACATAGCCCAGGGCATTGCCCTGGGTTTTATGGTGTGATTAATAAAATAATCGCCCTGAAAGTGCAAAAGCGTAACAGACGATTTTCCTTGCAATAAAAAAGGGGAGCGGTAAAAACCGTTCCCCTGATTTTTATGCTTTTTTGAGAGAGATTACTCTTCCCAGTTTTCAGCAGCCTTACGTACATAAGACTTGTAACGTATCTGAGCCATCTTCTTTGCCTGAGCGAAGAGTTCCTCAGCTTCAGCAGGATATGCCTTCTTAACAGAGAGGTAACGTACCTCACCGTCGAGGAAGTCCTGGAAGAGATCCCAGTTAGGCTCCTTAGAGTCGAGAGAGAATGGGTTCTTGCCCTGCTCTGCGAGTTGTGGGTTGTAACGCCAGAGGTGCCAGTAACCACACTCTACGGCGCGACGCTCTTCTTCCTGTGAACGTCCCATGCCACCCTTGATCTTCAGACCGTGGTTGATACATGGAGCGTAACCGATGATGAGAGATGGTCCAGGATATGCCTCTGCCTCGCGGAATGCCTTCAGACACTGAGCGTTGTCAGCACCCATGGCAACCTGTGCAACATATACGTAACCGTATGTTGTGGCAATCATGCCGAGGTCCTTCTTACGTATACGCTTACCCTGTGCAGCGAACTGTGCTATGGCACCGAGAGGAGTAGCCTTAGATGCCTGGCCACCGGTATTAGAGTAAACCTCAGTATCTATTACGAAGATGTTCAGGTCTTCGCCGGAAGCTATGACATGGTCAAGACCGCCGTAGCCGATATCGTATGAAGCACCGTCACCACCGATAATCCACTGTGAGCGTTTTACGAGGTAGTGGTCAAGAGTCTTGAGCTCCTTGCAGATCTCGCAGCCAGCCTCAGCACACTCTGCTATGAATGGCTTGAGAACCTCAGCGAGACGCTTTGTCTCATCTGCGTCTTCGCGCTTCTCTATCCACTCCTGTGCAGCAGCCTTGAACTCTGCTGATGTCTTGTCGCTTTCGATAACCTGCTGTAAGAGGATGGCTACACGCTCCTTCATCTTCTTGTTACCCATCACCATACCGAGACCGAACTCGCAGAAGTCCTCGAAGAGAGAGTTGTCGAATGCTGGACCCTGACCCTTTGCGTTCTTGGTATATGGAGTAGAAGGAATGGAAGCTGAGTAGATAGAAGAACATCCTGTAGCATTGGCGATGATCTCACGGTCGCCGAAGAGCTGAGAGATGAGCTTAACGTAAGGTGTCTCACCGCAACCAGAGCATGCACCGGAGAATTCGAAGAGCGGAGTAGCGAACTGAGAGTTCTTCGGATTTGCCTTGATGTCTACGAGGTCCTGCTTGGAAGCTACGTTGGCAACGAGCCAATCCCAGTCCTTAGCGAGTTTCTTCATATCCTCTGCATCTGGGTTGTAAGCAACCATCTTGAGAGCTTTCTCGTTAGCGCCAGTCTCCTTGTTCTTCTTGCCAGGACATACGTCAACACAGTTGCCGCATCCGAGACAGTCGAGAACAGAAGGCTCGATAACGAAGTGCAT
>CALZUQ010000048.1 GCA_945829425.1 uncultured bacterium | reverse complement strand
TTGCTCAGGAACTTATAAATAAAGTTAAATCAAAGTGTTGCGGAATTAAGGAAATAGTATTAACTTTGCACCTATGAAAGAATTTGTAATCTCAGAAACAAAGACAGAATATGCGGTATTGGTAGGACTCATCACTCCACAGCAGGGCGAGAGAAAGACAAAGGAGTATCTCGACGAACTGGAGTTTCTTGCCGATACAGCAGGAGCCGTAACCGTGAAGCGATTTACGCAAAGGGTCAACGGACCTTCAAGTGTGACATACGTAGGAAAAGGAAAACTCGAGGAGATACGGGCTTATATAGAAGACTGTGAGGAAAAGGCAGAGAAGGGAGAGGTGTATTTTCCGGAGAAGGAGTATTCCAACGACGACATGATGCCGGAGCCGGTGCCATACCGACCTGTAGGCATGGTGATCTTCGACGACGAACTCTCTGCAAAGCAGATACGCAATATCGAGCAGGAACTTAAGGTGAAGATTCTTGACCGTACGAGCCTCATACTTGACATCTTTGCCATGAGGGCTCAGACGGCAAACGCCAAGACGCAGGTAGAGCTTGCACAGTACCGTTATATGCTTCCACGCCTTCAGAGGCTTTGGACACACCTTGAACGACAGGGTGGCGGCTCCGGCTCGGGTGGCGGCAAGGGGTCCGTAGGTCTTCGAGGACCTGGTGAGACACAGCTGGAAATGGACCGCCGTATCATCCTCAACCGCATGTCGCTGCTGAAGGAACGTCTTGCCGAGATAGACAAGCAAAAGACCACGCAACGCAAGAACAGAGGACGCATGGTGCGTGTAGCACTCGTAGGCTATACCAATGTCGGAAAGTCAACCATTATGAACCTCCTCGCCAAGAGTGAGGTGTTTGCAGAAAACAAACTCTTCGCCACCCTCGACACCACGGTGCGTAAGGTGGTAATAGAAAACCTGCCCTTCCTCCTTGCCGACACGGTAGGTTTCATACGCAAGTTGCCGACAGACCTCGTGGAGTCGTTCAAGTCAACACTCGACGAGACACGTGAAGCAGACCTCCTGCTGCATGTCATAGACATCTCACACCCAGACTTTGAAGAGCAGATCTCTGTCGTAGAGGCAACTCTCGCCGACCTCGGATGTTCAGAAAAACCCTCTGTATATATCTTCAACAAGATTGACGCGTATTCGTGGACAGAGCACGAAGCCGACGACCTTACGCCATTGCGCAAAGGGGAGATACCTCTTGACGACCTGAAACGTACGTGGATGGCGAAGCTCAACGACAACTGCCTCTTCATCTCGGCACGCGAAAAGGAGAACATACAGGAATTCAAAGATACCATTTACAAGAAAATCAGAGAACTGCATGTACAGAAATATCCGTACAACGATTTCCTTTATACAGAATATAACGAATGATTTACCGTGAATTGACAGCGTCAGAAATGGCGCAGATGGAACGCCAGGGTTGCCGTTGCGACGACTGGTCGGTCATTGAGGTTGTAGAGGACTTCTCACCTCGTGGTATTTTCAATACCGCTTTCGAAGGGCGTGTCAGGATAGGTCGCGACTGCCGCATATCAAACGTCAGCATCTTACGCACTACCGACGACGCTACCTTTGGAGAGGGTAACGTAATAAGCGTGCTCAATGAGGCAGGCGAAGGTAACATAGTGCTTTTCAGTAAGCTTACCTCACAGCTTGCAGCACTCATGGTGCGTTACGGCAGCGACAAAGCCGTATGGAGCAATCTGCAGGAGATGGTAAGGCAGGAAGTGGAGCGCACCAAGGCACCCTGCACAACCATAGGCAATGGAGTAAGCATTGCCGATACGCGGGAACTTACAAACGTTGTAATAGGCGACGAATGTGAGGTGACAGGAGCCTCGCGACTCGTGGAATGTACGCTGCGAAGCACTTCAGAAGCCAGCATCCTCGTTTCGGACGGGGTGATATGCGACAACTGCATAATTCAGGCAGGAGCATCACTGACCGATGGCGCACGGCTTTATAACACCTTTGTCGGAGAGGCATGTCATGTAGGGCGTGGGTTCACCTCCGAGAACAGCGTCTTCTTCGCTAATTCCCACATGGACAACGGAGAGTCATGTGCAGCATTATGCGGGCCGTTCTCTGTCTCGCATCATAAGTCAACACTGCTCATCGGAGGAGAGTACTCTTTCTATAATGCCGGTTCAAACACCAATTTCTCTAACCACGCCTACAAGATGGGGCCTATACATTGGGGAACACTTATGCGGGGCAGCAAGACAGCAAGCGGAGCACACATGCTCTGGCCGGCACAGGTGGGAACGTTCTCAATGATAATGGGAAAGGTGCAGACGCATCCCGACACAAGGAACCTGCCGTTCTCATATCTCATAGCACAAGGTGACGCCACGGCACTCGTTCCGGGACGTAACCTCACGACTGTTGGCACTTACCGCGACATAGAGAAATGGGTAAAGCGTGACAGAAGACCACGCAACGGGCGCATGTCGCTCGTGCAGTATGACTGGCTGAACCCTCTCGTCGTCTCGCAGTGCTTAGAAGGCAAGGAAACGCTGGAGCGCATAATGGCGGAACAGGGAGAAGAGCTGGCGTCATATATATATAATGGTGTAGTAATACGTAACGAGTCGTTGAGGAAAGGCATAAAGTATTACTCTTTGGCGATACGTATGGCAATACTCAACGCTCTGCAAGAACATGAGGCGTCACTACCGGAGTCTACCGATGGAGCAGGGGAGTGGACAGACCTCCTCGGGCTTATTGCGCCGAAGTCTGCCGTAGAAACGCTTCTTGACGAGATACGCAGCGAGGAGATTACAGACATCACAGACGTTGCTGGGGCACTTGCCGATATCCATGCCGACTATGCCAAGCACAAGTGGGCATGGGCTTACAAACTCGTGGCAGAGTACTGTGCGCTCGACAGCATCACGGAGGACGACCGTGAGAAAATCATACAGTCACTCCTCCCGGCACGTCATGAGTGGCTCGCCGCAGTGCGTCACGATGCAGAGCGTGAATATTCCATGGGAGATGTCGACGACGACGAACTGTCATCCTTCCTGAAGAAAATTCCTCAGCAATAAGAATATCCCATATCATAACATCCTGCCTGCACAACCATGTCGCAGGGCAGATAACACTTGACATAGAATAAAAAAACATCATGGCAAATCCAGAATTCAAGTATGCGCCAATGTTCCAGCTTGGCGAGGACAAGACAGAATACCGCCTGATTTCAAAGGATGGCGTTTCTGTAAGTGAGTTTGAGGGCACACCAGTGCTCAAAGTGTCGAAAGAGGCTCTTGAGCTCTTGGCAACACAGGCGTTCCACGACGTGAACTTCATGCTGCGCCGTGAACACAACGAAAAAGTCGCTTCCATACTCCACGACCCGGAAGCTTCCGACAACGATAAGTACGTGGCGCTCACCATGCTGCGCAATGCCGAAGTGGCTTGTAAGGGACAGCTGCCTTTCTGTCAGGATACAGGAACAGCCATCATACATGCCGAAAAGGGACAGCAGGTATGGACAGGCTTCGAGGATGAGGAGCCACTCGCAAAGGGTGTCTACAACACATATACTACAGACAACCTGCGCTATTCACAAAACGCTCCTCTCAATATGTACGACGAGGTCAACACACGCTGCAACCTCCCGGCACAGATAGACATCGAGGCGACACACGGAATGGAATACAAGTTCCTATGCGTGGTGAAAGGCGGAGGATCGGCAAACAAGACATACCTCTATCAGGAGACAAAAGCACGCATCCAGAACCCTGGAACACTCGTACCTTTCCTCGTAGAGAAGATAAAGACCCTCGGCACGGCAGCATGTCCACCATACCATATCGCAATAGTCGTAGGAGGAACATCGGCAGAGAAGAACCTACTCACCGTGAAACTCGCATCGACGAAATATTACGACAACCTACCTGTCACAGGCGATGAGACAGGACGTGCGTTCCGCGACATAGAACTTGAGAAGCAGCTTCTTGAGGAGACACGCAAGATAGGCTTCGGAGCTCAGTTCGGAGGAAAAGCCTACGCTCACGATGTACGTGTAGTGCGTCTGCCACGCCATGGAGCGTCATGCCCTATAGGTCTCGGAGTGTCATGCTCTGCCGACCGTAACATCAAGGCAAAGATCAATAAGGACGGCATATGGGTGGAGAAGATGGACGACAAACCATACGAGCTGATACCGGAGTCATTACGTCAGGCAGGTGAGGGCGATGCCATATCGATAAACCTCGACCAGCCGATTTCAGAGGTATGCAAGGAACTGTCGAAATATCCTGTCTCAACACGTGTGTCGCTCAACGGCACGATAATCGTGGCACGTGACATAGCACACGCAAAAATCAAGGCACGTCTCGATGCCGGAGAAGGTATGCCGCAGTATTTCAAAGACCACCCTGTGCTCTACGCAGGTCCGGCAAAGACCCCGGCAGGAATGCCGTGCGGCTCTATGGGACCTACCACTGCCGGACGCATGGACCCATACGTCTATGAGTTCCAGGACAATGGCGGCTCGCTTGTCATGATAGCCAAAGGCAACCGCTCACAGGTCGTAACAGACGCATGCCGCGACCACAAGGGCTTCTATCTCGGCTCTATAGGTGGGCCGGCAGCGTTCCTCTCCAGCTCAAACATCAAGTCCATAGAATGCGTGGAATATCCGGAGCTGGGAATGGAAGCCATATGGAAAATACGTGTGGAGAACTTCCCTGCCTTCATACTTGTCGACGACAAAGGCAACGATTTCTTCAAACAGTTCTGATAAGAAGGGTGTGAAGAAACACCGCACACTTATCACACATTACAAACCATCTTACCCCTCAGGAATGTTCCTGCCTTTGCGCAGGAACATCCTTTGGGTTTGTGACAAGGCAGAAGAGAGTCTGCTCTCTGCCTTTGACAAGGTAACCTACAAATACTTCTGGTGGGAAGACATATTACCCACCTCCAGAACATCCATTTGCTGATGAATCAGAATATTGCACCGATATACGAGGCTCTCGTAGAATTTTCAAGAAACCATGTTGTACCCTTCGACGTGCCGGGACATAAGCGTGGAAGAGGAAACCCCGAGATGGTGAAACTCTTGGGAAAACAGTGTGTCGAACTCGATGTCAACTCCATGAAACCACTCGACAACCTCTGTCACCCCATCTCGGTAATAAAGGAGGCGGAAGAACTGTGCGCTGAGGCTTTCGGAGCAAAAAGCGCATTCCTCATGGTAGGGGGAACGACATCTGCCGTGCAGACAATGGTGCTTACGGCATCAAAGAAAGGTGAGAAAATCATTCTTCCGCGTAATGTCCACCGCTCGGTCATCAACGCACTCGTAATAAACGGAGCCACACCGATATATGTCAATCCTGATACCGACAAACGCCTCGGAATAGCCTTGGGAATGAAAATCTCGCAGATAGAGAAAGCTATAGAGGAAAACCCTGACGCCGTGGCGATACTCGTAAACAACCCTACGTACTATGGCATTTGCTCTAACCTGCGGCGTATCGTAGAACTGGCGCATGAACATAACATGCTCGTCCTCGTTGACGAAGCTCACGGAACACACTTCTATTTCGGAGACAACATGCCTGTCTCTGCCATGGCGGCAGGAGCGGACATGTCGTGCGTATCCATGCACAAGAGCGGTGGGTCACTGACACAAAGCTCCATACTGCTCACGGGGCCTAACGTGTCGAGAGGATATGTGCGTCAGGTCATCAACCTCACACAGACAACCTCAGCCTCATACCTCCTGCTCGCATCACTCGACATCTCACGACGTAACCTGGCGCTGAGAGGACGTGAGGCGTTCGCCAACGTTGTGGAGATGGCGGAATACGCACGTCAGGAGATAAACAAAATCGGAGGATATTACGCTTACGGCTCAGAACTCATCAACGGAGACTCCATATACGACTTCGACAAGACCAAGCTTACTGTCTTCACCCTTGACATTGGTCTTGCAGGTATTGAGGTTTATGACCTGCTGCGCGATGAGTATGACATACAGATGGAACTGGGAGATATCGGAAACACACTGGCGTACATCTCCATCGGCGACCGCATGAGAGAGATAGAACGTCTCGTGTCCGCACTCTATGACATACGCCGACGTTACCAGAAAGACCGTACCGGACTCTTCGACCATGAGTATATCAACCCTTCCGTCGTCATGACACCGCAAGAGGCGTTCTATGCTCCGAAGGAGGAGATGCTCCCAATACGTGAGTGCAATGGAAGGATATGTACGGAGTTTGTCATGTCTTATCCTCCCGGAATACCTATACTCGCTCCCGGAGAGCGTATCACGCAGGAAATCATTGACTATATCCTATACGCTAAGGAGAAGGGATGCTCCATGACAGGTCCGGAGGATGAGAAGATTGAGCGTCTCAACGTCATTCGTGAAGCGACGATTTACTAAGGTTTCAATAACATTAACTGCTATACATGAATTTTTGGTTTACAGAACAGCATACAGACAACGTGGAGTTCTCCATACGTGTCGACAAGCATATCTTCTCTGAGGAGAACGACCACAACAGGATAGACATTTACGAAAGTCCGGAATACGGCCGTGTGCTGACAGCCGACGGATATATCGTCATGACCGAGAAGGATGAGTTCATATATCATGAGATGATGACCCATATACCTATGGCGGTTCATCCCAATCCGCAGAAAATCCTCGTCTTCGGTGCCGGAGACGGTGGAGTGGTGCGAGAACTCCTCAAATATCCTGAGGTGGAACGTATAGACATGGTAGAGGTGAACGTAGGAGTGGTCGAAGCGGCAAAGAAATACCTGCCGTTCTCAGCCAGTGGGCTCGACGACCCTAAGGTTACCATTTACTCGCAGAACGCCCTGCGCTTCGTACGCCATATCGTAGGCGAGTATGACGTCATAATTGTCGACTCAGCAGGATTCTATGGACCTGGCGAGTCGTTGCTCTCTCTGGAGTTCTACGGCTCGTGCTACAAGGCGTTGAAAGACGACGGCATAATGGTAAACCAACACCAGTCGCCGTTCTACGACGAAGACCGTGTTGAGACGCAAAGAGCTCATAAACGCATTATCAACTCTTTCCCTATAAGCCGTGTATATCAGGCACATATACCATCATACCCTTCCGGATACTGGCTCTTCGGATTTGCCTCAAAGAAATACCATCCGGTAGAAGACATTGACTCCGTAAAATGGAATGCACGAGGCATACAGACACGTTACTATACCACCAATCTGCATAGGGGATGTTTCGCACTCCCGGCATACGTCGAGCACATGCTCGAAAAAGTCGAGGACAACAATAACATGAAATCGGACAGTGTAGGACTGCTGTAGACGATTTAGCTGTGTCTTCCATATCCCCCACACCTCATCCCATTCCTCCACGTCATAACATTTCTTTACGATGAAAAAAAACATTGAGACATTCATAGGCTGTGACGCTTCTTACGACGAGGCGCGTGTCGTAATCTTCGGCGCACCTTTCGACAGCACTACAAGTTACCGTCCCGGTGCACGTTTCGGATCTTCGGCAATACGCCATGAGTCCTACGGGCTTGAGACATACTCACCTTACCTTGACCGTGACCTCGAAGACATGGCTGTCTTCGACAGCGGAGACCTGGAGCTGCCGATGGGCTCCTCTGCCATGGCTCTCGACGCTATCAGCGAGCGTACCCGTGAGATACTCTCCGACGGGAAAATACCCCTCATGCTTGGAGGCGAGCATCTTGTCACACTCGGAGCATTCCGTGAGGTGGCAAAGAGATATCCCGATGTACATATCATTCACCTCGACGCACATGCCGACCTCCGCAACGACTATCTCGGCGTGGAGCTCTCACATGCCTGTGTGCTCCGTAGATGCCATGATATCATAGGCGATGGAAGGATACACCAGTACGGCATACGCAGCGGAGAGCGTGCAGAATGGCTCTTCGCACGTGAAGGCCATACCTCACTTCATCCTTTCGACATCACCCCTCTGTCTGCTATGACGCAACCTCTTACCGAAGCTCCCGTCTACCTTACCGTAGACCTTGATGTCCTCGACCCTTCACTGTTTCCCGGAACAGGAACACCGGAAGCTGGAGGCGTGACGTTCAACGAACTCCGCGAGGCGTTATATCGTGTTTGCTCGCTTCATAATGTCGTGGGGGTTGACATCAACGAGCTGGCTCCGACACTCGACATATCTGGTGTCTCAACAGCAGTGGCATGTAAGGTTGTGAGGGAGACTCTGCTATCCTTAATGACATAGGTGGGTTCTCTTAATTCCTGCCTATAAGAAAAGAGGGTGTGTCACAAGAAACTGACACACCCTCTTTTAACGTTTTCCTTTATTTTCTCTCTCCTTTATTCCTTCTTTCCTTTGATTTCTTCTTTTGTTATTTTCTTCTCTCCTTTGATTTCTTCTTTTGTTATATCTTCTTGATCTTTTTTCCTAATTTTCTTTTTTGTTTCCTGTCCCGTCATTCTAAAGTCCATAACACGCTTGAAGCGTCTGACGGCATACGCCAGTCGCCCCTTGGCGAAAGAGACACTGACCCGACCTTAGGGCCGTCAGGCAGGCAGGAGCGTTTGAACTGCTGCTGGAAGAAGCGTCTGAGGAAGACCTTCAGCCAATGGCGTATAATGTCTTTGTCATATTGTCCGCTGAAAGCCTTTGAGGCTATGAGGAAGAGTTTCTCTGGTGAGAAGCCGAAGCGCATGAAGTGATATAAGAAGAAGTCATGAAGTTCGTAAGGTCCTACGAGGTCTTCCGTCTTCTGCTTTATCTCACCGTTCTCGTCGGCAGGTATCAGCTCCGGAGAGATAGGCGTGTCGATGATGTCGAGCAGAGTCTCTCGTGCCGTTTCGTCGATATGATGTTCTGCCACATACTGTACGAGATATTTTATCAGTGTCTTAGGCACTGATGCGTTGACTCCGTACATGGACATATGGTCTCCGTTGTATGTCGCCCAACCCAACGCAAGCTCCGAGAGATCGCCCGTTCCTATTACTATGCCGTTCACCTGATTTGCTATGTCCATAAGCAGCATGGTGCGGTATCGGGCTTGTGAGTTTTCGTACGTAATATTGTGGTTTTCAATATCGTGACATATATCTGTGAAGTGTTGCTTCATGGCTGGCACGATACTTATCTCCTGCTGGCTTACTCCCAGTGCCTGCATCAGAGCCACGGCGTTGCGGTGAGTACGGTCGGTTGTGCCGAAGCCGGGCATCGTAATGCCGTGAATGCCTTTGCGGCTCATTCCGAGTTTGTCGAACGTCCTGACACATACGAGAAGTGCCATGGTAGAATCCAGGCCTCCGCTGATGCCTACTACGACATTCTTACAGCCTATATGCTCCAGCCTTTTCGCAAGTCCCATAACCTGTATGTTGAAAATCTCTTCACACGACTCCCTCATCTCATCCTTCTTCGGTATGAAGGGGTGAGCGTCATATTCCCTTTGCAGGACGAAGCGTCTCAGTATGTCGTTATACGCTACGTCGTCAAGCTCCAGCTCTATAACTTCTGCCTTTGCCATGAGTGTTCCCTGCGCCCTTCCGAAAGTAGTGTTTGTCCTGCGCTCGTTGCGCAGTTTCTCAATGTCAATCTGTGCTATGACTAACTGAGGGTCGAGAGAGAAACGCTCGGAGTGGGCGAGCAGCTTGCCGTTTTCATATACTATGGCATTGCCTCCGTACACCACATCCTGCGTTGACTCTCCGTAGCCGCATGAGCTGTAGACATATCCCGACATCGTTCGTGCACTCTGCTGCGAGAGGAGCGAGAGCAGGTATTTATGCTTTCCCAAGACCTCGTCAGACGCCGAGAGGTTCAGTATGACGTCGGCTCCCGATGTGGCGAGGACACTGCTTGGAGGGATGGCGGACCATAGGTCCTCACAGATCTCTACGCCGAAGGTCACACCTGTCGGGAGACGGAAAATACGGGGTTCAGCGTCAAGAGCCTCTACCGAGAACCAGCGTTTTTCGTAAAACTCATTATAGTTCGGCAGGAACGTCTTGTGGATATAATGCCTCTGTCCGTTAGAGATGACCACGGCGGAGTTCATCAGGCGGTCGTCCTGTCTGATCGGAGCACCCACAACGAACGTTATGCCTCTGCCGAGGCTGAAGTCGGTGAGCAGGCTCAGGGCTTCGTCGGAAGCATCGAGCAGATGGCTTGAACGGAAGAGGTCCTGGCAGGTATATCCCGTAATGCACAGCTCCGGGAAGACGAGCAGCTCTACGCCTTCTTCCTCTGCCTTCACCACGAGGCGTTCTATCTCCTCAACATTATATTGCACGTCAGCGACGCGAGTGCTTGGCACTGCCGCCGCAACAGTTATGAAACCATAGTTTGTCATCTCGTATGTTCTTTATGAATTTCTTTTACGGGGTTATTTTATAGTCACCTGCGTTGCGCCATATCCGTATTCCTGGAACGATGCGTCCTGATACGTACAAGGCTTGTACCTGTAGTTCAGCTCGTGGATGAGGGCGTGTCTCAGCACTCCCTCTCCTTTGCCATGAATAAAGACTATTTTCTTTCCTTTCTCATGCCTGTGCTCCTTCATGACCTTACGGAAATGGTCGAGCTGGTAGTTCAGAATGTCCGCCGACGACATACCGCCAAGGTTGTCGAGAAGGTTCTCGGCGTGGAGGTCAATGACGAGAGCGTTTTCAAATCCCTGACGTACCTCCTGGCGTGTCACAGCAGCATTCTCACCGTCGTCCTGTCTGTACATCTCCTCCTTCATCTTGTCGGCTGAAATGTCTATGGAGCGTGCCACCCTGTCGTCTTCAACAATAGGGTAGAGGAGTGAGGGCTGTTCGAAGAAGTCGTTAGGCGTGAAGACGTGCAGTTTGTAGAACTTCACCTGGTCAATGCGTATCTGTATGTTTACCGGCTGTTTCAGTGTATATGGCTTGTCTTTCTTGAATGCCGTCATCTGTATTGACACTCTGCTGAGGCCGTTCACCTCTCTTTGCGTAAACTCTTCGATAAACTCCTTGGTGTTCGGTTCAAGGACTCCCTGCGCCCTTACCACCCAGCTGTTGTTCTCAGCAGATGCATAGACGTATTGGAGGTAGTAGTTAGAGTCGTTTACGAGGTATGTCTCGAACTGCGTGTTTGTCACTTCCTTGATGTCCACAGGGACAAAGGCGAGGAAAGCGTTGAGCATGTTTCCGCCTTTCCTTTCTTCTACAGGCTTGCGGAACGTCATGTCCTTCATTGCCGGGTCGTCGTCATCTTCCTCGACAGATATGTCGTCCATGCCTTCGTTGAGCATTGCCTTCATGCTTCGTCCGTCCGGTTTGACGGCATGGCTTTTCTTCTCTGCCTTCTGCATTGCCGCCACCATGTTTGCCGTGGAGTAGCTGTCCTGCCCAGCCTCGACCACCACTTCGTTTATTGGCGTGGGGATCTGGAAGCCGTCCTCGTCCTCCACCATTACTATGTTTCCCTTTATCGCTGCTATCTTTCCTCCTCCGGTATCGAAGAGGAAACGTACCTTATCTCCTATCTTCATTTTTTTCTCTATGTGTTTTTTCTATTGCTTTAGGGCGGTTCTATTCATTCCCACCTATTCTTGCTCTCTGTTTCCTGGTATGAGCATCGACGAGTCGCCGTAGCTCAGGAAGCGGAACGCGTTGTCCATGGCATATCGGTATATCTTCCGCCAGTCTTCGCCAACGAATGCAGACACGAGGAGCAGCAGTGTTGACTGTGGCTGGTGGAAATTCGTTATCAGCCTGTTTACTATATGGTAATTATATCCCGGTGCTATGATAATCTTTGTTGAGGCGTGGAGGATGTCCATGCCGCTTCGGTCGAGGTATCTCACTATTGCTTCAAGGGCCTCTGTTGGCGTGATGTCGTCGCCGTTCTCTTCATACGGCTCCCATTGCCTTACGTGCATGTCGTTGTCGGTGACATTGTCCGGGTGAGAGAGGATATGCCGTCCGATGTAATACAGACTTTCCAGCGTTCTGACCGATGTCGTGCCAACAGCAATGGCTTTTCCACCGTAGGCTATGAGGCGTTCTATCGTGTGGCGTCGCACGGCGACATATTCCGTGTGCATGTCATGTCCGCTGATTTTCTCAGCCTTTACGGGTCTGAATGTCCCTGCTCCTACGTGCAGCGTCAGCTCTTCGCGCTCTATGCCGTGCCGGTCGATGTCCTCCAACACTGCGTCGGTGAAGTGCAGGCCTGCTGTCGGTGCTGCCACACTGCCTTTTATCTTTGAGTACACCGTCTGGTATGTCGTCTTGTCGCTCTCTTCGCTCTCCCTGTTCAGGTATGGCGGTATAGGCAGTTCTCCGCAAGCGTCAAGTATCTCGGCGAAGGAGACGGTGTCGTCGTCCCACGTCATTTCCACACATTGGCTCGTGCCTTTCGTGCCCTTATGCTCCGCTTCCAGACACACCTTCCTGTCTCCTGCCATGATCTCCCTCTTCAGCCTTCCCGTCTTCCATTTCTTCATATTGCCTATCAGGCAGAGCCATTGGCAGCTGCGGCGTGTCTGGAACATCTGTTCGTAGTCGGCAGGGGTTTCCGGTTCGAGTAGGAAGACCTCGATCAGTGCTCCCGTGTCTTTCCTGAAATGCAGGCGGGCCTGTATAACCCTTGTGTTGTTGAAAACCATAAGGCCTTTCTCGGGCAGATGCGTCGTGATGTCTGAGAATACCGTATGGGTTATCTCCCCCTTGTCGTATATCAGCAGCTTGCTTGCGTCACGTTGCGCCATAGGGTATTTTGCTATACGTTCGTCAGGCAGGGTGTAGTTGTATTCTGATATTCTTATGTCTCTTGGGTCGTTCATATCTTCATGATTCTTTTTTTCTTTGCTCAATATCTTAATTCAACTTTTGCAAGTGCTTGTTGCCGGTAAGCAATGGCTCAAAGCACGCTTCGAAGGGGCAACAGCACTTAACCCGGGGCAGAGCGAAGCGGCACCCTGGGGAGACTCTCTTCTCATGCTCTCATCAGCAATGCGAGGAACACGGCGAGCAACACCGTCAGTGTCATGACGCAGATAATCATAGTGATGTCTTTCAACGCATACCCCGTTCTCGTATATTGCGATGATATGAAGTGAAGGTGTGGCGTAATGTTCATATATATCCTCCGCTGCACGTAATACACCAATGCACCGACCATTGCGCCCCATACGAGTCCCGCAGCGACGTCAGAAGGGTAGTGCATGGAAAGGTATATCCGCGTCCAGCCGTTTACCAGCGACCATGTCACGAGGGCTGCCATACACCAAACGTTACGGAACAGGAGCGAGAAGAATATGCATATCGAGAAGGTGTTCGCGGCGTGTGAGGAGAAGAAGCTGTATGTGTTGCTCCCAACACCCTCCACAATGTTCGCTATCCCCACCATCATAGGGTCGTTGAGAGGACGCAGACGCATGGTGAAAGGTTTCACCAACAAGTCGGAGAAAATACCCGAGAAGAGCACGCACGCCAATGCCGAGCCGACGACGAGGAGTATCTGCGCCATCGTCTCATTGTTCTTGATCACTACGAAGAACATCACGAGATACATCGGTATCCATGTCCACCCGGAAGTGAGAAGCACGGCCAGGGTGTCGAGGAAGGGGCTGCCATGGCCCCCGAAGGCGGTTAATATGCCGATGTCTATGTTTGTCAAATTAGAGAAATCCATTGTGTCTTGACAGTTTGTTGGTGGGAATGTCTTCTGCAACCCACCTTAAGCTAAACTTGAATAATTGATAGAATCCACCTTGACAGAACCCACCGTTACATAGGCAGATAGACAAGGTATTTCTCCTTGAACCACTCCTCGGTAAAGAATGTCGTCAGCTCCGTCTTTTCCACGATGTTACGGTATTTCATCAGTTCTTTATCGAGGTTTCCACCTTTCAGACAGAATATACCGTTTGCCATGGCGTTCTGCTGTCGCCGTGAGATGTTCTTCTTTACTATTTTCTCCAAGTCGGGTAGGGGCATGACGGCTCGCGAGACGATGAAGTCATACTGTCCTTTCTCCTCCTCACCGCGTATATGACATGCCTCAACGTTTCCCAGACCTATGGCGGAAGCCACCTCGCGTGCCACCATGACCTTCTTGCCTGTGCCGTCAATGAGACGGAACGTCACGTCAGGGAAGAGTATTGCGAGAGGTATTCCCGGAAATCCTCCTCCACATCCGAAGTCAAGTATCCGTGAGCCTTTGGTGAAGGTCAGCGTTTTGGCTATCGCAAGAGAGTGCAGCACGTGGTGTTCGTAGAGGTTGTCTATGTCTTTCCGTGAAATGACGTTGATTTTAGCGTTCCATTCGTGGTATAGCGTGTCGAGCGCGGCAAACTGCCTCTCCTGCTCCGCTGTAATGTTTCTGAAGTATTTCTTTATTATTTCCATTTCTGTTGGCGTAGGTTCTGATAAGGTGAGTCCTTTCTTTTGAATGGCTGAAGGTGGCTTCAGTCGTTTGCTGCCCTCTGTTCTGTGGGGCAGGAGGAAGGCCGAAGGTCAGTTCTCCAACCTAAATCAAATTCAAAATTACAACAATTATCTGATATTTATAGAGTGTGCCGGATTATTTTAAGAAAAGTTAAGGAAGAACGACTCGCCGACGAAACCCGGTGTATTCAGCTATCGCTTTCATTTTCAGAATAAATGCGAAAGTTGAAATACTTATCATAAGCAGAAGTTTGAATGGCAGATGCAAAGTAACGGGTAACAGGTAACGCCTGCGACATATATTTACCTTGTTTCAGAATGCTTTCCTTCAAAAAAAACAGTGGTGGAAAACTATGGCGTGAAGACGTTGTCTGTATGACAAAAAACAACGTGCTTTCATATAGGATTCAATTAGGAGGCATTAAGGACTCATATAAGACAAACAAGGCTCTTCATTTCGCCTCCGTTTTCTCTCAGAAATACCCCTTGAAAAGTATGTAAAATCCACAAAGACTGTGATCGTACGACCAAGCATTCTCTGCACGTACGTTCAAAGGGTCTCTGGACGTACGGCGTGAGGGGTTATGGACGTACGTCCTAAGGGTGCCTGGACGTACGTCCATAGAACCTTTGAACGGTGGTGAACAGATGATGAACGCGACGGCGTCAAAGGCCCTTTTTCTGAACGGTTTTTGAACGGTAATGAATTATGCATAGAAAATTCTGACGTTTGAGAATGATTTGATGCTGAAAATCAATGCATGTCATGCTTCATCTGTCTTTGAGCGTTACCTGTTACCCGTTACTTTGCAATGACGTGTAATAGTTTTTTATTTCGTATTGAGGTTAAGATTGCAAGTGTAATACTACTTACTTTTGAAAGAAGATATACTTCATCGGCAATAGAAGATATACTTCTCTGGCAAAGTAAGTATATCTTCTCTGAAAAATGATGTCGGCGATCAATATGGAAATGCATATTCGCCAACAGAAGTTTTGAGCAGGGTTAGGCTTATTATATCAAGTCAGATATGCATACCGTAAGTACGTCCTATTCATTAATTGATCGGTTGATGTCGAGATACTTCTTTCATGCAACGTTTAGAGAAAAATTTTGCTATCCTTTTAGTCAATAGATCGTCGGTATGTCCAAAGAACCTATGTGCCATTTGTGACTGTTTCTTTTCAATAATACGACGCAACACTCTTTTCTGCACTTTAAGGCTTTTGTTTTTATAGCGCGACGATAGTGACAGAGGTGCCCCGCCGTCAGACATCCCGTCTTCTATTTCCTGCATAATATTCTTGTACGTTTCCTTCGTTGCTGCATATTTATACCTTTTGCTGGAAGAAATCTTTGTCCATGCTTTTAATAACCGTTTGCGTATTTTCTCTTTCCTACTCATTGTTGCATATCGTAATTTAAAACGACAATAATTGCGATAAGTTTTGCCAAGAGGGTTGTGTGGTCGCAGAGTAGCGTCTCAAGGATTCCATGTCCCCAAGAACGTATCTCGTCTTCCTGTATGTCTATTCCGAATGGCATTAATAATGTATTTTGAAATGTGTACACTTTTTTCTATATTTGTTTTCTACCTCCTCACCCACGAACGCCCCTCGTTCCTCGAATAGTATAACCCCTTACTTGTATTGGCAAGCAGTTCCGTCCCCGCATCCTGCAGATTGAGGAAATCGCCATAAGAGGATGTGTTTGTGCAGCGTGGAGCAAACGAGCGTCCATCGTTGGTGCTGACATACAGCCCCTTGCTGGTGCAAGCCAGCAACTCACGCCCATACACGAGCAAGTCCCTGAACGTGCCATACGAGCTGTTGCTGCACCGCATCACCCAGCTTCTTCCCCCGTTCTGCGAATATTCGATACAGTTCTTTGCAGGATTGATACGCACAAGTTCCCTGCCTAAGTTTACTATCTGTGGCATAGCATGATGTTGTTTATGGTTAACATTCCGTTTTTCTTTCCCCTCCCTTCCGTCATCTGCGACACACGTTTCAGCCCCATTGCCGACTTCCGTCCCGTTTATGAAGAAGCAAGAGGCGGCCGACGAGAAGAAAAGCGTCATGCAAAATATCCGTGTCAAGAAAAGTGTGCTCATAAATATTGATGTTTTATGACTTGTATATCATAGCCAGTTCTGCCTTCGTGAAAGCCTTGAAGCGGTCTTGCCAATAGCGAGATTTCTCGCCCTCAAACTGCTGCCGGTCGATGACCGACTCCCGGTTAGGATGGAGAATGGCATTGTTGCCATCGCCCATGTGTTCCTGCCAAGTAAGTTCGGCAAAGGGAGAATCCTGTTGCTGACCGATATGGTGCAGCTCGTAAGGGTCACCGTTGCTGTCGCGTGGAGGCCATCCTTCGCCAATGAGGTCGGCGTTGTTATAGTCCTGCCACTTGTCCCAGTCGGCAAACTTCTCCTTCAGCCATTCCTGACGGCAGTTGAATGCCCGCCAATCAATATCCGTCCTTACAAGAGCCGCCCTTCCGCCAACACGTCGCTCCACAAGCCCAGCCTTGATATAAACCTCCACTTCCTCACGGGAGCGGAGGTAGCGTACGATATCATCCGACCATCCCGTGCGCTCCTTTATTTGTTGTTGAAAGTCTTTCATAACTCAATATAATTGATAATAATGTAATGTTTTATTTCTATATTATTTCATTTTATTTATTTTATCTTATTAAACGTATTCTCAAATCAGGATTTTTGACTGGCAGAAGAAGCTATCTGGTCGGAGATTACTTTTTCTTTCTTTTTTCTTCAAATTTGGGTTTTCTGGGAAACTCTACCTGTAACCAGAAAATAGCTCGCTATACTATTCTGGAAAAACGAAATCAATTTTCACAACAGTCTCGTAGCGGTACTTTGTGGAAGAATGAAAATCTGCACTCAACCTAAAAAGGCCTATTGCAGAACTTAAATTAAATGCTATATCAAGTGACTTATTTGTCTCTGCAGACATTGAAAAAGAAATATGCTGAGTTAAATCATGGTTTCCACCATTTTCTAAAGGATTAAGAGCATTTAGCATGTTTTTTACCGTAGGGTCAGCAATCAAATTGTATGATTCTGCTTTCTTCTTTGCACGCTCCCAGTCTTCTATTGTGATTGATTTTCCCTTAGATGTACTTTCAATAACAAATTTACTATTGAGCTTGTTTTCCTCTTCTCTTTTTACAGATGCGTCACATTTTACGAGTTTACACTTCACTTTTGCAGAAGCATCCCATTCTCTAGAATTTACCTGTTCTACAGTAAATGTTCCTTTCATCTCTTTAGCACCGAGACTTCTTGCAATATCAAACAGGCAGGTACATTTCTGCTGAATTATATAATCCTTCAATGCGGAAATAATTACATATACATTTGGCTCGAAAGGACTTCTTACGAACGTGTCTCCTGCTGAAGGTGTGGTATCACAAGGATAAAATGAAATGTTGTTCTCTCTTAGAGAAGGTAAATCGTATTCTAAAGAACAAACATCTATGTTGTCGAAGTACTCTGGAGCATATTCAGGGTATCTTTCCGGGTGAAATGCTAATTCGTCATGTTGAAGAACGATAACATCTTTCGGTTGTTTATTATTCATATTATACAAAAAATTAAAAATAAAATCAATATTATGATAGCTGAAAAGGTTATTGCCAGCATCTTGTTAAAACTTTTTTTTTTGAATGCAGCTTTATCAGTTTCTGAAATTGTACATCCATATAATTGTGCTTCATTCGTTAATAAAGAGCATTCATCTTCTTTATTTTCAGCATCAATTATCAATGCACGGTAACAGATTCTTCTGTCAGATTGATCTGTTTCAACAAAATGTCCAGAGACAAATGTTATTCGATGCTCTATCTTTCGAATTCTATTTTTGTACGTGAATCTTTTTAGACTTGGTGTTAGTATCGTGTACTTTTCCAAATCTACCTTATTTAGTTTCTCAAATTCTTTTATATATTGACTTGTCCCTGATTGTAAACGTAAACCATTCAAGGATAGTACTGTTTCAAAGGTTTCAGGAATATTTTGAATCCATAGTGTTGTTTTAGATAAAAATTTTTTCATATCAACTTCAACGTTTAAACATTTTCTTATAGTATTCCTTTAATTCGTCCTCATTAGTAAGATTAACACAAGCATTATTATGAGAAATATCACAATATGGTTTTGTTTTTATTATGCCAATGATACTCTCCCAATCTTTTTTCTTATTACCAAGTTTATCTGCATATGATCCCAACAACCAGATGCCACGTTTTTTCCCGTCTTTTTGTTTACTTACGGTCGAATAAACAAATTGCATTCGTTGGTTTATATCTCTTTGATAACCTACATTATTGAGATATTTATAAGAATTGAAGACAAAAATAATCATATTAGAATTTTCAATCAACTTCTCCCAATCAGTTCTTATAAAATCTCCATTTCCATTGATATCATAGCCCGTAAACCTGAGTTTCTCTTCAGGCTCATCAAGTTTTACTGCATTCCATGTTTTGGATGATGCAACAAACGATAATACTACTTTTCCATCTGTTTCTTGGTAAACCTTTGAAGCCGTACTGCCTTTTAAAAAATTCCAAAGTGTAGTTTTTCCAGCTTCATTAGGTCCAAGAATAGCCAAATCTACAGACTCTTCATTCGTAAAAGTATCAGATGCACTATCTCCGGATATAATAATAATAATTGAAAAAAGACCTATTACTGCTACAATAATTGCTGGAATAAACCACCAAGCAGCTTGTTGGGGTTCAGAATAATTATTCAGTTCTAAAACTTTTGAACTTAGTTCAACCGACGTTAATATTGTTGTTAACATATTATAGTATTTTTAGATTATTATATATCAAAAGTTCCTTTGTTTGCAAGAGTTTTTCTTACAGCTCCCAAATCTGCAAGTGCCTTAAAAGGACTTGACTGTGCCAAGGCTGTTATTGAGTTGAGAGTCACTGCCAAGGCTTGTGTATCGCCGTTGGCAAGACACTTGTCAACCACTTCAAACTCCTTGTCAAAAATCTTCCTTCTTTCATCAAATGAACGTTCGAGATAGTCTTTCAGTACATCACGAATAGCATCAATCTGATGGATGGCGACTTCAGCCTGAGCCCTTATCTGTGCACGCTTTGTCTTTTGTGCCTCACAGAATTTTGCAACTTCGGCAGATTTGTTGATAAACAGGTTTGTCATCTCAACCATTTGTGCAGGTCCGAATTTCCCTCCTGATTTTGCTTTTATGAGGGCTGTACCTATTTCATTTGACAAGTTATCAACAAACTCCTGGTCTTCCTTATCAGTCATGCCATCATGGACTTGTACTGGTGTATTTTTATTTGGTGTTGCTACAGGACCATTGGAGGGTTGTGAAGCCAGTGACTTCTCTTCTTTTACCTTCTCACGAATAATCTGCAACATGCCACGCAATGAATTTATGCAGTCATATCCGGTCTTCGAGCCAACCTGAAGCAAGAAACGTTCTACATCACTCAGAGTTGAATCGTCTAATTTGTCTATCATGTCTGAGATAAAATTATCCCCGTTATTTGAATAATAGGCAGCCTTGCATATAGCGTCGGCTAAAGGCCCATTGAGTTGTTGGTCAACATAGCTTGTATCTATGTCATCACCATTTAGCATGCAGTCAGCCAAATATCCTATTAGCTTGCCTGCCTCATGCCTTAGTTTTTGAGCATGATTATCCTTAACGTTATATTGTTGACACAATTCTGCAATATACTTATCTGCACCGGAACAAGCTACCTTTCCTAAGGCCTTCTTTCCAAATATGCCCCATGCGGCTTCAGCTATTCTTGATAATTTCATAGTCATTATAGATTTCTATTAAGAAATTGTTGTGTATTTGATAAAACGACAGTAGTATTGCCATTCAGATTGCCTTTTTCATCAAGCAACGGAATCTGTGCGATGTCACTTATGGCTTTTGCGCATAATGCAGCATTCTGGAATGTGGTGGCATAATAGTCATCATCGCTTTGGAAGTCATATACAAGCGGTTCAAGGTATAGCAAAAGGTCTTTCATCCTTTCCTCCAGTTTGTGCGTTACAGATTCCAGCTCCATAGCCCTTTGGTTGATGCCCTCGATAACCTGCCAACCCAGTTTTGCATTTGCCCGATATTTCTTCGCCTCCTCTAAATACTGTGTAGCTTCAGTATATTTTTTGGAGTAATATGCAGAACCTATTATTCCTGCCGCAGCCAATGCGAAGACTCCTGTCGTAGCATAAGTTATGGTACTTAATACGGCAGCTCCTGCAGCCATACCGCCACCTCCTGCAGCCAAAGAGCCACCACCTAACCATGCAAGCGTTGCATTTGTTGCAGCAGCACCTGAAAGTGAACTAATGGCAGTACCTGTACTGGCAGCCGCAAATGCGCCTACGGCTGCTGTTGTTGCAGTAGGTACACCAGCCAAGGCAATAGATGCGGCTACTCCTGAAACTGCAGCAGCACCTAATGCTTGCGAAGCATTCATGTCCAGTTGTTTCAATGCCTGTATGCTTGCATTGTCAATATGAACTTTGCCCTGGATAAAATATGTTTTATCCTTATAGTTATTACCAAGGATTTCTATATAATTCAAGAAAGGACGGACACAAGTTTTCAGAGCGTGCAATTTACTTTCGCCATAGGCTTTTAAGACACGATTGCATTCTTCTTTTCGCCGTTTGTCTTCTTCTTTTACATTGGCTACCATTGCATCGGCCTGTTCTTTTGCTTTATTTGCTTTTTTGCGGCTATCGTACGCTTCATAGCCTGAAACGACACGTCCCATCTTCAACGCACCTTTTCCTACTTTATTGATGTCTGAAGCGACATCATCAATGATATCTTCGATGGTTGAAGCAACAAAATTGTCTATCTTTAAACCATATTCATTAATCTTATTAAAAGTCTTTCCGACAGTACTTTTATTAAACTCTTTCTTTGCTTCATTTATTGAGTTGCTTAGTGAATCTAACAGTCCCATATTAATAACGTTTTTGAAGTTTAACACTACCATCCAAATCATATACGATATAGTCTCCGGATAGTTCGCCATTTGAATAGTGTCCACATATGTATTCTTTTCCGTTAGGGAAAAAAACTGTGAAATTTCCATGAGGAACATCATTTATAACATCTTGTTTTTTGTTGATGTTCCCCGTAGGATAATAAACATAGCGTTCACCTATTTTTGTATCGTCAATATACTCTCCTTTTTGCTTTTCCTTTCCATTGTCATAGTACTCTACATATTGCCCAATCCTTATTCCATTAGACCATTCTACACTTGAAGCTAAAATACCTTTAGGATAGAAAGTCAATTCCTGTCCATTCATCACTCCGTTTATCGTAGTGTATGTTCGCTTTACTGCCTTATTACCATACCTTTCAGTATGCTTTATTGGAATATATTTCTTTCGGTATATCCAAAATGATATACCTGCCAGTACGCAAACAGCGCAAACACAAATTATAATCACTTCTGTTGTCATACTTTTGAATTTTGTTAATAAGATTATTTCGTTTTAGTTACTTTTCCATCTGCGCCCATATCCTCCTATACGCCCCCTTATCAACAAAGCCGAACAAGGATTTGGGCATGGTGTGGCGGCTGCCGCACTTGGGGCAGGACATCGGTGTGGAATATGCCGTGGCCTGCCATTCGATGTCGAGGGCCTCGAAGATGTGGCCGCAGTCATCACATTTGAATTTGGTCTTTCCTCTAATCATAGTAGCCAATGTTTCTTCGTTATAATATGCTATGCCAAGATATAAATGTCCAAGGGAAAAGAAGAAAAAACCATCCTTGCCATAAATATATTAATTCCGAAAGAATCTTCATGAGTGTTGGCGTTCACGATGCCTATCTTGATTTGTAGACATTTATCCATTCATCTTGCTTGCTGCGTGATATGTATAACGTAGGTACGTAGAGTCAATTAGTTGAACAAGCTTACTATCGCCACTGCAAACAGGGCGAGGAGGATTATCACTATGGCACCGAGGGTGATGACTATCCACTTAGTCACTTTGATGATGGTGGTGAAGGAGGAGTCGGCACGCTCCATGTAGCGTTGCGCAAGATTCAAGGTTCCTGATGCCAAGATTATCAAGTCGTCGATTTGTCCGACTATTGGAATATCGGGAATGAGATCCACAGGACTTATTCCATACAAAAGGCAGAGAGCCATTATAACCCATGGTCCTACTACGGAAGGTAATTGTTTGTTTTCGTTCATTGTATTAGAGTTTTAGTTATTATTTTTTATCTATCTCCTCCCATATCCTCCTATACGCCCCCTTGTCAACAAAAGAGAAAAAGGAGTTGGGCATGGTGTGGCGGCTGCCACATTTGGGGCAGGGCATAGGCTGGGAGTATGCCGTGGCTTGCCATTCGATGTCGAGGGCCTCGAAGACGTGGCCGCACGCATCACATTTGAATTTCTTCTTTCCGCGAAGCATAAGCAATGTTTTTGGTGCAAAGTTAAACAATTATATAATACGCGGCAAGTTCATAATGGTTCATATCTGCATTTTTTTATAAAATTGACAGGTTGACAAGCAAAAAAAATGGCGTGCAACCATTCTTACACTTGCCTTCTCTAAGGGTTACCGCCAAGTGACCGCACGACCGACAAGCAAAGAATAGTCCACGCCGTATGGACGTGAACCTTCAGTCCGCTTGTCCTCTGTCGTTGAATGATTGGCGGTATTCTTAGAGAAGAGGACGTTGCTGATTACCGTTTTTCTTGTGCAAAGATAAGTATTTCAACTGAATTATGCAAACATTTCGGAGAATTTATTACTCTGTAAACCAATAGTTTATGTCACGGGCGTTCTTGAAGGGCTGAAATCCTTAAAATATTTAGAGGGGTTCTTTTTAGGTGGGGTATTTTGTTTGACGGTTGGTTCTATGAATAGCTTCCCTTTGGTCAGGGAGTCCAAAGGCTTGTCGTCGGTTTACGGCTCGGGATAGCTCGAGAAAGCTCGCTTCTCTGCATAGAGCTCAAACATGTCACTTCTGTATTCAACTCTCTCCATACCACCCAATCTGTACCTGAGCGTCTCAGACGTCAGCTTCTCCTTGGTCATTGAAAAAAATGGCATAATTGAAAATTGGCCGAATACCATAATAAAACTTGGCCAAATGGCATAATATGATATTTTTTATATCTATAATATGCTGAATATCAATAATTAATCGTCACTTTGCCACTGAATAGAAAAATGAAGATATGAAGCAGTATAATAATAGGCTGTCTGAAACAGTTATTTCTAATCTATTCCCTGACAAAGTGCGGCCATGTAGGTTCGCCGAGTTGTGGCGCATATTCAAATCCCTCATACGAAAAGCGGCTAAGGTCATGGGGCGATGTGAGACGGTTGGTAAGGATGTATCGCAACATCGCGCCACGGCATGACTTTGCCCATACTGCCTGCATCTTGAGGTTGCCGTTCTTCTGACGAACGTAAAACAGCGGATGCACCACGGTGACTTCCTGGCAGACACGCTTCCAGTCGAAGAGATGCTCATATTCCTCGGTGGAGAGATGAAGGAGGATGCCGTCGTCGGCCTTCACGCTGTCAATGAGAACGTCGGTGAGGGTGTCGCGCCAGAAACGATTGACGGGAGTGTTATCAGCTGAGGACAGATGCACGCAGTGCTCCATGCGGTAGGGCACTACTCCGTCCATCGGGCGAAGCAATCCATAGAGGAAACAGGTTATCCACAGGTGGTCTTGTGCGAACTTGAGGTCCTCGTCGTAGAGGGTGTGTGCCTTGAGATGTTTGTAAGCCTGTCCGTTATATGCCATTATTGCCGGCATCTTCTTGGCAGTGAAGAAGTTCTGGTATCTCTGCCAGTTCTCGGCAGCAAGAGAACGGCTGCAGTCGAGTTCGCTTTCCAGTTTGTCGATGTCCATACCCGCCATGTCTAATGCTATCCGGTTGGCGATGCTTTGGAATTGTGGTTCCGTCCACGGCAGTCTTTCTGTCCTGTCGTGCATGATCTTAGCGTTTGCAAGTAGTATCTGCATATTAATTCATGTATTTACAGGGTACAAAATTACTGATAAATATCGTAATCTCGAAATCTTTATTGTTAAAATATCGCTTTACTATTTAATCATGCAAAAACTTTCGGGGAAGTCGGGAATGACGCGTGGCGAGATACTCGACGTG
>CALZUQ010000047.1 GCA_945829425.1 uncultured bacterium | reverse complement strand
CAGAATATCCCGAAGTTGACCTCGGCGCACTGGGCTTCCCCTCAGGCAACTGGCAGAACGAACCATTGTGGAGCACCCGATAACAAAGACAGGGACTGTCGAAAAAAGAAAAGACCTGCCACCTCACCACCCCATCCACTTTGAATCCACTTGACTTTATACCTCTTATATATACAGTCAATAAAGTAAAGTTGTCTGTATATCCATATATGAGAATGGGTATCGTATCAACAGCAACCCATCCTTTTTTCTCTTTTCACGGCATCCCTTTATTTCTCTTCTCTTCCCTCATTTTGTCATCCAAACCTCACATTTGCACGTCAAAGCAAGTTAAAATCGTTAAATCTTCACTTTCCGTAAACCCACAAATAACACCCAATCCACTTTTCTACCGTATTAACTGCAAATAATTGGTAATCAATCACTTCTAAATACCAGAATTGTGAATCCCTCACGTCCATTGACATTCCGTCTTCTGTGACGAGTTTGGGAATAGGCTGCTTCTGGAATTGTACTTCCCTTAAAACCGTGACATGCGAAATAGCAACACCAATTAATGGCGATTTCTTCCCAGAAACTCCTATCGACCAAGCTACTCTCTATGTTCCCGAGGCTTCGTTAGAAGCATACAAAACTACATCGCCATGGAGCGGTTTCGGCACAATACTGCCAATCACCTCTACCGGCATAAACTACAATACTGCCAACAAGGAAGTTACCATTGACGCTGTCTATGACCTCGACGGAAAGAGAAGCAACGGCACAAGCCGTGGTCTGAACATCATCCGCATGAGCGACGGCACGACAAGGAAAGTAATGAAATAATGCCGCGAGACAATATCTCTACGGCGAAAAACTGTACTTGAAAGTAATCTCAGCTATCCCTCTAAGTCTGGAGATGAGCTGAGATTACTTTTTTCGACAGGATAAAACAACAAATAATGGGCGTATTGCTTAAGGTGGGTTCTATTAATTCAGCAGCCCCTAATTATTATTATCTTTAAACAAATACTATCAGACACTAAGAGATTGTATGCCTGCCTTGACATAAAACCTTTACGTAAAAGGCAACCAAGACAACTAAGACAAACAGGAAGACCGTGAAATAAAGAAAAAATAATTCATGGCCATTCACCGATACCTTCGTTCATAAACTCAAGGTCATGGATATGGTCAAAAGAGAAGTTAAGGTATTAAGGTGTTAAGGTTGTCGAGACCACTCAGATCTATGCCGACATGAGTGACGAGACCAAGCGACAGAGCGTTGACCGCATTACGCTGAAACCCAAGGTGCAACCTCTCAGCGTTGTCAAGCCTACGGGAACGGAGTAACTATTGCATAGGGAGGGGTAAACATGCACTCTCCCTATGTTCCCATAATGGTATGTTTCCACAATTCCATTCCAAGGTTGGAATTCCGATGGAAACAGACCGTTTGTCTGGAATATACAGGCTGTCAAACTGCTAATTGCCCTATTTTTGGAATCCCAAAGCACTATTATCTTGCTATTTCCAATAAAAACATTAAAATATTGGAATTTTCCAAAGGCATTATTGGAATTCCAATGGAAAGTGTGTAACTTTGCAGAAAATTTGGTAAGCATCAATGTTATGATTACAGCAGAAGACATAAAGAGAATGGTAGAACGTGGCGAATCCTACAATGTGGATTTCAAGGTTGCCGTGCCTCAGAAAGTACGTGATATAACCGAAGAAGTGTGCAGCTTCGCCAATGCCGCAGGTGGCTATGTGCTTATTGGCATAGACGACCACGGAACCATCAAGGGTACTACCATAGACAATTCCAAGCGGTCGGCAATTCAAGGCTCTATAGGTGAGATCTCGCCAGCACTTCACTGCGATCTGTACCCTGTAGAGGTGGATGGTGCGGAGGTTTGGGTTGTGGAAGTTCCTGCCGGAAGACAAGTACCTTACTTCTTTGGTGGCAGTGTCTTCGTTAGGGAAGGTGCCAACAGTCAGAAACTCACTAATGTGGAAGAAATCCGCGAGTTGTTCCAGCAAGCGG
Organism: uncultured bacterium; assembly: GCA_945829425.1. GTDB lineage: Bacteria > Bacteroidota > Bacteroidia > Bacteroidales > Bacteroidaceae > Prevotella. The sequence goes on along the minus strand of CALZUQ010000047.1, from coordinate 22,901 downwards.
AGAAGATATACTACGACTCAATACCCAACAGAAAGTACAATATCTATGACCATCTGGATGCAGACATGTTGAAAGCATTCAGACGTGAGGCTCATATTTCCAATAACGTGGATGACGAGCAGCTGCTTGAGAACCTGCAAGCATTTACCGAGAATGGCGATGTAAAGCGTGGTGCAATACTGTTTTTTGACAAGCATCCAGAAGAACTGTTCTTTCACGCTGTGGTCAGATGCACCCAGTTCAAAGGAACCGACAAACTGCACATCATTGATGACAAGACCTTCGGCGGTCCTCTGGTAGCCCAATACGAACAGGCTCTTAGCTGGCTTCAGGACAAGTTGAAGCTCGAATACGAAATAAAAGGTACAGGAGCACGTACAGAGAAGTGGGAAATGCCTCTTGATGTTTTCCGCGAAGCATTGATAAATGCCCTTGCCCATAGAGACTACTATGAGCAGGGAGCCTTCTCCAATGTGGAGATGTACGATGATAGGATTGAGATAACAAACCCAGGAGGACTTCTTCCTTTGGTCGCAAGACATTTCGGCAGGAAAAGCCTTTCTCGCAATCCATACATTTTCAGCCTTTTCATGCGAATGAACCTTGTCGAGCATGTCGGTTCTGGTATAGGCAGAATGCAGGAGTTGATGCTTGATGCAGGTTTGCCAGAGCCACAATACGAAACAGAAGGAATGTTCAATATCACCCTTTTAAGGAAAGGTCATTCTGCAAACAGCCCTGAGCTTTCTGACTTGGAGAAGCAGGTAATAGAACTAATGTCAGGCGATGTCAAACCGACTGTTGACGAGTTGTGCGAAAAGATTAACCGAAAGAAATCCACGACCTACAACCTGCTGAAATCCCTCCGTGATAAAGGTCTTCTGAAATAATACTGATATTTTACATCTAAGAATAATAAGGACAAAAGCGAGAAATACTTCATTCTGTCAGCAATACTCGGTGGCTGCATTCTGATCTCCTACCTTGTATTTGTGATTGTGAAAAACGGCACACAGGATACAGGCTTTGCATCAATATGCTTTGCTATCGTGGCTATGGCCTTATGCCACGTCAAGCCCCCGCCCCCAAATCCTTGACATGCCTCATATTGTCAAAGGATGCGGCTCGGCATTAACATCTTTTAGTTTCCGATTTTCTTTCCGGCGGATCAAATGTCATTACCTTTGCACGCGTTTTGTGGAGTTCCTGACGTTCCGTGTCTCTGACACGGGTTCCAAAAGCAAAAAAAAGAATGAGCACTATCTCCGTAAAGAAAAACCTTTATAAGCTGACGATGCCAATATTCATAGACATCGCACTCGTCATGATGCTGGGTGCAGTAGACACCATTATGCTGTCGCGTTTCAGCGATGATGCTGTCGCCGCTGTGGGTCTTGACAACCAGATTGTCTCGCTTGTCTTCCTTGTCTACCAGTTTGTCTCCATGGGAGCCGCAATACTCTGTGCGCAGTATTTTGGTGCCGGTCTTCGCGAACGTTTCATTCAGATTGTTGGTATCTCGTTGGTTGTCAATTTCCTTTTGGGTTTGACAATCAGCGGTGTGCTATGGTTCTGGGCTTCCCCTTTGCTTCATGCTTTCGGACTTCGTGAGAACCTCATGGCAGACGGAGTATTGTATCTGAAGATTACCGGAGCATTGTCTTTCTTTCAAGCTGTCTCACTGACGTTCAGTGCAGTGTTGCGCTCCACGGGAAAGACGGTGTACCCCATGCTTGCCACCGTCCTGGTGAACATACTGAATATCGCAGGAAACTACGCGTTGATTTTCGGACACTGGGGATGTCCTGCCATGGGTGTGGAAGGAGCGGCATGGGCCACCGCAGGAAGCCGCATAGCCTCAGTACTGCTCCTGATGTGCTTCATGCCAACCCTCTGGCCGTCGTCGGCACGATATGTCGAAGAGCACAAACGACGTCTGGCGAGGATGAAAGCCACCGTTGCGGGCAAGAAGAACGCCCTGAAAGGCTATTTCCGCCCCTTCCCCTTCCAAGAACTGAAGAACCTGTTCCATATAGGCATTCCGGCAATGAGCGAAGAGATGTCATACAGCCTGTCGCAAATCGCCATAACCTTCTTTATCAACCAGATAAGCACTGAGGCTCTCACCACAAAGGTGTATTGCTCGACGATAATAACCTTCGTCATACTGTTCAGCACCAGCATAGTACAAGGAGGAGACATCATTGTCGGGCATTACGTAGGACAACTCCGATACCGTGCGGCATATTACCTTGGAAACTATATCTTCAAGGTAGCCATGACACTGACGCTCATCGTTGCCACGGCACTCGTGGCAAGCGGCAGCTTCATTCTGGAGTTCCTTACTGACAATGAAGAGATAATACGTATGGGGCTCTGGATTTTCGCTGTGGACTGGTTCCTGAACATCGGGCGTGTGAAGAACGTCTTCGCCTGTGGCACGTTGAGGGCAGCAGGAGACGCCGTCTTTCCTGTCATTGTAGGGGTTTTGTCACAATGGACCATAGCGGTTGGCGTGGCATGGCTCTTAGGCATATACTGGCAGTTCGGCATAATAGGCATGTGGGTGGCGTTTTGTCTTGACGAAAACCTGCGGGGAGTGATACTCATGCACCGTTGGCACTCACAAGCCTGGCGTGGAAAGTCGTTTGTGGCGTAGCGCAACACCTGATGTCGGAGGCTTACGCCAGGATTCTTTGTCACACCATGTCCTATGGTGGATTCTCCACTTTATATCTTCTCTCCGTACATCAGGTCTCCTGCGTCGCCCAGTCCCGGCACGATGTATTTATGCTCGTTGAGCAAGGGGTCAATGGCGGCACAGTAAAGTTCCACATCGTTTCCCGGGAATTTTTTCTTGAGATAGTCCACTCCGGCTTTCGACGCTATCACGCTTGCCATAATGAGTCGCTTCGGAGAACCTTTGGTAAGAAACGCGCGGTATGCCAGTTCCATGCTGCCACCTGTGGCGAGCATGGGGTCCACAAGTATCAGAGTCTTGCCGTTGAGGTCGGGCGACGCTATATATTCTATCTTTATTCCTATTTTTGTAGCGTCGCGGTCTTCGTAATAACGGTATGCTGAAACGAATGCGTTACCCGCAGTATCAAAAATGTCAAGAAACCCCTCATGAAACGGCAGTCCCGCACGGAACACCGTGGCAATGACGACGTCATCGCAAGGCAGTTCGACAGACGTCTCTCCAAGAGGTGTCACCACGGTCTTCGTCTTATACTCCAGCGACTTACTTATTTCATACGCCATAGCCTGCCCTATCCTCTTCACATTCTGCCGAAAACGCATACGGTCGGTCTGGAGGTCCTTGTCACGCAGTTCGCTGACAAATCTGTTCATGACGCTTTTCTGCCTGTTAAAATCTAAAACTTTCATTTCTTTCTTGATTTAAACTTTATTTTGCTACAAAGTTAGCAAAATTATTTTAAAATGACATGAAAGAATATGATATATTCCAAATTATTTCGTAATTTTGCACGTAGTAAGGCATATAGCCCGCAAATTATAAATAGGTATTATAAACACTTTTAATATTTTATACGACGAAATGGCAAATTTGGATTTGACACAGTATGGCATCACTGGTTCGACAGTGATTGCACACAATCCTTCTTACGAGAAGTTGTTTGAAGAGGAGACAAAGGCAAGCCTTGAGGGTTATGAGGTAGGCAAGAACACCGAGCTCAATGCCGTAAACGTTATGACAGGTATCTATACCGGACGTTCTCCTAAGGACAAGTACATCGTTGTTGACGAGAACTCTAAGGACACCGTATGGTGGACAACAGAGGGCTACAAGAACGACAACCATCCAATGTCTGAAGAGGTTTGGGCACAGGTTAAGGAACTTGCTGTTAAAGAGCTCTGCAACAAGAACCTTTATGTAGTTGACGCTTTCTGCGGTGCTAACAAGGATACACGCATGGCAGTACGTTTCATCGTTGAGGTAGCATGGCAGGCACACTTCGTAACAAACATGTTCATTCAGCCAACAGCTGAGGAACTGGCAGAATTTGAGCCAAACTTCGTTATCTACAATGCTTCAAAGGCAAAGGTAGAGAACTACAAGGAGCTCGGACTGAACTCTGAGACTTGTGTGGCTTTCAACGTTACAAGCCGTGAGCAGGTTATCATCAACACATGGTACGGAGGCGAGATGAAGAAGGGTATGTTCTCTATGATGAACTACTACCTCCCTCTCAAAGGCATCGCTTCAATGCACTGCTCTGCAAACTGCGACATGAACGGTGAGAACACAGCAATATTCTTCGGACTCTCCGGAACAGGCAAGACAACACTCTCTACAGACCCTAAGCGTCGCCTCATCGGTGACGACGAGCACGGTTGGGACGACAACGGCGTGTTCAACTTCGAGGGTGGATGCTACGCAAAGGTTATCGGACTCTCTAAGGAGCACGAGCCGGACATCTACGGAGCTATCAAGCGCAACGCTCTTCTTGAGAACGTCACAGTGGCTGAGGACGGCACAATAGACTTCAACGACAAGTCTACGACAGAGAACACACGTGTCTCTTATCCTATCAACCACATCAACAACATACAGCCAGGGTCTTCCGCTCCAGCAGCAAAGAACGTCATATTCCTCTCTGCTGACGCATTCGGCGTTCTCCCTCCGGTATCTATACTGACACCAGAGCAGACACAGTACTACTTCCTCTCTGGCTTCACGGCAAAGCTCGCCGGTACAGAGCGTGGCATCACAGAACCTACACCAACATTCTCTGCTTGCTTCGGACAGGCTTTCCTTGAGCTCCACCCGACAAAGTATGCTGAAGAGCTCGTTAAGAAGATGCAGAAGAGCGGTGCAAAGGCATATCTCGTAAACACTGGCTGGAACGGCACAGGAAAGCGTATCTCCATACCTGACACACGTGGTATCATCGACGCTATCCTCGACGGCTCTATCCTCAAGGCTGAGACAAAGAAGATACCTATGTTCGACTTCGAGGTACCTACAGCTCTTCCTAACGTTAATCCGGCTATTCTCGACCCACGCGACACATACGAGTGCCCATGCCAGTGGGAGGAGAAGGCTAAGGACCTCGCTGCACGCTTCATCAAGAACTTCGAGAAGTACACAACGAACGAAGCAGGAAAGGCTCTCGTTGCCGCTGGTCCGAAACTCTAAACAACGTTGGGGAACAACCGCCCCTTACGCAATGTGTCTGTCATAACACAGACAACAAGGAAAAAAGAAATAAAACCCGACAAGGACGCGTTCCCTGTCGGGTTTTTTAGATGATTAAGTTAAGGTGTGTCATATTAGTTAATAGAACCCACCTTTACATAAATCAAGAAAGATATATCTTACTGTCTACGAAAAGAAAAAATGAACACTTTACCGAATATTATGATAACAACACCTTAATAAATATATAGTATCTTTGCAGCGATTTTGAAGAATATCAGTACAGATTTCAAGTCTTTCAAAGCATGATACCAAGACTTTCAAAGCGAAAATATTAAGTTGGGAGCGAGGAATTTCATATTAAAACAGACGATTTACAGAGATTTTTTAGAAAGATACGACATGAGACAACTATTGTTCATTTTTGCCCTTGTAGGAACGCTGTCACAGGCAGGGGCGCAAGAAACACTGACACTTGAGGAATGTCTTCGTCTCGGAATAGAGAACAACCTCACGCTGCGTACCAGTCGCAACGAGGTGATGAAAGCAAGACACAACATCAGTGAAAACCGTGCGAAACTGCTTCCGCAGATAAACGCTGTAGCAAACCTCAACGATAATTTCGAGCCTCCGGTGTCTGTCACCGACGGCACGGCGTACGGAAATCCGTATAACGTGACAAAGACGTTGCAGTATAACGCTGCTGCAGGGTTCCAGCTCCAGATGCCGTTGTACAACCAGACGATATATACCGCCATAGACATTTCACATACGATGAACCGTCTGAACCAGCTCTCGTATGACAAGGCGCGTGAAGACCTCATCATGCAGATATGCAAGATGTATTACCTCGCTCAGAACACCGTAGAGCAGATAGCCCTCGTACGCGACAACATAAAACGTCTGCAGGAGCTTCGCGACATCACCGTGGCGTTCTATGACAACGACATGGCTGTTGAGGTCGACGTGCAACGCGTGAACATAAACCTGGAAAACCTTCAGGTGCAGTACGACAACGCACAGGCTATGCTGACGCAGCAGTATAACATGCTGAAATATGTCATAGACTATCCGGCAGAGAAAGACATCGCCGTAACGCCCGCCAACGCCGACGAGGTGGCCACCACCCCTACTACAGGCCTTGACACCAACCAGTATGAGCTTCTCATGCTTCAGGAGAAGGAACGTCTGGCAGGTCAGCAGAAGAAGATGATCAACAACGGATACCTCCCTACCCTAAGCCTCACGGGGAGCTGGATGTTCACGGCATATACCGACAAGTTCAAGAACTGGTGGCACTCCGGTCCGTCGAACCATTGGTATAACTCCAACGGTCTCGGTCTCTCGCTGCGCGTCCCGATATTCGACGGTTTTGAGAAACGCTCAAAGATACGCAAGGCAAACTTAGACATCGAGACAGCCAAGACGGCTTATGAAAACACGCTGAAGAACATGCAGACGCAGTATCTAAACGCTACCAACGAACTGCAGAACAGCCAGCGCAACTACCGCAAGCAGAAAGACAACTGCAAACTGGCGGAGAATGTCTGCAAGGTCACCAACGACCGATACCGCGAAGGAATATCGTCGATGACGGAAGTGCTGCAGGACGAGATGCGTGTCAGCGAAGCGCAGAACAACTACCTCACCGCACACTACAACTACCAGATTGCCAACCTCTCACTCCTCAAGCTGACCAAACAGTTGGAGAACCTGGTTAAGTAAAGGCGAGGGCTATCCCCCCATCCCCAAAACATCCCACATCAATTATTACGACCATAAAAAATCATCATACAATGGAAAAGAACAATATCCCAAACGAAGAGAACAAGACGAACAAGGAGTCACGTGAGGAACAGGCAGCACGTCTGAAGAAACAACGCCGCAGACAGCTGATAGCAAGCACCATAGGTCTCGCCGTACTCCTATGGGGCGCAATAGAGATTATTGCCATATTCATAGACTACAAGAGCACCGAGACAAGCAACGACGCACAGATAGAACAGTACCTCTCGCCCGTAAACCTCAGAGCGTCAGGATATATCAAGAAAATATATTTCCAGGAGCACCAGACGGTGAAGAAGGGTGACACGCTCCTCGTCCTCGACGACCGTGAGTACCGCATACGTGTCATGGAAGCAGAAGCGGCATTGAAAGACGCTATGGCAGGAGCCAACGTCATTGACGCCACGCTCCAGACAACACAAACCACGGCGTCTGTCTATGACGCAAGCATAGCGGAGATAAACGTACGTCTCGCCAAGCTTGAGAAGGATATAACACGATACCGTAACCTCGTAGAGCGAAAGGCCGCTACCCCTATACAGCTCGAACAGCTTGAGACAGAGTATGCCGCTACGAAGAAAAAACTTGAGGCGACACGACGTCAGCAGAAAGCTGCTCTCTCAGGTGTCAACGAGGTGACAAACAGGAAGGTGAACACCGAGGCAGCCATAGAGCGTGCGCAGGCAGCACTTGAAATGGCACGTCTGAACCTCTCATACACCGTTGTCGTAGCACCTTGCGACGGACAGCTGGGACGTCGTGCCCTTGAGGAGGGACAGATGGTCAATGCCGGACAAACCATAACATACATCATGCCCGAGACGCAGAAATGGGTCATAGCAAACTATAAGGAGACACAGGTCGAGAACCTCTTCGTAGGTCAGAAGGTGCGCATGACGGTAGACGCTGTCAGCGACAAGGAGTTTGAAGGCACCGTGACAGCCATTTCTGGCGCAACAGGTTCAAAATATTCTCTCGTACCTACCGACAACTCAGCAGGAAACTTCGTGAAGATACAGCAGAGAGTGCCTGTGCGTATTGATTTCACCAATCTCTCCAAGGAAGACAACAGCCGTCTCGCTGCCGGAATGATGGTCATCGTCAAGGCAGAAAGAAGATAAACACCTATTTATACAACACCCCAGAAATGTGATGAACAAGAATTTCCCCTTTTACGACTGGGTTCCCAAGCCGTTAGGCATCATCTTCCTCATGCTGCTTTTCATACCTATCATGACTATCAGCGGCGTGTATAGCGCAAACAGCAGTGAGATGATCGGAGGTTTGGGAATACAGTCAGAACATATTTCCTTCGTAGGCTTCGTGACAAGCGTCGGCATGGCGGCATTCTCACCGTTCTTCTACGAACTGGTGTGCATACGCCGTGAGAAGATGATGTGCATGGTGGGGTTCTCCATACTCTTCCTACTGAGTTATTTCTGTGCAAAGACCGACAGCATCTTCGTACTTGCGCTATGCAGCCTTATCATGGGCTTCATACGTCAGGCATTGCTTATGTGTAACCTTTTCACTCTGATACGCTATGCCTTCGGCGTTGAAGCCACGATGAACCTCACCCCCGGAAATGAGCCGGACAACGAGACGGCATGGGACAAGATGGACACGGAGAAGACCACGACAATGCCTCTGATATATTTCTTCTTCATGATTCTCGGACAGATAGGTACGTGGCTTACGGCATGGCTGGCATACTCTTACGAATGGCAGTACGCATATTATTTCATGATGGCTGCCATGCTGGTGGCGATACTCATCATCTCCATCACCATGCCTTACCATAAATATCCGCAGAAACGGTTCCCCATAACGTTTGCAAAATTCGGCAACGTAGTGATATTTAGCATAATGTGCTGCTCGTTTATCTTTCTCATGGTTTATGGCAAGGTACTCGACTGGTACAGTCATCCGTATATACAATGGGCTACCGTAATATGTGTGGCGTTCACACTGTTGTTCGTATATATGGAGTGGACCCGCCGCTCACCCTACTTCTTCCTCAGCACGTTGAAACTGAAAAGCGTGCAGGGAGGCATACTGCTCTTCCTCGGGCTGATGATTTTCAACTCCAGCGCGATGTTCGTGAACATCTTCACCTCCGTAGGCATGAAGATAGACAACTGGCAGAGCGCGACGTTGGGCAACTGGGTGCTTCTGGGATATTTCCTCGGACTCGTCATGGCGGTCATAGCCAGTGCAAAAGGCATACACCTGAAATGGCTCTTCGCCATGGGTTTCATGCTGCTGGGAGCTTATGCACTGTTCATGTATTTCGAAGTGCAGAACGACGGACTCTTCGAACGTATGAAATGGCCCATCATAATACGTGCTACAGGCATGATGCTCTTATACGCCCTGACGGCGGTTTACGCGAACCAGCGCATGCCTTATAAATATATGTCTACGTGGGTATGTATCATGCTCACCGTGCGTATGATCATCGCTCCCGGCATAGGCTCCGCACTCTATTCCAATGTCCTTCAGGAACGTCAGCAGCATTACGTCACACGCTTTGCCCAAGACTATGACAGCATGACCCCAGAGGCCGCTGCAACATACCGCCAGACAGTCATGGGAATGCAGATGCAGGGAAAGAGTGAGACAGAGGCGCAGAATATGGCGGCGATGTCCATGAAGGGTAAGGTGCAGGTTCAAGCCACTCTGACAGCCATAAAGGAGATGTCCGGCTGGACTTTCTATGGCTGTCTCGTCTGCGCAGGACTTGTACTCCTCTTCCCATGGAGAAAACGCAAGATACCGACACCACACGAATGTAAAGCCTATAACCTATATACATATACAAAATATATGGAGTAAAGGGGATGTAAAGGGTTTCAGGTTTCAGGTTTCAGGTTCCAGGTTCCAGGTTATAGGTTTCAGGTTTCAGGTTTCAAGTTTCAGGGTTCAAGTTTCAGGGTTCTTGGTTTCAGGTTCCAGGTTTCAAGGTTCTTCCTGGGGTTAACTTCCAAATTATAAATTATAAATTATAAATTTACTAAAACCAACTCTCGAGCTTTAACCAAAACCAAAGATAAAGGCATAAAAAACGAAGAGCTCTTATTCTTCACACGCAAAATGTGAGGATTAAGAGCTCTTTTTTCTGCAAGTATTTTGCCGTCAGTTTTTTCCTTCAGGAGGTCTTTTCCTTCAGGAAGTCTTTTTCTGTTTTACCTGATTAATTTTATGCTTTTTGTCTTGTTCCCTGCCTTTATTTTCATTATGAACACCCCTTTTACTGCTGTTGTGAGTGGGATGCTGCGTCTTTCGCCAGAGGCTACACCTGTCAATACGTTATGCTGCACAATCTGGGCGTCAGGAGAGATGATTTCCACCTCCACCTCGTCAGCTGCAGAAAGGAAGCTCAGCATAAGGCTCTCTCCTGATAGCGACACATCCGGCAGGAGATCCTCATCAGCCGCTATACAGCCTACCGACGATGCTTCTATGCAACGTACCAAACCGGCGTATGAGTCCACTTTTCCCCGTCCCCAGACATTGCTGCCCTCTGACGGTATGTCTCCCGTAAAGCTGTCTTTCCTCACTGTTGCCGCGAGTATCTCCTTTATCTCCTCCGGCGTGAGCTGCGGGTTTGCCTGAAGCCATGTAGCTACCATGCCGGCAACAAAAGGCGATGCCATGCTCGTGCCCTGCATATATCCGTATTCGTAGTTTCTGTCGGTTCCTGCGTTGGTGTATGCCACGATTTTCTGTCCCGACGCGTCATATTCTGACAGTGCGGAGATGATGAAACAGCCCGGAGCAGCAACGTCGGGCTTTGTCCTGCCGTCAGCCGTCGGCCCGCAGCTGGAGAAAGAGCCTATCGCTCCTACCGTCTCGTTCAGCGTCTGTGTCTTGCCGGAGAGCACGTATTCGTTTCTTGTGACGTAAGCCCCCACAGTGACGATACGCTTTCCCGTGCCGCCAATCTCAGCTATCGTCGAGCTGCCGTCAGGAGCAGAAAATCCCTCTTTCCCCTCATTGCTGAGAGCCAGCCGCGTGTTGTCCGCCCATATATCCACTCTTCCCGCAGTCTTAGGTTTTACGGTGACAGACAAGGCGTAGTTTGTCCTGAGACTCGTAATCTTTGAGTTGAAGAGGATATGCGTCTTACCGTTGTAAGGGTTCTTCTCTGAGCTCACCTCATACGATCCTCCGGCATACGATCCGAACGTCAGCGTCTGTACACCTTCTGCGAGAGACACCGTATGGCTCACCACGGCTTTGTTGTTGAAAAGACTGTATGCCGCAATCTCCACCTCCACTTCGCCTTCTGTCCATATCTGCGCACGTCCCCCAACGTTCTGTGCCGACGGCTTCTCCTTATATTTTATGAATGTCTTCAGAGCGTCTGCATCAGCCGAAGCGAAAGAGTGGGATATGTGGAAGGCGTCAGCGTTATGGTTGCCTGCAGCACCTACTATGATACGTCCCGGTCCCTGCATGGCGTCAGCCATAGTGTCAAACGGCGACGTTCCGTCGTGCGGTCCGTCATGGTCGCCGAGGCTCAGGTTTACCACACACGGTTTTCTCACCTCTTTGGCGTAAGCGAAGATATACTCTATGGCGTTTGTTATGTCGGCATGAGTACACGCCGACTGGTCAATGCTCACCAGCACGATGTCGGCATCGGGAGCCGTGCCGAGCCATTGGCTGTCCATGAAAGAGTCAGAGCCTGCCGCTATCGCCGTGACATGCGTGCCGTGAGAGTTCACGCTGTTGTCTGCCTTGGCGTTGAACATCTGGCTCTCTTCGGTCATCTCTATGCCGTAGCCGTAACGTGCGGGAGGCTGACACCCCTCAAAGCTGGCGGTTCCCTGCTCCCATACACGCTTTATGCGCAACTTCCCCTCTGTGTTGCGGAAGGCGGCATGGCAATAGTCAAAGCCTGCGTCTACGACACCCACCACGATGCCTTTTCCCGTATAAGCCTGTGACAACTGTCTGCCAGAGAGCACCTCCGCGTGGTGTGTCTCGTTCTTGGCGAGGTCGAGCATCTGCTGCGGCTCGCCACATATCGCGATATATGCTGCTGCTCCGCTTTGCGCCCTTTGCGCCAGCTCTTGCAGCGAGACATGTACGGTAGCCGTCGTGCCGTCTTTTGCCGTGATGTATGCCGTTACATACGTGTTTCCGTTGTCCACTGCCCTTGTCGCCGTCTGCTCAGAGAGCATCAGCTGCGCCCGTGGCGAGAGGAGGGTCTGTGCCTCCATTGCCGTTGCTGCAAGCAAGGTCAGCAGTGATAATGTCATTCTTCTCATGGTAGTGATGCGTTCTTTTATATATTCAAATAACGTGCGTTATACTAATTCGTTTTATTCAACTTTTGCAAGTGTTTGTTGCCGATAAACAATGGTTCAAGACACGCTCCGAAAGGGCAAACTTTCTTTTGATACCCAACACATTGAAGCAAAGTTGAATTATACATTATAAATTACATGAAAAGGGGACATGCTTTGCATTTTCCGAACGCCTGCCCGTGAAACGCCAGCGAGTCCCCTTGTTCCGTTTACCGTATAATTATTTTCCTTGATGTCGTCTTTCCTCCGGCAGTAACCTTCACGATATACATTCCCGGAGCCTGTACCGCATCAGCCTCGTATGCCTGTCCTGCGACGTCGTAAACAACGACCTTCTCCGGCATACCGTCCACGGTGATGCGTCGTCCCTCAATGCGTATGCCTGGTGCATCCTCTTCCTTTATTGTCTCTACGCCTGCTCCTGTGCCGTTGTCATATCCGCCCTGTGTGTAGCTCTCGCCCAGCTTTACTCTTACGGTGTTGAAAACGACATTGTTCGACGGGTCGTCAGGAGTAGTATATTGAGCCACGTAAGCCACAAGATACATGTCGTCGGCATTTGCCGGGATGCAGATGTCCTCTTCTGTCTTTCCTGCCTCCTTAAGGGCGTTTTCCGTCCAGTATGAGGCGCGTATTTTCTCCGGCAGTGTAAAAGTCTTCTCGTACACCACGTCCTTCCCTGGCGTGAAATCAGCAGACAATCCCCAGACGTTGTTCGTCACGTTGCCACGGAAGATATTCTTATGGACATAGTTGTTTCCGCCGTTTACCTGGTATGCCTCATAGCTTCCCTGCACGAGCATGACGTTCAGCACATTGCTCTCCGTAGGCATGGCGGTATGCGCCTTCACGTGAAGCTTCACGCTCGCCTCACGTGTCGCAGCGTTATATCCGCTCTCCAGTTTCAGCGAGACGTACGGGCTTATGCCGTTGGCAAAGTCGAGAAGTGTGTTTATCGTCGTGACACCTCCGGCGATGAAATCCACTGCCGGTCCGCTGTAAGTAGGATAGTGTGCGCGGTTTACCATTGCTGCAGGAGCGAAAGTGGAGCCACCGTAGAAGAGTGTGTACGCACCACTCTCCTCCATGGTGAATATGTCCGGCTGGTAGCCAGAGTGGTGCATCACCTCGACATGGCTGTATGGCGTGCTTTCCATGGCTTTTGCCATGATGGCATGACCCTGAGGACATGCCGTGCAAGCCTGGCTTGTAAACTCTTCCACGAGCATGCTGCGTTCCATTTCTGCCGGATAGAAGAAGACGTCATCATAGAAAGAGTTGTCACTGTCGTCGGCATCCTTCCCTCCGTTTATGTTCGACACCTGCACCCCGAGGTGTATTGTTCCCGGTTCTGGAGCGGACACTACCGGCAGCGAGAAGTCATAGACCTCTCCCGGCTTGATGTTGAGCCCTTCAAAATGCAGCGTGCCGCCTGTTCCGCCCTCTATGGCAGCGTCGAAACTCGTCACGGCGACAGTGCCGTAGTTGTATATCTGTCCCGTGAAGGTATATTCCTTTCCGCTCTGGAAATATCCGTAGAACGACACCTGTTTCGTCATCACGTCAAGCGTCTCCGGCACGTCGTCCACCAACATGCGCAGGTTCACGTTGCCGTAGCCGTAGTCTGCGAGGTCTGTCCACTTGCCGTCTTTTATCACGTATGAACATCCGGCAATACCGTTGGTAAAGTCTGCAGAATAAGGAGTGATGTTTGCCGCACCTTCTACCTTGAAGCCTACATACAGACACTCCTCGTCGCCCGTAATGGTATATGGCGTGTCGAAAGTCTTTTCATTCCACTTTGCTGAACTGCTCGAAATGTCTGACGATTTCAGGGTATATGTCTTCTCGCATATCGGCGTGCCTTCAAGGTCTTTGGTCAGGAATACCGTCACGGCATTGTCCTGCGTGTTGCGTGTGGTGAATACCGCCTGTACTCCCTGGATGCTCTTTCCTTTCAGCTGTTGCAGCTTCGCCTTGCTGAAACGTATCGCCTCACCCTGTTCCGTGCCCGTCCCAAAGCGGAAACTCTGAAACCTGCTGTAATATCCCGTGGTATAACCTACCGTGGCAGCTTGTGTCGCCACGATACTTATGAAAGCTAACAATAAGCTCAGAAATGTTTTTTTCATCTTTTCTTCTTTTGTAATATAATAACGTTTTTTATTGTCAAGTGAAGAGAATATATTTAAATAAGGTATTTAAAATAAGGGTTAGCTGCAAAGTTCGGAATTATTCCTGAATTATGCAACATTTTTATTTGGATTTTCTATTAGAGGAGTAAAAATTAACAGAAAAACACAAATCACGATCTATAAACGTCATAAATCACGTAACAAACGCCTGAAACAAGAAAAATGGCAAGCAAAATGAGGGTCTTGAAACGAATTAAGGTCAATTTTTCCCTAATATTGGTACATTATGGGGCTCATGTGACAAAAACGCTCTGTTTTCTCTGATTTTATGTTAAAAAGCTTTGTCATTAGTGTTTTTTTGAGTACTTTTGTGGCACTTTTGGTTTTCTGTGCTTAGCAAGAAGGAAGAATATATGCACAGCAACACCACTTCATCTGGTGGGGTTTCATTTATTCCCGCCTAATGACAATACTGCTGTTTTTCAGTAATCATTACCTATTTTTTATAATTAAGTTATTTAGAAATGAAAAAAAATTTACGTCTGACTGTCATGTCATGTCTCCTGGCAATGTCAGGAATGCTCACAGCCAACGCTCAGCAAGCGCCAGCCATGAAGGGTCTTACCCCAGTATGTACGTACACCGTTGGTGACGCTATGGGAGCAGTAAGCAACATCACAAAGGTAGAACCTGTGTTCTTCGACGGAACGAACAGCCCTTGCCGCAGCGTGCAGTATACTTCGGGCACAGGAAGCACGTTTGCCCCGGCTTATTATTACACGTTTACTACGACCGAACTCGACGGCACTGTTACCGTAGACAAGACATTACTGCAGTGGGGACAATACAACTTCGGTGACTTCGCATATAAAGCAAATACAAATAAAGCGGAGAAAAGAACTTATGACGCTCAGGGCAGGCTCATACAGCTGACGTCAACATCTTATGCGTATAACTATGAGTATGACGCTAACGGCTTCCTCGTAAAGGAGATATGGACCATTGCCGCTAACGGCAATCTCTCCAAGACTATTGAATATACCAACAACGCCAAGGGACAGGCAGAGATAGCTATCGAGACGAACGCGAAAGGAGCTTTCTCATGCAAATACCTCAGCGAATATGATGAAGAGGGCAACCTCATCTGCAAAAGGACGTTCAAGCGTTCCACTGTCTCTAACGAGAACACGGAATATCTCTACATTCTTGAAGACTATACCTATAAAGACGGTATGCTGACAGAGTATGTGAAGTATAATAACGGAAAGGCAGGGCAAGACCCTAAGCCGTCTTCCAAGAAGACATACGAAATCTACGACGGCAACAGCAACAAGATCATCGAGAAGTCATATACTTACAGTACGGGAGACTGGAAGGGAAGCGCTACAGCATATATATACGAATATACCGAACTTAGCGATGCGGCATACGCTGACGCCAAGGTTACTGACCTGAAGGCTGAGATGGCAAGCAACGAGGAGAACGACGTAAAGGTTTCTTTCACCGCTCCGGCTTCAGCTAACGAGAAAACCCGCTTCGCCATCCTGCGCAGCGGACATATTGCAGCAGACAAGGCTTACGGCGAAATATTCGATGCTGCTTCCGGAAAGTGTGTCTTCATCGAAGAGAACGTGCCCCTCTCGACATGGGAGTATTTCGTCATAGCCTATGAGGGAGACTTCTTAAACAACATCACCAAGAACGCCCAGAGATATATGTCAAACATTTCTACGTTGAAGGTAGAGTCAGACATTCTCAGAGCTGTCAACAACCTTGGGGTCACTGTCTCTACAGCGGATTATGAGGGAACAACGGTTTATGTCATCAACCTGACATGGGACGCTCCGGTGTACAACGAGAAATTCGTAAGCAATGAGGTGTACCGTGAGAGGTTTGTAAAGGGCACTGCCAGCCACATGCTCATGAGCGAGAAACCTATTACCGACCCTGAGCAGAACTACTGCGATTTCGACTATCCAAGCAGCTATGAAACAAGCAACTTCTTCGTAGTGAGCCATTTCACTGCCGGAACAGCGGTTTCTGAGATGATAACGGTCAACAGGGACGACCTCGCAGGTCTCGCTACAGGCATTGACAACGTGGCAGAGAAAGCGTTCTGCATCAGCAACGGCATGCTGACCGTTTCTGGCAAGGCAGACATAAAGGTGTATAACGCTGCCGGACAGCTTGTAGGAAAGGCTGACAACACTGACAACGTAGCGCTCAACGGCAATGACGACGTAAACATCGTAGTGGTAAAGAGCGGAAAGTCTACCAAGGTTTACAAGATAATGAAGTAAGATATTAATATGGAGTTTGCAGGTTAAAGAAACGTCCTGCCTTTTTCTGGATGCGTTCTTTAACCTGCAAAAACGTACATTAAAAAAAACATACCTATATGAGAAAAACACATATCCTACGCTTCTTCCTCCTGCTCCTCGTGGCAGTAAATGTCGTGGGCGTGCGTGCGGAAAAGAAGAACGTGATATTCCAGACACCAGAAGAATATCAGATTTTGGACATCTCGCCAAACGGAAAGTGGGCGTGCGGTATCTATATAGACTATTCAGACAACTACTACGGCTTCCGTTGGAACCTCCTCAGCGGCAAGACAGAGCTGCTGAGCACCGCATCACAGTCAGAGGCGTGGAGCGTCTCGAACGACGGTGTCGTGGCGGGAAGTGTAACGACAAGCCCGAGCGCCGGAGAGGCGGAGCGTTCCATGCCTGCCATATATAAAGACGGCCAATGGATGCTGATGGCATGTCCCGCAGGCACTGTGGCCGACGGCATTTGCCACGGCATCTCTCCCGACGGACACTATGTCTGCGGCTATGTAGTCATCGGCGATGAGTATAAAGGTTATATCTGGCGCGACGGTGCCCTATACCGCTCTCTTGGCGACGAGCGCGACGTAATGCCTTACTGCATCTCTCCCGACGGACAGGGTGCCGGAGGGTGGACAATGACGAAGAACCGTCAGGCAACATACTGGACACCGGGAGGAGAGATAATGTTCCTCTCTGACAACACCTCACCATGGAGCTACGCACGAAACTTCTCCGCTGACGGCAAGAAACTGCTGTTCTGGGGCGGTTGGAACCCAAGGTCACCGATTTCAGAACTGCTCTCTGTCTATGACGTCACGACAGGTGAGAAGCAGTATATCCCTACCGTAACGCTCGAAGCCGACATGGAGCTTTTCGACATAAGCAACAACGGCGTTGTGGTAGGTCAGGAGTCGAACCGCGGCTTCGTATATGCCGACGGAAAGTCACAGTATCTCGACGCATATCTCACGGCAAGGGGCGTGGACGTATCGTCACTCGGCGCATACAAGGTTCCGGGGACAGACTTCTATCAGCTGTACCGCGCAATGACGGTCAACGAGGACGCTTCCGTGCTCGGCTTCGTGATGTACGCAGAGTCGGGCAAAGACCAGGCTGCCTTGCGCTCCGTAGTGGTGAAGTTCGACTACGACGCTTCGCTCGAAGCTCCGTCGTCGTTCCGCGCCGAACAGCTCTCGGGCATCAGCAGCGTGCGGCTGACATGGAGCGCACATGTGAGCACGGAGAGCGTGAAAGGATATAACATCTACCGCGACGGAGTGAAAATAGCCTCGGTGGGATCGAAGACGCTGAGCTATTACGACAACGGGCTGGAGACGAAGAAATATACATACACCGTGACGGCACAGCTCGAAACGGGCGAGACGGCACACTCTGAGGCACAGAGCGTGACGGTGGAGCTTCCGGGCATACAGTCGCCGAGAAACGTCAAGGTGCGGCAGAAGGGCTTCTACAATGCACTCCTTGCATGGACAGAACCTTTGTCACACGCCATAACAAAGACTTACATCGATTACGACAACTGCAACCGTGAGACCTTCGGACCGCTCGCAGAGCTGACTTTCGAGATTGCCATACGCTTTGACAAAGACGAGGTTGCGGCTTACAAAGGCAACAAGGTAAGACAGGTGTCGTTCTGCCCGATGTCTGAGCAGAAGGAGTGGACGCTGGTGTTCTACACATACACAAAGCTGGGAATGCTCCAGGAACTCTACAGCCAGAAGATAACGCAGGAGCTGAACTACGGCGAGAAGAACACCATAACGCTCGACACACCGCTCGAAATGCCTGACGGCGAGCTGATTGCCGCTGTAAGGGTTGATGTCAACAAACCTACGACGAATGTCATAGGCATTGACTACGGCACGGCGGAGATGCAGTATTCTGACCTCGTGCGCCTCAGCACCGACGCCGACTTCTATTCTCTCTCTGAGACGTCATCGGCTTCAGGCTATATGTACCGCGCGTCATGGCTCATGGACATACAGCTCTCCGGCGACGACTATTCCGCAGAACTGAACAAGGTCGACCACTATGCCGTGACGGTTGACGGCACAGAGACGATGACGACAACGGCTCTGAATGCCACGGTAACCGGTCTTGCTTCAGGCAACCACACCCTCGGCGTGAAGGCTGTATATGCCGACGGACGTGTCTCAGACATCGTAGAGGCTTCGCAGAACATCGTGCAGAACACCAACGCTCTGCCTGCGGTAAGCTCACGAGGCGTGGAGTTCACAAACACCACAGACATGAACGTCGTATGGCACCGTCCGACAGACAAGGAGAGCAAGAGCATAAGCTACTCCGGCGAGACACCGTACAACAGGAGTGTCACCGTGCCTGACGGCAAGAACTTCATACAGTTCGCAGCACTCTATCCTTCGTCAATGTTCAAGACATACGAGGGCTACGGCATAAAGACCTTACGCTTCTATCCGCTCTCTGACGCTAACTTCACCTTCTTCCTGTATAAGGACAACGACCTCATTGCCGAGGTGCCGGTGGACGACGTGAAGCTCAACACATGGAACAGCGTGACACTCGACGAGCCTGTAACAATAGAGAAGAACGCCTCTTACCGTCTGGTGATAGACTGTTTCGACGTCCTTCCGGGATATACCGTCGTGGCGGTTGACAACGAAGCTCCGTTTACCGGATATTCCGACCTCTACTCTCTCGACGGCGAGACGTATGCGTCATTCGCCGAGACGGGCATCGTGCACAACCTCATGCTGGGCATGACGATAGAGGACAGCAAGGGCTATGAACTGCCGGTAAAGGGCTATGACGTGAACATCGACGGGGAGAAGAAGAACGCACAGATGATTACGGGAACCTCGTTCCAGTATTCGTTCAGCGAGAAGGACGACAAGCAGCACACGGTTTCCGTTGACGTGTACTACGAGCCGGTGGCACAAAGCGTAAAGGGAGAGAACCTCTATTTCTACATAGGCAGCTCTACCGACATCGAGGAGAACGTCATTGCTGACATCACAGTACGTCAGGAGAACTCCTTCATCACCGTTACGGGCGACAACGTGGAGAACGTCACCATAATATCTGCCGACGGCACCGTGGCGGCACAGGCAAAGGGCAACAGCGTGTCGCTGAACGGCGTTCCTGCCGGAGCGTATGTCCTCAAGGCGAAAGCCGCCGGAAAGGATGTGGTAAGAAAGATAACAGTGACAAGAGAATAAAGTCGGAAAACCGCATTTACCTGCCGAAGGCTGTTCTCGTGACAGGGTGGCAGTAGCTCTTCCACTAATTTCATCACGACAACAGTCACCACGACAGGTATCATCACAACAAGAGAGAGAGGGCGTGTCAGTCAGTCTGGCACGCCCTCTCTCTTGTATAATGATGCCCATATCTACTTACTTTGAGGGTCAGGGGACACAAGGGTCATTGGACAGGACATTAAACCATTTTCTGTTTGGCTGCCAACGGTTCATTGTCCTGTCTCCTGCCCCTTGCTGACATAATGGTGAGATTTTGCTGGTTTTCATTTCTTTTTGATTTTTCAATCGTCTCAGAGAATGCAAAAAAAACAACCAACGATACCTTTTGGGGTAAATACGCTATTCTCAAACACTACAAAATAGTGTTTGCATGGACATAAATACCGTATTTTCCGAGGAGTTTTTCCATGGACGTACGTCCATAGCATGCTTGGTCGTACGTTCAAAGGGTGTCAGGACGTACGGCGTTAGGGTGTCAGGACGTACGACCAAAGAGTGCTTGGTCGTACGTCCATAGAATGTTTGAACGGAAATGAACGGATTGTTTAGTCTGAGATTGCACAAAATCGATATAATGTGTATTATGTTGCATAAAAAAACTTTCCAAATTCCCATTTGTGGGAGTGTGGTTTCTAAATGTCATTGTGTCACATAATAGCCATGTCTGGTGACGTTTTGCTCTGCGTGGTAACAGAGATGAGAGAAGCTAAGTTAAGGTCAACGCCACTATATTATGTTGGTGAACATAACCTGTCACCTGTTCACCCCTATAATTTCTGCCGGAAGCATGCATATCATTATATCTTATTTCACGCGCATCATCTATCAGATTATCGGGAAGGCCTGTGTGCTTGGCTATTTTCTCCGTATTAACATTCAATGAAAATAAAGCATCCAAGAGTATACTTAATAATTTCGGATTTAGCTCAACCTTGTGTTTTGTCAATCTTTCTATTACTGTTTCTGCCACACCCAATTCATATCCAATCTCGTATGCCGTGTTTATACAGTTGTCCCAGTCACGCTTTGCCTTCAACCGGAATACCTCCTCGTCGGCAACTATGGACGATATATATTCATCTGATTCTTGCATAATTATTTCATTCTTTTGAAATCTCGTCGATGAGAAGGCGTACATCCGCCTCGGACAGATCAGTAGCAATGGAAATAATACCGATAGATGCGCCGGAAGCCAACAACCTACGGATCGTGGCTTTCTTTTCTTCATCACGTCCTTTCTCCTCCGCCGTGTCAAGCGAGTTCTTGAGGTCGCGATAGGTCTTGAGGCTGTCCTCATATTCCTTCAGTTCAACAGGAGTGAACTTGGCTATCTCAGCCACCTGAAATAGGCGGTCGAATATCTTGTCGCGCAGGGCGGCGGGACGCTCGGTGAGGGTGGAGAGGTTCTTCAGGGCATAGAGCCACTTGTCGTAGAGGGTGACAAGCTCGCTGTCGGTCTTGTTGAACTTTGACACTTCGACATATATGAACTCCAACTTGTCGTAGAAGACGCGCTTCGTGACGGTGTCGCAGAGTTGCACATGATGACTGATTTCATTCATGTCAAAAGCCTTTTCGTCCTTCATGTCGTAGTTCAGCAGGGCAACGGTATAGACAGGATTCAGCTTATAGTCCCATGTGTCGCCCTTGGGTGCTTGCTCGCGGATGGGGAATGTGGAATAATACACCGACCGGTCCTTGAAGAATTTCTGCGATGCGTTCTGCATCTCGACAATAAACTTCTCGCCGTCCTCGCTCTCGCAATAGACGTCGAAGATGGCCTTGCGCTCGGTGTATATATCGCCGACGTGCTCGGAGTTGCTGTATTTCAAGCTCTTGATTACCTTGCGCCCGTCAAACAGGCTATTGAGGAAATTGATCAGCAAGTCCTTGTTGGGGGCAGTGCCGAATATGCGCTTGAAACCGAAGTCGGTCAGCAGGCTGATGTATCTTTCTTCTATTCCATTCATACCACAAAATGTATTTCTGTAGCAAAAATACAACTTTTAAGTGAAACCAGCAAGAAAACTAACAGAAATTTTGCAGAATAAGATTTATTTGGGACTTTTGAGGGACATGGTGACAGGTGAGTGTCCCGAAAACGGTTTTCCTTATCTTGGAATTAACCTTGGAATAAAACATTGACCTAAACAAGCCGAGAGCAATATCAAGCTTGCCTTGAACCGACGGACGAAGCAAGAGCAGAGCCGAGCTTGCTCGGGCTATGCCTTGCAAGGAGGAGGAAGAGCCGAAGGCTCAACCCGACGGACGAGCGAGAGGAGAGCGGAGCTTGCTCCGGCTATCCCGAGTCGTGACTTTTGACGACGGTCAAAAGTAGAGGAAGGCGACGCCAGAGGAGGAAGACGAAGTCAACTAAGACAACTGAGACGACTGAAGAAGAACGTGACTGTGAAACTGATGAGCACCAAAGAAAAAAAAAGTAAGTAGTATTGCGTATCAATATTTATCTCCCCAGCCTTAACTCATTTTTCATGGAAGCGGATTAATGTTATCTTCTGTGTTTTCCATGTGTTCTGTGGACAAGAAACTATTTCCACGGAGGACACCGAGTGACACGGATTTTGGTTTTTGTCACCATAGTGAATTGTTTATCCGCAGATGTCATACAGATACAGGACAGATAATTTGATAGCGTTCATACAAAGTCAGGGTCGAGTAGACTTTGAACCATTTTCTGTTTGGCTGCATACGGTTCAATCTCCTGTCCTCTGACACTCTTATTTACGCAGTAAATTGTCCTATTCCTTTAAAACAAAGGGAGTTGGCATTATAAAATTATAAATTGTAAATTATACATTCATCCATATAATATCAGTCTGACATCTGTGGAAAAAATTAATCATCGGAATCTAAACGGATGAAACGGATTCTGGTAAAGTTCCGAATAAGTT
>CALZUQ010000046.1 GCA_945829425.1 uncultured bacterium | reverse complement strand
TCTATATGTCATTGTGTCACATAATAGCCATGTCTGGTGACGTTTTGCTTTGCGTGGCAACGGAATCATTGGGACAGGTTCCTCTGACCCTCAGCGAACCAATGTGCCTGTCCCCTGCCCCTGATACGATGAATATGCGAAAGTGGTGCGGAGATATGTTTTTTTGCATATTCCGCACCACTTGGTGATGTTTTGATAGGTAATCCTTAAACAGGTTCCTATATGTCGGGAGAATGATTAGAATGCCATCTTTGCCGACCAGTTTCCACGTGCTGTGGTAACCTTCACAACCACCGTTCTTCCACTATATGGTGTAGTGTCGATGGTGCAGATGTTTCCATTTCCTTCAGAAGTCTGGAGCGAACTTCCTCCAAGGTCAAAGACTTCTACTGTCTTGACGTTCTCACCGTTTGCTGAAGAGAAGATTACAGCACCGTTGTAGCGACGGTAATAAATGCCTAATTCCTTTGTTGTGGCAGTCTCCACCGACGTTCCGATACCGTCTGAATGCAGTTTGAAGAGATGCCAGCCGCCGTATTTCTGAAGGTTGAAAGGAGATGCGGAGCCTATGTAGAGGTCGTCGCCAGACAGTGTGAAGTTACGAATTCCGTATGCCGTTCCATTTCCAAATCCGTTCTTTGTGACGTATAGCGGAGCCTTGTTTGGCGATGTCCAGCGGAGAAGTTCAAAGCCATAGTTTTCCTCCTTTACGCCAGTAAGCAACTTTACAATCTTGAACATCTTGTTGCCTGACTCATCGTTGGTGACAGCATCGAGAAGGTTCTCCATGTTCATCGTACCGACATAAAGGTCGTCGTGGTATTCTGCCATCGTCCATGCATAAGCCGTAAATACCTGTCCAAAGCCGGCACGCCCGAAGACAGGCGTGTATCCTGTCTCCACAAGAGTCCATGTGTCCTCTCCTGTCAGAGGACGGTTCCAAACAGGTAGTTCCTTCTCTCCGTAGAGCAGTTCGATATTGTCTTCTGAGTCAACGCGCCAGAAGGAAGTCTGACGGAGTTGTCCCAAGACGTATGCAATTGCTTCCGGAGAAGTCATATCCGTATATCCCATTTTTGCAACCAGTCCCGGAATCACGTACGATGCACAGAACATACCCCAATAGAGTTTTCCGTTCCATGCCTGAAGACCTGCTGTATAGGTGAAGTTTGGAGACACGCTGTTCTTGTCGTAGCTGTTGTATGTCCAGATGACGTCCCATTCCGGTTCGTCGATATCCACTGGCTGCAGACCGCCAGCAGGAACAACAGGACCTTTTATAAGGCAGTTCTTCTTCTCTGATGCTGTTCCCCAGCCGCCGACATACATCCTTCCGTTGAAGATACAGAGTTCAGCAGCCTCGTTTGCCGTCCATCCCACTACCTTGAACTGCCAAGGGTTCTCCTTGTCGCCATACCAGCGGAGCACGGCACCACGGTCGCGACCGTTGCGGTCGGTCACTCTCACTCCACAGTATAGAATATCGTTATGCACACACCAGCGTCTGATGTCTGTAATCTTGTTGCCATCGATATCGCTCATGTCGTTGCACCCAATGAACTTCCCTGCATCGGCATCGTATGCGAAGAAGGAAGATCCTACAGTTGTCTGAGTGTCTGCGCCATAAAGCGACGGACCTCCGAAGAAGACAACTCCCTTGTGGTAGCCAGCAGAGCGAAGTCCCTGGCAGTCCTGAAGCATTCTGTCGTAGTCGCCACCAGAAGGAGTGATATCTTCTGCCATACCTGTGTTCGTATCGTAGCAATAGATGCGAGGCAAACGGGTATCGCTATACTGAACATACTCTGGTGACACCGCTCCGTGTATCTGCTTTCCGTATGTACCGCTTTCGAACTCACACACCCAGCATTTGTTCTTGTAGCCTTTAGAGACATCCTCTCCTGGCTTACTGTTTGAGCCAAGTCCTGCTGTGCCACCTACGCAGAGGTAGTTAGTGTTCGTACACCAATACACCTTGCTTCCCACAGTCACCATGCCCCAGAGATAAGACTGGTTGTGCTTCACCTGCCCGCCCTGAGCAAGTCCTTCTGCAATCTCCGTCTCGCTAAGACCCATAGGGCTATAGTTGTTGCGTTCGTCACCGATGCCATAGAAGATCTCATCAACGGGAGCAGAAGCAATTGTGTCTATTTGGTACTGGGTGTAGGTGTCCATATCAGGAATAACACGGTTGTTCATGATATATAGGTACAAAGGGAGCACTTTCTCTACGTATGGGTAAACCTGTCCAATAATCTGTGAGATGATTGTCTTAAACGCTTCGTTGTCAGGAATATAGGCTGTATTGGCAGCGAGAGTGGTGGTGTTCCCTTTATAATATTCCACCAACCCTGCCAATACCTCCGGGTCAGCATTCTTCAGTGCTGGGTTCATAACCTTCAAGAGGTTCACGAGCCGGTCGGTAGGCACTTTCTCGAGTTTCGTGCGCAGTTCTTCAGAAATATTCTCTATTCCTCTCACGTCATTCAAGTTCACGATTATTTGTTCTTGGGCAGATAGCGTAACAACGGATAGTGCTGTTAGCAAAAACGAGAATAGTTTCTTCTTCATTTGATTTTAAGTTAAAATACAAATAAAATTTCCTGTTTTAGCCATTATATACCCCAGTCGATAGTCGTGGTGTCAAAATCGCCGTTTGTGGTGCACTGGAGAGCAACTTCATGTTTGTTTCTTGAGAAATAGTCTTCCAATTTGCTGCCAGCAAGTTTTGAGCTTTTTATGCTTAACGATGATCTTTTGGTCTTTAGCTTTTTTCCGTTTTTGTCCAATACGGTCGCATTCAAATCAGGTGCGCAGAGGATGGTATACGTCTTTGTGTTTTCGATATTGGCTTTCTTCAAAGCGACCGCAATCTTGCAACCTATTTTACAAGGCAGTTTCTGTGTGACTGTTTTTGTCCATGTAGTAGTCGTTATCGCTTCGCTTGCTACACTTCCCTTTTCATTGATGTAATATGCTGTAAGGTCAGCAACGCTAAGCAGGTCAGTCGAAAAATCCGCTGTAATAATGTAAGCAACACTTTCCGGCTTGCCTGAAGAAGGGTTTGTCGCGTTGTTGTCATCATCATCGCCACAACCTACGAAAGCGAGAGCAGCGATAGCCATCATAAAAATTTTTTTAATCATGTCGTTTTTGTTTTTTGAGGTTGCATATAAGCATTCCTCAGGGTTAATAATTATGGTTAATAATATTTATTTTCCAATTGTTTTTATTTATGTAAACAGACCGTGGTTTGTAACAGTTGTAATGAAGATATCATGAGTGCTCTTCTTTTTACTAACCGTCGTGCAAAATTAGTAAAAAAAAGACAAATATGCTCTTTTTGGACATAAAAAGAGTAAAATACACAGAAAATTTTGATTTGTTGACTGTCTATTTCTTTATTGATTGTGCGATTTGCTGTATGCACATTACAGAAAGGCACACCCTGAAGCATTGTTTGTCAGCAGCAAGCACTTGAGAACGTTGAATGCGTATGTTCCTGCGGAAAATCAAATGCTCTCAGTTCCTTTATGAAACCAAGAGCATTTTCTATGAGTTACCTATAGTAGGAATTAATAACACCCACCTTATTTCTTTCTGCCTTCTAACCATCCGAAAATAGTCAGTTCTTTCTCTGCCAAAGGTCTCTTGAAGAGGAACGATGCGAGGTATCCCACTACAAGAACGATTATGTGGCTGTAAACCCCAAGCATATATTTGGAATGCGTGAAATTCCATTCTCCGAGGTCAAGAAGTGCCTGTTTTGTTCCGTCCGGCATTTTTTGTGGCGAAGTCAGCATGGCGTATGCGGTAAACAATATACATACCACGAGACCTACGTATAATCCTGGCTTGTTTGCCCTTCGTGAGAACAATCCCAGGACGAAAATACCCACTATACCTGCCGAGAAAATGGCGTAGAATGCGAATATTGTCTCCAAGACGGCACCTCCACTGCTATTTATATATAAGAGTGCTATGCCAATAGCTCCCATTCCAGCCAGTACCACTACCAAACGTCCGGCGTAAAGCCTTGCCTTGTCTGAAAGGTTTGGTTTGAACCGCAGGAGATAATCCTCTACGGTGATTGCCGACAAGCAGTTCAGGTCAGAGTCGAGCGAGGATATTGCCGCTGCAGCTATAGCGGCAATTATCAAGCCTCGGACACCCATCGGTAGCTGTGTTGAAATGAAATGCGGGAAGACAGCGTCAGCCTTCATTCCTTCTATTGCCGCATCGGGAGACAGCTGGTAGTATGCGAAGAGCAGAGAACCTACGAGCATGAATATCGTCCATACCGGCACAGAGAGCAGGACACCGATGAAAGCGGCTTTTTTCGCGCTTCTGTCGTCTTTTGCCGTGAGATATCTCTGTACTATTGTCTGGTCTGTGCCGTACTTCTGCAAGGCGTAGAATATGCCGTTGAATACCATAACCCAGAACGTTGTCTCTACGAAATCCCATTCAAACGGCCCGATACCGATCTTGCTCACCTCAAACGGTCCTACCTTTGTCGTGGCTTCCAAAGCCGTAGATATTATGTCGCCGGCAGAGTAAGGTGTTCCTATGGCAAAAAGGAGCATAAACAGCGTGATAAGGCCGCCACCGATAAGCAAGCCGCCTTGTATTACGTCCATCCATATTATAGCCTCCATGCCGCCCATGAATGTCAGCAGTATGATGGTTACTCCAAGAACTCCTATAACCCAGTATATATCTATATTCATAAATGACGCCAACGCCATAGAGACGAGGAAGAAAACCGAGCCCATCTTTGTGAAATGGGTCAGGATAAAGGCGATGCTGGAGTAAAAACGTGCGAAGGCACCGAATCTTCTTTCGAAATATTCGTATGTAGAAAGTCGTATCACTTTCCTGAACAACGGCACTATGATGCCTATGAGAACCACGAGGACTATAGGCACCATAAGCCCTTGTACGAGTAATATCCAGTTGCCGCTATATGCGGCACCAGGGTATGCCAGGAATGTCACCGAGCTTATCAGAGTGGCGAAAATCGACATGCCTATGGCCCAGTCGGGCACTTTACCTGATGCGGTGAAGAAGGTGTCAGAGTCTTTCTGGTGATGAGAGAAGTATATTCCTACGCCAATGGCGAGGAGTAACGACCCTACCACAATGGTGTAGTCTATCCAATGTATTGAAGACATGGAAGAGAGAATTGTCAGCATAAGCGTTTTCTTTTAGTATGCAGGTTAACAAAAATTACTTTTTCCCCGATTTCATCGGTGTCTTCCGGCAGTATTCTTTCATACTCCTTGCCGTTTCAATCGGTGTCTTTTTCTCTTTTCGAGGTCTTCTCACTCCTCTGTTATAGCTTCTGCCTTTGCCTTTATCTCACTTTCCTCCTCTTCTGTCAGGCGAGTCAGAGGCATAAGCATGTCAGGCGAGCATAACCCCCTCGTTTCCATCATGACCTTCAGTGCCGTCAGCGATTGTCCGAGAGTTCTTCCTGCCTGATAGATCTTGGCTATATCGTTTGTCTCGTCCTGTAGGCGGTATGCTGTCTCCATGTCTCCTGCCACCGCAGCGTCGTAGAGCTTTCTGAACATTCCTGGCACGAAGTTTCCTGTTGACGGCACTATGCCGTTGCCACCAAGTTCCAGTGACTTTGCCGACTGTGCAGCCCAACCGCAGAAATAAGCGAAGTCATCCCTGTTTTTGGCTATCGCTATACATTTCTCCATGCGCTCCATGTCTCTTTCAGAGTCTTTCAGACCCACGATATTAGGATGACCAGCCAATCTTTCTATTACGTCAACGGGGATAGACATGTGTGTCGTTGCAGCAATGTTATACAGCATCAGCGGGCCTTTTATTGAGTCAGCAAGCCTTTTGTAATAATTCTCCATCTGTTCTGCCGTCAGCGCATAATAGCTTGGCAGTGTGGCTACGATAACGTCAGCGCCGCTGGCACTGTAATATCCTGCCTGCTTAAGTTGCTCTATAAAACTGTTTCCTGTCAGTCCCGCATAAATCGTTATCTTGCCTTCCGCAGCCTTTACTGCTGTTGCTATCAGTTCCTGACCGTCGATAGTAGATACCGAGTTGCCCTCTCCCGTTGTTCCCATGAGAAGAGGAGATACGCCAGCTTTAACAAAACTCTTGATGATTCTTTCTACTGCCGGTTTATCGAGAAAACCATTGTGTGTAACGGGTGTCACCATCGGTACCACTACACCGTTGTACATGTTTTTGTTCATAAGTATATTAATTTAGGTTGTTAAAATATTTGTTTGTTCTGTTATTCCGGATTTTTCATTCCGATGTTGAGGTTTTTTAATGTGAGCATTGATATAACTCACCTTTACTTATTCTGATAGTGAATAATAGTCTCAGGTAAAAAAAGTTTCACCACGCAAAATTAAATAATATTTTCCGATTACCAAAATTTTTAATCGTGAATAATTTCTTGATGCAGTATTTATCGTTAAATATTTGGTTGTTTTAAATTATTGGAGTAATTTTGCCGAATAATTTCAGGTGGACGTAATCTGATGCTTGTAATATCTACAGAATACTTTTCTTATGTAGTAATAAATGATACGGCACAGATGCTTTCTCCCGTCATACCAAATAATTCATAATGTTTTTCACTTGACATATATGTACAATACATTCCAGCTTGAAAATGGACTGAGGATAATACAACGCCCGTCGTCAGGAAATGTCATTTACTGTGGCTTTGCCATTAAGGCAGGCACGCGCGATGAGCTGCCAGGAGAAGAGGGGCTGGCTCATTTCTGTGAACATGCGACCTTTAAGGGCACTTCGCGGCGCAAGTCATGGCAGATTATCAGCCACCTGGAGGGTGTCGGTGGCGAGCTTAACGC
This sequence comes from uncultured bacterium, assembly GCA_945829425.1. GTDB lineage: Bacteria > Bacteroidota > Bacteroidia > Bacteroidales > Bacteroidaceae > Prevotella. Next base: position 18,811 of record CALZUQ010000046.1, on the reverse strand, counting down.
TTATACCAACAAACACGCTACGGTGTATTATTGTGCCATACTCCGTGAGCATCTTCCTCGTGCCATAGACCTTCTTTGCGACATGGTGTTCCATTCCGTTTTCCCCGAAAATGAACTGGAGCGTGAGAAAGAGGTTGTCTGCGACGAGATAGAGACATATAACGACTCTCCCTCAGACCTTATCTACGATGATTTCGAGAATGTCATCTTCAAGGATCACCCCCTCGGTCACAATATCCTTGGTACGAAAGAGCGTGTACGTTCCTTTACCGCTTCTGATGCTTTCCGCTTTACTCGTCGTCATTACCGTCCGGAGAATGCCGTCTTTTTCCTCTATGGCAGTCCGCAAGGCGTTTTCAAGGATCGGCATGAAGAGCTGACCCCTATTCTGCGTCTTCTCAACAAGGCTTTCACAGCATACCCTGTTGAGCCGCAGCCACTGTCATATCATGTACCCCAAGCCGATATGCCATATCTTCCAGACAAGCGTGATGTCACGTCCTATCATCAGGCGCACGTGCTCCTGGGCAGAAGGGCTTATGATATCAACCACCCACGTCGCATTGCCTTGTATCTTCTGAACAATATCCTCGGTGGTCCGGCAATGTCGTCACGTCTCAATATGTCGCTCCGCGAGCGCAACGGTCTTGTATATACCGTTGAGAGTAGCATGGCAAGTTATAGTGACACCGGAATGTGGTGCGTATATTTCGGTTGTGACAGCCATGATGTCAAGAGATGTCTCGCCCTTGTGCGTAAGGAGCTCGACCGCCTTATGCTGCGTCCTCTCTCTTCGCGCCAGCTGCTTCAGGCAAAGTGTCAGCTAAAGGGACAGATAGCATTGGCGTGTGACTCCCGTGAGTCTTTCGCCCTTGATTTTGCTAAGTCTTTCCTCCATTATGGTTGGGAGAAAGACATTACTTCGCTCTACCGTGACATTGACGCCCTGACAGCTGAGGACCTTCAGTGCGTTGCAAAGGAACTGTTCAGGGAAGAAAGCATCACAGTCTTAAGGTATTGAGGGTCACGAGGGTCAGGGGACACGAGTTTTTTCACTTTAGGTGGGTTCTATTAATTCGCTTTGACAGATTTCCGATTTATCTCTGAGAGCAGAGTGTCAGTTTTTGAAGGAGCGATGCGGGCATCGTGACTGAAAAAACTGGCAGTATGCGCCAGAGAGAAACGGAAAGATGACAAAACGTCAACCCATAATTATTAACATTTTAACGGTGGGAATTAATAGAACCCACCTTTATCACTTTTCACTTTCTTAGCAATAAGCGAGGGTCAGGGGACCTGTGTGCAACAATCCCTTAACGTCAGTATAGACTGTGGTCCCTCATTAAAGAGCAGGTCAAGGATCGAGAGGTTCGTCAGGAAGCCGGTCCTTTGTCTATAAACCTGATAATACTCTTTCGGAAAGAAAGAAGGGTCGGCAGGAGCGTTCTTCGGACGTATGGAATATCGCCAGTCGTCATAGAGCTGCCCCTCGGTAATGTTGTCTTCCTGCCTTTTCTCTTTTTCCGGAAAAATTTCTGAGTCTTCGTTAAAACATAGTTCTGAGGAGACTTCAGAGAAAAAAGAATCAGACAACGTCTCAGGAGTTTCCTCTCCCGGGACGTTGTCATTCTTATATCTCCCTGTCCTCTCAGGAGGCAGGAAACGCTCCGTAAAAATAAGACGGGCATCAATGTCGAGCAGTCGGCAGATCAGTTCCGCTCCTGCGAGATTATAGTCAAGCAGGTACTTGTAGCGGACGGGTGATGCCGGTCCCTGGTCGATATAGAACGGTCGCAGCTCATCGGCATAATACTCGAAAAACGCCGACTCTCCGTATGCTGTCTGTATAGCCTGCCAATGCAGGTGCCTCCAGTTTCCGTGGTCAGAGATTTGTGTGTCCCTGATGCTTTTCCCTTTGTCGTGTGTCACGGGAATGGTCAGCTGCTGTTGTCCCCCTTCCGTGGCTATGACACATCTGTTGCGGTACGTCTGCTTTACGAAGCTCTCGCAAGCCTCTACCAGTACCTCCCCTCCGTTTTGTCCAAAAACCTTGGCATACCATTGCACCGGTCCGAAATATGTCGTTGAGAGCAGTGTCTTAAGTTGTGGCATTAGAGTTATTTTATGTTATCAACCCAAGTAAAGAGTCTGTTCCAGCGTATTCCGCTGAAGCCCCTTCTGTCTGGGTCTGACGACCACCATATAAACAGCGGTTTGCCCACTATATGGTCTTCCGGCACGAAGCCCCAGTACCTTGAGTCCGCAGAGTTGTGCCTGTTGTCGCCCATCATCCAGTAATAGTCCATTTTGAACGTGTATTTCTTGGCTTCCTTGCCGTTTATGAGTATCTTACCTTCGGGCGTAATCTTCAGGTCGTTGCCCTCATACGTTCTTATAGGACGTTCATAAACCGCAATGTTGTTAATGTCCAGGTCTATGGACTTTCCCTTGGCAGGAATCCATATCGGGCCGTAGTTGTCCCTTGTCCAGCCCGTCTTGGCGTTCAGCGGGTAGAGGTCGCCCGTAGGAGCGTTTGTGTTCAGCCTTATCTCGTCCACGATGTCCTTGCTGTCCTTCAGCACCTTCGCCGCATGTTTTGTCAGCGGCATGCACCCGAACTGGTTAAGCTGCGTGATATCCTCCATGGATATTCCCAACTCATACATCATCTCGGTAGGGATATGCGCTTTCAGTTTTATGTAATACGTGTACTGCACGTTCTCCGGCTCTTTGTTTGCTTTTCCGTCGAGGTATATTATGCGGTCGCGTATCTCCAAGGTCTGTCCTGGCAGTCCTACACATCTCTTCACATAGTTCTCCCTTCTGTCCACCGGCCTTGTCATGATATGTCCATAGGTGTTCGGGTTCTGGCTGATGTATTTCCTACCCTCCATATAGTATTTCTCGTATATCCCCCTCAGTGCCGCAGCGTCGTCCGTTGTCTCTTCGAGATTGTCGTTTATGAGCTGTCTTCCGAAAGAGTACGCCATTTGGTAGAAGTCGGCAGCCTGCCATTGCGGTTCAGAGACTATTGTGTCTCCGGCAGGGTAGTTGAACACCACGATGTCGTTCAGTTCAATCTTTCCCAAGCCCTTCACGCGACGGTATTCCCATTGCGGCCATTCTATATACGACTTACATCCTAACACCGGCAGCGTGTGCTGTGTCAGCGGCATTGTCAGCGGTGTTTGCGGAATCCTCGGTCCGTAGCTGACCTTTGAGACGCAGAGGTAGTCTCCCGTCAGCAGTGATTTCTCCAACGAGCTTGACGGTATGACGTAATTCTGGAAAAAGAAGAGGTTTATAAAATATACCGCTACGAGGGCAAAAACGAGAGCGTCCACCCACGACATCACAAAGCGTGTAGGGCCTTCAGCGTCTTTCCACCATTGCCATTTTATTTTCTGTGATATATACGCATCGTATATGAACGGTAGGACAATCAGTCCCCACCACGACTCTACCCAATACAGGAAGAGCAGATAAAGCAGGGAGACAACGATACACTTCGCCCACTGCACCTTCATGTTCACTTTCTTTTTCTTGATCATTTCTCTTTCTTGTTTTTCTTTGTTTTGCGGAGTGTCCTTTATCCGCCTATACCCTCTTAGACGCTTGCTGCGTGAGGAAAACTACATTTCTCAACCTTTTCCCCTTTCATTTCTTCAGATTCTTGTATTCAGAACGCGAACATGTCGTCTATAGACAGCAGTCCCTCGTGAGATGCGGTGTATTCTGCCGCAAGCACGGCGCCGAGGGCGAAGCCAATCCTTGAGTGTGCGTCGTGTGTTATCTTTATGCAGTCCGCTTCGCTGTCGTATGTTATGGTATGAATTCCAGGGACCTCCCCTTCTCGTATGCTGTTAATGGTCATCTTCCCCTTGTCTTCCCCCTCTGCCGGAGTTATGGAGCCGTCGGGGTTCTTCACCCATCCTGTCTGCCATCCGTTCTTTCTGTCCAGCCTTTCCACTATCTGCTCCGCCAGTGTTATGCCGGTTCCTGAGGGGTGGTCGAGTTTATGTATATGGTGCGTCTCTGTCTCCTCTACGTCATATTGTGTGAAGCCGTTCATTATTTTCGCCAGATATTTGTTTACCGCCGAGAATATCGCCACTCCTATCGAGAAGTTCGAAGCCCAGAAGAGCGTCTTCCCCTCTTCGCGGCACGCCCTTCGTACGTCATCGCCATGGTCTTTGAGCCATCCTGTCGAGCCTGACACGACCTTCACGCCGGCTTTCCATGCCTTAAGGTAATTGCCGTAAGCCACGTGAGGTGCTGTGAACTCTATCGCGACGTCAGCAGAAGCGAATGCCTCCGACTCAAAATCCTCCTGATTGTCTATGTCTATCACCGAGACAATTTCGTGACCACGGTCTTTGGCAATCTTCTCTATCATGTGTCCCATTTTGCCGTAGCCTATAAGTGCTATCTTCATGTTCTCTTTCTTTGTTTTATCTGTTTTTCTGTCAGTTTTCCCGTTGTGCTGTTTCTCCTCCTTCCCGTTCTTCCTGTTGTGTCGTGAAGCCTTTCTCTTCATCCTTGGGTTGCGTCAGAAGCTCAGCAGCCAGGCTCTCAGTTCCTGCATCATTTCGTTGTGGAAGAAGAATGACGGTCGTATGCCCCATCCGTGACCTCCGGTAGGATAGACGTGCAACGACGCAGGCACGTCATGCCGGTAGCATTCGAAGTAATAGTTAAACCCGTTTGCTGCCGGCACCGTGGCGTCGTCGTCCGACAGTGCTATCCATGCCCTTGGTGTCGTCCTTGTCACCTGCATGTCGTTCGAGAATAGCTTCTCGTCTTTCTTTTTCGGGTCTTTCCCGAGGAAGTTGTCGTGTGACCCCCGGTGTGTAAATCCCGGATCCATCGTTATGACCGGATAGAAGAGTATTTGGAAGTCCGGCTTTGCGTCGCCCGTGCTGTGCGTCGCTATGGTGCTTGCGAGATGTCCTCCCGCCGACGAGCCCATTATTCCTACTTTCCCCGTGTCAATGTTCCATGCCTTTGCGTTTGCTCTGACGAGCCTTATCGCTGCCTCTGCATCTTCTATGGGGACTCTGTGGTCGCCGTTCGGCATACGGTAGTGCAGCACTATGGCTGCTATTCCGAGGTTGTTGAAGAACGGAGCCCAGTCAAGCCCTTCGTGATTTATGGCGAGGTGGCTGTAGCCCCCTCCCGGACATATCACGACGGCCTTGCCGTTAGCCCTTCCTTTTTCCGGCAGGAATACCCTCACCCACGCTGTGTCCTTTTCGTTTCCGTTTTTGTGAGGTGGTTTCTTCTGCCAAAGGTTTATTCTTGTGCCGCTGTTGTTCTTGGCTGTTGCTGTAAGTGTGTTCATAGCTCCCAGCATGATTATCATAAAAAAAATCTTTCTTAGCATATTGTTTTGTTTTTACGTTTCCTGTATGTTACGTTTCCCGCATCTCACGCATAGCGCGTATATACGCATTCATTTTGCAAAAATAGTAAAAATATTCTAAGCATAAGAAAGCCGCCCTATATATTTAGTATTTATTTACATATCTTCTCCTATTGCGCTATTCTTAAAAAAACATAACAATTGACTATATAATAAGGTGAAAAAGAAACTTTTGAGTACTTTTGCCGACCGAAAATCATTTTCCGGTGGTGAATCTGCCCTTTCATGTCAGTTTTCGTTCCGCCTATTCTCGTCATGGCAATGACCAGAGTTACTGTCATTGCTCAATATGAAACAAGCAAAAAAACAGATATGCAAGAAAATTTAGTTATCGTAGAGAGTCCTGCAAAGGCAAAGACCATAGAACGCTTTCTTGGCAAGGAGTATAAGGTCATGTCTTCTTACGGCCATATCAGAGACCTTAAGAAGAGAGAGATAAGCATAGACCTCAAAACCCTCACCCCTCAATATGAGATACCCGAAGAGAAACAACGCCTCGTAAACGACCTCAGGCTTCAGGCCCAGAAAGCCGACAAGGTGTGGCTCGCATCCGATGAGGACCGCGAGGGAGAAGCTATCTCCTGGCATCTTTGCGAGGTGCTCGGTCTTGACGAAAAGAAGACCTCACGCATTGTGTTCCATGAGATTACCAAGCCTGCCATTCTTGCTGCGATAGAAAATCCGCGCCATATAGACATGAACCTTGTCGATGCCCAGCAGGCACGCCGTGTCCTCGACCGTCTTGTAGGTTTCAAGCTCTCGCCAGTGTTGTGGCGCAAGGTAAAGCCAGCCCTCTCTGCCGGCAGGGTGCAGTCTGTCGCCGTACGTCTCATCGTTGAGCGTGAGCGTGAGATACAGGCGTTCAAGTCAGAACCCTATTATCGTGTCAACGCTATCTTCACCATTGAAGAGGACGGCCACCCTATAGAGATCAAGGCAGAGCTTGACAAACGCTTCACATGCCATAGCGACGCAGAGCAGTTTCTGCATGCCTGCCGTGATGCGTCGTTCACCGTCAGCGAGATACAGCAGAAACCCCTTCGGCGCACCCCTGCACCCCCTTTCACCACCTCCACCCTTCAGCAGGAGGCGGCACGTAAGCTCGGCTTCACAGTGTCTCAGACCATGATGGTGGCACAGCATCTGTATGAGAACGGTCTCATAACATATATGCGTACCGACTCCGTCAACCTCTCCGGGCTTTGCATCAACGCTTCGAAAGAGGAGATACTCAGCGAATACGGCGAGCGCTACAGCCGTCCTCGTAATTTCCAGACGAAGGCGAAAGGCGCACAGGAAGCCCACGAGGCGATACGTCCTACATATATGAACCAGACGAAGATTGAAGGCACCGTCCAGGAGAAACGTCTCTATGACCTCATCTGGAAGCGCACCGTGGCATCGCAGATGGCTGACGCAGAGATTGAGAAGACGATGATAAACATCTCCGTCGACGGGTGCAGCGAACTCTTTGTCGCACAGGGAGAGGTAGTGGTCTTCGACGGCTTCCTGAAGGTCTATGCCGAGAGCCGCGAGGAAGAGTCTGAGCAGGATGCTATGTCCAACCAGCTGCCACAGCTTAAAGTAGGGCAGAAGCTGGAGCGCAGGGAGATAACCTCCATCGAACGTTTCTCGCAGTCGCCGCTTCGATATACCGAGGCTTCGCTCGTACATAAGCTTGAAGAGCTTGGCATAGGCCGACCTTCCACTTATGCCCCGACCATTTCCACCATTCAGCAGAGAGAGTATGTCCAGAAAGGCGACAAGAAAGGCGAAGAGCGTCAGTATGTCGTAGACACCCTACGGGGCAATGTCGTTTCATCGCGTACGAAAAAAGAGATGGCTGGTTCTGACAAAGGCAAGCTTCTCCCTACAGATATCGGCATTGTGGTGAACGATTTCCTCATACAGTATTTCCCTTCTATCATGGACTATAACTTCACGGCAAAGGTAGAAGAGAAATTCGATGAAATAGCCGACGGCAAAGAGCAGTGGAACACCATGCTGAAGGATTTCTACAAAGACTTTGAGCCTTCTGTCGAGAAGACTATCAATTCCCGTTCGGAGCATAAGGCCGGCGAGCGTGAGCTTGGCATAGACCCCTCCTCCGGAAAGCCTGTATTCGTTAAGATTGGTCGCTTCGGTCCAGTCGTGCAGATTGGTTCGGCAGAAGACAAAGAGAAGCCACGCTTCGCACAGCTGCCTTCCGACAAGTCTATGGAGTCGCTGACTCTTGAGGAAGCGCTTGCGCTCTTCTCACTCCCGCGCAACCTCGGACAGTTTGAGGGGCATATCATAACCATTGGAGCAGGACGCTTCGGTCCGTATATCCTCCACGACAAGAAATATGTCTCTATACCCAAAGAGGAGAACCCTCTCACCATAACCCTTGAGACAGCCGTAAGACTGCTCGTGGAGAAACGCCAGCAGGAGGAGCAACGACATATCAAGGTCTTTGAAGAAGACTCCGAGATGCAGGTGCTCAACGGACGCTACGGTCCATATATATCATATAAGGGGAAGAACTACCGCCTGCCGAAGAACCTTCACCAGAAAGCAAAGGAGCTGACATACGCAGAATGTCAGGAGATTGTCAACACCCCGGTACCGACAAAGCGTTCTGCGAAGAAATAGTCAGGCAGACACACTTTATCATACATTATGAAACGTATCATTCTAATAGGATATATGGGAGCCGGCAAGACAACCATCGGCAAGGCTCTCTCAAAACGTCTTAACCTGATGTTCTACGACCTCGACTGGTATATCGAGTCGCGTATGCACAAAACCGTGGCGGAAATCTTCGCTTCCGAGGGTGAGGAGGGTTTCCGTGAGATAGAGTACAATATGCTCCATGAGGTTGCCGAGTTTGAGAATGTGGTTGTCTCATGCGGTGGTGGTACTCCATGTTTCTTCGACAATATGGATTATCTCAACGCTCAGGGAGCTACGGTATATCTCAAGGCTTCTCCGGAGGTTCTTACCTCACACCTTAAAATGGGTAAGGTGGTAAGGCCGCTGATAGCAGGCAAGAGCGATGAAGAGTTGCGGCAGTTCATCATGGAGAGCCTTGCAAAACGTGAGCCATATTATTCTCATGCGCGTCATATACTTGATGTAAACCTCCTCGACTGCCTGAAAAAGATCAATGAAAGCGTTGACGAGGTATGTAAGCTGCTGGGAGAAGGCTAAGGCGAGGAAAGACATAGCTTATGAATAAGCTGAGCCTTAAGTTATGGTGAGAATAATCATAAGTTAAGGTTTACTACAGGTACAAGTCACGTTCCAGATTATTACAAGTCACGTTCCCGTTTATAATATTATAATATGAAGATAACAGTTGTAAAGGTAGGAGGAGCCATAGTAGAGGACGAGATGCAGCTGCATAGGCTTTTGGACGATTTCACTGCAATAGAAGGTCCCAAGGTCTTAGTTCACGGCGGTGGGCGGCGGGCTACAAAGGTTGCTGCTGCGCTTGGCATAGAGAGCCACATGATTGGCGGCAGGCGTATTACTGACGCTGCCATGCTCGATGTGGTAACAATGGTTTATGGCGGTCTGGTGAACAAACACCTTGTCGCCCTGCTTCAGGCGCGTGGCTTAAACGCCGCAGGACTGACGGGTGCAGACATGAACGTCATACGCTCACATCGCCGCCCCTTGAAGAAAGTCGTGGCTGACGGCGAAGAGAAAATGGTTGACTTCGGTTTCGTTGGCGATGTCGACAGCGTCGATGCTGAAGCCCTTGTGACGTTGCTTGAGAAGGGAGTGACTCCTGTCATAGCCCCTCTCACTCACGACGGCCAGGGTAATATGCTCAACACCAATGCCGACACCATGGCTTCCGAAACAGCCAAGGCTCTTGCCAAAGCTCATGACGTTACGCTGATATTCTCTTTTGAGAAAAAAGGCGTTCTCTCAAATCCTGACGACGATGACAGCGTCATACCGGTCATAACAGAAAGCTCCTTCCGTCGCTATCGTGACGAAGGGGTTATATCAGGCGGGATGCTTCCAAAGATAGAAAACGCCCTTGAAGCCGTCGCTCAGGGAGTGGAGAAGGTGGTCATAACGCTTGCTACGGCAATAGCCTCCGACGAAGGAACAAAGATTGTAGCAGAGAACTGACAAACAGCCACACCTTTACCAGAGCCCATGAATTTCAAGACAGATATACTCCCGCTGAAAGACCTTCTCTTCCGCACGGCATTACGCATTACAGGATGCCGTGAGGAGGCAGAGGACGTGGTGCAGGAGACATTGATAAAACTCTGGAACCAACGGGAGAAGCTTTCTGAGGTGGCTTCTCTCGAAGCGTACGCCATAACCCTGGCGCGTAACCTCTCCATAGACCTCCTGCGCAAGGCTTCCGTAAATACTGTGACACTCGATGAGTGTACTCCAGCCAATACGTCTTCTGAAAACCCCTACGAGAAAATCTACGCCCGTGAGGAGATCCGCCGCATCATTCAGGTCATGGCTCTCCTTCCCGAGAAGCAGCGCACATGTATGCACCTTCGCGACTTCGAAGGCAAGAACTACCGTGAGATTGCCGATGTCATGGGCATCAGCGAAGACCAGGTGAGGATAAACATCTATCGTGCCCGACAGTTTGTAAAGCAGAACATGCTCTCCGGCGGTTGAATAGCATTACCCTCTCTTTTTTACTCACCCTTCTTTGTTCTCTGTCCTCCTCTTTGTCCTATTTTATCCTTTCCCTTACTTGCTTTCCTGTCATGTCTGTAATGGCTCTGACATCCTGTTCGATGTTCGGAACGTAATATGCGTTGTCCCTGTATATTTCAAAGGGCAGGGCGAGGAAGACGAAGTCAACCGTTCTGGTCACAAATTTTTCAAAAAAAATCCATTTTCCTGTAACTTTTCTCGCAGTGGTTCGTCTACATAATAAAGCCACACCAATAAAGATAACGCAAAGAAAAGCTTGATGAGAGACTATAAATACATAGAACAACTATTAGAGCGATACTGGGAATGCCAGACGACGTTGGAGGAGGAGACCATACTCCGCACCTTCTTCGCACAGGACGACATACCCGTACACCTGCTGCAATACCGCCCGCTCTTCATTGCAGAGAAAGAGGAGAGGGAGAGCGTCTCTCTCGGAAAAGACTTTGAACAGCGCCTCCTTGAGGCGATAGAAGCTGACGAGCCGGTAAAGGCAAGGGTGATACCTTTCACACAGAGGCTTCGCCCGTTCTTCAGGGCTGCGGCAATCGTGGCAGTGCTCATAACCCTCGGCACAGCCATGGAGAAAGCTCTCGAACCTTCCGACGCTCCATACCCCTCTGACGTGGCTTTCGAGAAAGTGAAGCGAGAGGGACCTTCCGTAGCTGTCAACGACAGCGTCAAGAAAGACTCCGCGGCGATTTCCAAGCAGGAAGCCATGCCCGTTATCATTAAGTAGAGAAATTTTTTCTAAGCCTTTTTATATCTATAAAAAACAATCTTCATAACACCCCGACAACAGTCTTGTGCTATGCACAATAACACAAGGGGGCCATGCTGGGAAGCACCGCCGTATTTCCAAAATTCATCCATATCATACACACACATGCAAAACAGCGGACTGTCGAAATATAGACAGCCCGCTGATTTTTTAGTGGGTTCTGGTAAGGCTTCCTATATAGGGCAAAAGCAACAAAGCCGGGGTGCGTTTTTTTTATGCCTATGAAAATATTTTTTCATGCCTATAAAAATTATTTTTTATGCCTATAAAAAAATATCTTTAAGCCTATGGAAAAATACCGTTCCAAGTAAGTCCCAAGTAAGTCCCATTTTTCAGCGGACAAGGATGGGAGGCAGAAGGGAAGGACTTTGGTGCGTCGTGTCAATGGTTATGCTTGCTATTTGCACAGCTGTCTTTGCCCAGCTGTTGAGGGCATTGACGGCTGCTTGTCTTGGGCTAATGTTTTGTTGTCAGGGCGCATCCGATATTCATTTCCGAACGAAGCTCGTCTTCTCGTAGCCTTTCTCGCCATGACAATGATTAAGTAAGTTTATCATTTTCTACCGAGAATGTGAAAGGGTGATGATATGTGATTGAAATAGATAAGGTTGCATTATTACATTTCGTATTTGTTCCCCAAATACATACTTGGATGTACAGTCTTACCGTTTTTGGCATAGTTGATGTGTTGACGCATTACATATTAGAATGTACTATGAGATGTTACTCACTCATCGGATATTTGGCTGTAAAGCCCTCTCATTTCTGACAAAGTGTTAAATATAGAGGTTGTAAAAGCAGTTTCCCCTCGGAAAATTCGGGATTTTAGGATAAAATGCTTACCTTTGCACTGACAAATCCCGCTTGCTTCCCGTTAGTACAGCGTACACAGCGGGACATTTTATAAATTGTAGGTATATGAAAGTAATAAAGAACAAGACAATAGATTTTGCAACCGCAGTTCAGGCTCCCGTCATTAACGGAAATAGAGCTGCACGGACAGGTTATGTCCGTTTGGTTCGCCTTATCACTGACGAGCCTGTTCCTCAACAAACTTCATATACGGGAAAAATTGAGTTGAGGTAGGAATGGCTGTATATACAAAAGAATACGAATCCCAGCCAGAGGCTATTCTTACAAACGTCATTATCTGTCCAGCCGTAGATTTGTCGGCAAACGTGGCTGTTCCTGTTCATTGCCAAGTTGAAAATGTATTGTGGGACACAGGAGCGACCAATACATTGATTTCACAGGAAGTTGTAAATGCTTTAGGGTTACAACCGAAGAACAAGGCTCTTATTTCGAGTGCAGGAGGTGATGTCGAATCCTGGACTTACCTTGTTCATGTTATCCTTCCAACAGGAACAGCAGAGTTGAATGTTCAGGCTCTGCTTAACGACAATTCAGACTATGATGTGGTGATTGGCATGGATATTATAAATTCATGCGACTTCTGCTATACAAACAAAGACGGCAAAAGTACATTCTCCTTATGTCATCCAGCAAAGGAGAAAATCATTCTGAAATAATCCAACCATCAGCATTCTTACCACAAGAATAAAAAGAACTACTATATCGACAGGTGTGACATTCACATCTGTCATTTGTGTTTCTGTGCGTACAATAGCAAAAATCTATGCAGAAAACAATCGAGATTTTGGTATATTTTTCGTAAATTACATTTAATTTTAAGGTTTTTGTAAACTTTTCCATAATATAAGAGGGGTATATTGTGATTTTCTTTGTACTTTTGCAGCATACTGTTATAACCATGTTTATAGCTATTGAGGTTAGACGCGTTCTAACATGATGGCAAACAAGGCAGCCTGCGCCGTGCTGAGTATGGCGGAGTCATATTACATTTATTATCGATAAAACAATCATTCGTATATGTCACTTTTGCTTTTCAAAAATCGAAAAAGAGTGCTGTAGAATGGTACATCATCTCATTATAGAACGTCCCTTTATATTTTAATACTACAGTTTGGAATAATATGAGAAGATACTGGAAAAAACATCATGACTGCCTAAGACGCAGTGTTTTGTTATTAGTTTGTCTATTGACGACCCTGTTAGTGAAGTCAACTCCGGCTTTTCCGGGATACATCGATTTTCGGCAGCCTGACGGTACGGTTGTAAAAATCAGGATGATGGGCGACGAATACCTCCGCTGGGCAGAGACGGAGGACGGTTTCACTTTGCTTTTCGACCAAAGCGGTTATCTTGTCTATGCCGAGAGGGATGCCAATGACGACCTTGTGCCGACATCATTGCGCGCATCTGAGGTGTCGAGACGCTCGGTTGAGATCAAAAGCCGTCTTGACAAGATAGGCAAGAAGGTGATGTTCTCCGAAAGACAAATCAACAAGGCACTGGAAGTGCGCATGGCTGATGCTCCCGAACCAAGGAGGGCAAAATCTTTAGGAATGGAAGCAAAGGCCTTGGACAAGCTTGCGAATCCCGTGGTGGGCGTGCGCAAGAACCTCGTAATACTTGTGGATTTTCCCGACCTCCCATTTACATATACTCAACAAGACTTTGAGGTGCTGATGAACAGCGAGCATCCCACAGAGACGATGCCATCTAATGCCAGTGTGCGCGACTACTATCGTGAGGCATCCTTTGGTCAGCTTGACTTGCAGAGCACTGTGGTGGGCGTTTATCGAATGCCAAAGCCAATGGCATATTACGGCGGCAATTCAGGAAGCACCGACACCCATGCCCGTGAGATGATTATCGAGGCAATCAACCAAGCAGATGAAGATATAGACTTTTCTGAGTTCGACAACGATGGTGACGGCCGTGTTGACGGTATCCATATAATTTATGCAGGTTATGGAGAAGAAGCTGGTGGCGGCAGCGACTGCGTTTGGGCACATTCGTCACAACTCTCTGGTTCGGTTGACGGAGTTTCATTAGGCAGATACTCATGCTCCCCAGAATTAAGGAACAACTATGGAAAAAGCAGAACTCACATAGGTGTAATATGCCACGAGTTGGGGCATGTGTTAGGAACAATGGACTTTTACGACACCAACTATGGTGTTGATGGTTCATATCCATCCACAGGCCAATGGGATATGATGGCTCAGGGCAGTTGGAATGGTGGCGGTGCCTATCCAGCTTTCTTCAATCCCTATACCGTAATCTATGACTTTGGTTGGGCGGATGCCATTGACGGCAGCAAGCCGAGCAGTATGTCATTGATACATAATGACAAGAACGGCTATGTCAGGATAAACACCCCCACTGAGGGTGAGTACTTCCTTTTGGAATACAGGGACAAGGTGAGTTTCGACATGGGAGTCCCTGGTCATGGTCTGATGATTTACAGGGCAAGTGACAATTTGAGTCGCCGCGGTCAGAACACCATAAACGCAAAACATCCGCAACAGTTCTATCCTTTGGCTGCCAATGCCCCGAATGACATACCCACATCCACCCCGAGTTCATACGGTACACCCAACAGTGAATCTTGCGCTTTTCCAGGTTCTCTTGGAGTGACGGAGATAACCGACTACACCACTCCGAGCATGAAAACATGGACAGACTTGGAGACTGGCTATCCCATAACAAATATAGAGGAAGATCCAGCGATGCACTCAGTGTCGTTTGATATTGCGGGAGGAGACAACAACGGAGCTTATGACCTTCGTGTCACCGACTGTGGCTCAGACTTCATTTCTTTGGAATGGAAAACCACAAACGAAAATGCTACAATGATGCTGGTATATAATTCCACTCCAACTTTTGGCACTCCTATTAATCATAACTATGCAGTAGGAGATAAACTTGACGGAGGCGGTGAGGTGCTAAATATCGGGGCGCAGTTGAACTATAAACATGAGAACCTTTTAGATAGGACAAATTATTACTATATAATATATTCATGGGTTGAAAACACCCAAAGTTGGCGTGCTTCCGCGATAAAGAAGGGAAAGACTATAACCGGTGTTATTAGGCAATTCCCATATATCGAGGATTTTGAGAGTCAGGAAATCGACGGTGCCTGGAAGCAGGAAGTATTGCAAGAGGGTGGTGAGTGGCTCATAGCATATTCCACAATAGATTCTCAGAATTATTATCATTTGCGTTTTAATTCTTGGACCAAGGTGGATAATCCCGAAAAATCAACAAGAATGATTCTTCCTGTTATGGATTTCACGGGAATAGAAAATGCGACATTGTCATTTGAGTATTCTATTAATATAACATCTGTTCATCTAATGTACAGAAAGTCATTAGATGATGAATGGCATTTCCTCTGTAAATTGAATTCCGATCGTGAAGGATTCACATACTTGCCATATTCATGTTATATTCAGCTGCCAGAATTAACATCAGAATATCAGTTGTGTATTGTTCCTTATTATAATGGTGAAAACAAAGGATACAGTGATTCTTCGGAATATTTTAATATAGATAATATTACAGTTTCAGCCGGAAGTTATATTCCTACATCAGTATTCACAAGACCAGTATCAACTCTCGGCAATAATTATACAATAATACCTATTCTTGTTGACCCAGGAACAGAACTTGTCGATGAGATGGGAATTGAATATTCTGCTGACAATGGTGTTAATTGGATTTGCGTAAAAGCCGATAATGACACTGTGGTTTTGGAAAATCTTTTACTAGACAATATCTACTACTACCGATCTTATGCGAAAAGTGCAGGTAAAATTACCTATGGTGGCACTTCTGCTTTCCGCACATTCCCTTTTGTTAATGGTAAAGGAACTAAGGAAGAGCCGTTCTTGCTTACTGGTGATGAAGATTGGCAATTGCTATTTGAAGCTGGAGACAAACAAAGGCTTATGAGAAAACTCTTCACAGGTTGGTATTCTAAATTTGAAAACATTCATTTTGTGATGTCCTCGGATGCATCTGTTACTTTTAGTGATATGAATAGTGATAATACATATCACAGATTGTTGTATTTTTATGGTAGCATAGATGGATGTGGTCATAAACTTAAAATCATATCCACGACAAATATTTACGGTCTTAGTTTATTCGATGAAACGTCAGAAAGCAGTTATTTTAAAAATATTAATTTTGAAATAGAATCTGGTGATGGAGTTGCTATACTTAGAAAATCATTGTTGGCAATGCAGAATTATGGTTATATTGATAATTGTACTGCAACTATGAAGGGGGTATTTCAAGGTATAGTTCGTTTTGCACCTTTCGCAGAAGAAAATTATGGAACAATTATTAATTGTCAATCAACTATAGACGAGTGTTCTGGAAATTATTACGGAATAGCAACCAACAATATGGGTTATGTTGAATTTTGCACAAGTAATGGCCTCTTTAGATCAAGTGTAAGTGGTTTTGTCGGAGGTATTGTATATAATAATAAAGGATATCTGAGATATTGTACAAACAAATTAAATATTGAATCATCACATGAATATTGTGGTGGAGGGGGCATTGCAACGAATAATAGCGGCCAGGTGTCTTGTTGTGTAAATAAAGGAGCAATAAAGAATTTTTCTGTCGCTGGATTAGTGAGCTATAATACTGGGGAAATATCAAATTGTTATACGAATTGCCATTACTCTCCTTTTGGAGAGCAAAAAGTCATCAATGTTTTGGTAGGAGGGAATTACGGATGGATAGACAATCTGTTTTTCGGAGGCACAATTGAAGGAAATCTATTTGATGTGGATTTTGACGAATGGGCTTATTATTCAAATATCAAAATGAAAAATTGTTATGTGCTGTACAACAACAGCGGGGATAATACGGCATTTTTAAATAAAGACAAAATAGGATATCTAAAGGCAATCACAAGATACGATTTAATTTCAAAAGACTTTGTTGATACTCTAAACTATAATGCTGGAGAAAATGTATGGGCAATGTCCGAAAATGGAGTGGTATT
Source organism: uncultured bacterium (assembly GCA_945829425.1). Lineage (GTDB taxonomy): Bacteria > Bacteroidota > Bacteroidia > Bacteroidales > Bacteroidaceae > Prevotella. The sequence continues at coordinate 2,029 of CALZUQ010000046.1, read as the reverse complement.
GGCAATGGAGACATCAAAAGAAAAGCTTCTTAATGACATATTTTTTGATTTGAATGTTCCTTATATTACAATAACTACTGTTGGAGCCTCTATTACAGGGAAAATACAACCTATTGATATCAGAAGATTTACTAAATTTGGTGTTGAATGGAAAGATAATAAAAATGATGATTGGCATGTGCTATATGAGTCTGACTCAAATATCATCACACAAACATTAAATGGATTGCAGCCTTTGCATTTATATTATTATCGTGCTTATGCAATGGACAGGCTGGGCAATCGTTATGATTCAGACACAAAGACATTCGCAACAAAGTATGAGGACATCACAAATCCTAATGATACTTTATTCTTAAGAAATATTCGAGATTTGCGTGCATTTGCCCAAACAGTGAAACAAAATAATAACTATAAGGGCAAGGTAATCAAGTTATTATCAGATATTGACTTAGGTGGAACGCATGGATGTATATGGGAGCCTATCTCAGGATACTTCCAAGGCGAATTTGATGGTGGAGGTCATTACATTGTAAATATGAATGTTGATACATACTATTCTGATGCAGGCTTCTTTGGTTTTACAGGACCTTGCTCTGTCCATGATCTTCATATTCGGAATTCGGTCGTAAAAAGTAATGTGTCATATTGTAGTGACGGAGGATCAACATCTCAAGGCGTTGGTGGTATTATTGGTTATGCCGGTTATAATGGTGTAGGTTCTTTTATTTCAAGGTGTTCATACGAAGGCAAAATAATTGGTGGAAATACAGTTGGAGCTATTGCAGGTATGATAGCATTAGGAAGAATAGAAGATTGTTATTCCAAATGTGATATTTTGGATGGTATAGCCCATGGTCCATGGATAGGAAGAATTGCGGGAATAGGAGGTGTGAAGGACAGTTATTTTGCGGGAACTCGATTCAAACAATTATGGGAACAAGATATAGTGGCAACAAATATAACAGTAGGTAATCTTCCAAAAGATAAAGTAGAGAATAGTTATTACCTAAGCAATAAAACAGAAAAGAACAAAATGACAGAAGAAGATATGAAATCTGGTGTTCTTTTGTCACTATTACCATCAGAATACTGGTGTGAAGACAATCCTGAAAATCCGATAAATGATGGTTTTCCTGTACTTAAAAATCAGGCATCATCAAGGATATTAACTGGAGAACCGTATTTTGATGAATATGGGAGATGCGTACTGTCTGCAAATTTTATTAAGGGATTAGATGCAAGCCACACTCATTTTGGATTTGAATGGTTCTCAAAGTCCGACAATGTTGAAAATATTAATAAGGAGGTATTCGATAATCCAGAGAAATTGGAACGTATCTTCAATAATATTGTTTCCGGAGTTTCATATTATTATCGTTCATACGCAGCAACAGAGACAAAAGATACAATATGGGGTGAATGGATTGAGTTCGAGAAAACTAATTCAAAGCCCATTCCATACATATCAGAAACTGAAATTGACTCAATCAATGGAAACACAAGGTTGAAAATGGGTATTACTGCAGGTGATGACATCATTGAGCGAATGGAATTGAAATATTGTCCAAAAAATTCTCCAGAAGCAATTCAACAAATTGAGATTAAGGATTTGTCTATTGATGCAATGGTCACTGGTCTTCAACCTTTAACTGTCTATGAGGCAAGGCTATGTATTTATGGTAAAATGGATAAGTATGAAAGCAAACCTATAATATGGTTAACTCCTGTGTTTGGAGTAGAGCGTATCATTGGAGATGCAAATAATGATGGACGTGTTAGTCTGTTGGATATTGTTGTCACCACTGACAACATAAATGGTATTTCACCAGATAATATCAACAGGATAAATGCAGACGTGTTAGAAGATGGGTATGTTAATAAATATGATGTTTTGGGAATTAAGGACATTTTAATAGACAAACCTGACACAACTCTTGATATAGTGGATTCTGAAATGAAGGTTTCTGTTATTAGCAGAGATATTGAGATTGATGGATTCAAGAGGTTCGACATCAAAATGGAGAAT
>CALZUQ010000045.1 GCA_945829425.1 uncultured bacterium | reverse complement strand
TGGCAAAAGACCTCTTATGCAGAGGGCTGATTGAGGGAGAGGCACCCAATTATAGCATTTCATTAGGTGTTGCTAAAAATACGCACCAGCTGCCTTCATATACCAAGACAAAAGGATTGGATAAGGAGAAACTTCGCCAAATGATACTTCAATATCTTAAGAATGCAGGTGATGAAGGTGCAAAAAGGGATAGCATATATGAATATATTAAGGATGTGTTGCCTCAGAGTAAAAGCCACGAACAGCAACTACGTATGTTAGGTGATATTCTTAATGCCATGAGGGAAGAAAATTTAATAATGGCAAAAGGTAGAACTTGGCATGAACGCCAGACATAGTCTATATGCTTGCATTATAGCGAAAATATAGCGGATTCGTTATAATTATAGCGGATTCCGTCGAAATTCGACGAAAGTTATTGAGAAAACCGACCAGAAAAGTATTAATCCGACCTTTTATTGCAGTTTCTCAGAAATACGATGAATATGACAGTGGGTCAAATATGGTCTTAGTTTAGTCCAACTTTAGTCGTAATATTAGTCGAAGTGTACGCGCTTGGATTTATAATATTCTGATAATCAGTAATAATGCGTCTTTTATGCGTTAGTAGAACAAAAATTATTTAGTCGAACTTAAAGAAAGCAAGAGATATGTTATTCGGAGACAAAATAAGAGAACTTAGAAACGAGCAAGGAGTGCTGCAACGACAGTTGGCTGCACTATTAGAGATTGACACACCTATGTTCAGCAAGATAGAACGAGGTGACAGACGGGCAAAGCGCGAACATGTAATCAAACTCGCAAAATACTTACATCAGGACGAGAAGGAGATGCTGACGTTGTGGTTAGCAGATAAAGTGCTTGATGCTGTAGGCGATGATGAACTTAGTAATGATGCTATCACAGTTGCACAAGAACAGATTCAAAAGTGATAACCGCAAAACGGCAATTTGAAGTGTTAATAACTGCAAATTGCCGTTCTGTGGTAAAAAGTCCCATTGTCACCTCTTGGGAAACAATTGCCAAAGATGTTATGGTTTGGGAACATTATGGTATCAGTGTATCAAATAGCTGTCTGTAACAGTTAGGCAACTATGGAGTGAAGACGTTGTCTGCATGACAAAAAAATCGTGTTTTCATATAGGATTCAATTAGGAGGCATTTAGGACTCATATAAGACAAACAAGGCTCTTCTGCTCGGCTCCGGTTTTCTCGAAGTATTCTTCCTTGAAAAGCATGTAAAATTCACAAATTCTATGGTCGTACGACATAAGGTGCTATGGAAGTACGTTCAAAGGGTCTATGGACGTACGGCGTGAGGGGTTATGGACGTACGTCCTAAGGGTGCTTGGACGTACGTCCATAGAACCTTTGAACGGTGGTGAACAGATAATGAACGCACGTGCGTCAACGGCCCTTTTTCTGAACGGTTTTTGAACGGTAATGAATCATGCATAGAATATTCTGACGTTTGAGAATGATTTGATGCTGAAATGAACGCAATCATGCTTCATCTGTCTGTAAGCGTTACCTGTTACCCGTTGCTTTGCAACCATTGTTGCGCAAGCACAAGTTCAACATATGACAGCAATGGTAAAAATGGCTAATAATTCCTACCATCTGCTCAGAGAGTACGGGGGATAGCTCTCGCATTATGTAATATCTGCTGCATTTAACTTCGCTGAATATCTGCTTATTTTAACTTCGTTGTACATTAAGACAGGTAATAAAACAGCACCTGCATTAAGAAAATCACGCAAATATTTGCCAATACGGGAATTTTGTATTAATTTTGCACACAAAATTTCAAAACGCTTATAAATCAATGAATATTTCTTATAAATGGCTGAAAGAGTATGTCGATTTCACCATGACACCGGAAGAGGTGTGCGCGGCACTGACATCGACAGGACTGGAAGTCGGAGCATTGGAAGAGGTACAGACCATCAAGGGTGGACTGAAGGGACTCTATGTCGGTAAGGTGCTGACATGTGAGGCACATCCGAACTCTGACCATCTGCACGTCACTACCGTTGACCTCGGTAAAGGGGAGCCACAGCAGATTGTTTGCGGAGCACCTAACGTGGCGGCAGGACAGAAAGTGATAGTAGCAGACTTGGGCTGTACGCTCTATGACGGAGACAAGGAGTTTGTAATAAAGAAGTCTAAACTCCGCGGTGTAGAGTCTAACGGCATGATATGCGCGGAAGACGAGATAGGTGTCGGAACAAGCCACGACGGCATAATAGTACTGCCAGAAGATGCACAGGTAGGACAGCCGGCAGCAGAATACTATAACCTCGAGAGCGACTGGCTCATAGAGATAGACATCACGGCAAACCGTGCCGACGCATTGTCACACTACGGTGTGGCACGCGACCTCAACGCATGGCTCGTACGCCACGGAAAGCCGTCTACGCTCCACCGTCCGGATTGCAACGCTTTCTGCGTGGCAGACAACAGCCTGCCTATCGACGTGACGATAGAAAACAGCGAGGCATGCCGCCGATACGCTTGCGTTTCACTGACAGGCGTAGAGGTGAAGGAGTCGCCGGAATGGCTGAAAGACAAGCTCAGCATCATAGGCCTGCGCCCGATAAACAATATCGTGGACATCACGAACTATATCATGATGGCTTACGGACAGCCGCTGCATTGCTTCGATGCTGACATGGTGACCGGAAGACACATCATAGTGAAAGACCGGAACGAAGGAAAGAAATTCATAACACTCGACGGCGAGGAGCATATTCTCGGAGAACACGACCTCGCGATATGCAACAGCGAAGAGCCGATGTGCATTGCCGGAGTGTTCGGAGGAAAAGGGTCCGGAACATACGAGACGACGAAAAACGTAGTGCTCGAGTCGGCGTATTTCCACCCGACATGGATACGCAAGTCGGCACGCCGCCACGGTCTCTCCACCGATGCCTCGTTCCGCTTCGAGCGTGGCATAGATCCTTCCGACACCATTTACGCACTCAAGCAGGCGGCAATACTGTGCCAGCAGCTGGCAGGAGGAAAGGTGAGCATGGAGATACGCGACGAATATCCCGCACCTCTCTCTCCGGCAAAGGTGAACCTGGAATATGCATACGTTGACAGCCTCATCGGAAAGGCCATAGATCACGAGACGATAAAGAACATCGTGACAGCCCTGGAGATGAACATAGAGAAAGAAAGCGAGGAAGGACTGGAACTGACCATTCCGCAGTATCGCGTCGACGTGCAGCGTCCGTGCGATGTCGTGGAGGACATACTTAGAATATACGGCTACAACAATGTCGAGATACCGACACAGCTGAAGTCCTCGCTCGTGATAAAGGGCGATGAAGACCGCAAGCACAAGATGCTGAACCTCGTGGCAGAGCAGCTGGTCGGAGCGGGATTCAGAGAGATACTCTGCAACTCACTGACCAAGGCGGCATACTATGACACACTGGAAAGCGTGGCGCCGGAGACGCTCGTAAACATCGTGAACCCGCTCTCCTCTGACCTCAACGTCATGCGTGGCACACTGCTCTTCGGAGGATTGGAATCCATAGTACGCAACGCCAACCGCAAATACCCTAACCTCCACTTCTTCGAGAGTGGAAACTGCTACTCTTTCAACAAAGAGAAACAGAATGCAGAAGACCCTATCAAGGCATATACCGAAGAGACATATCTCGGACTCTGGATAACAGGAAACAGAATAGAAGGCTCATGGGCTCACGCCAACGAGAAGACTTCGTTCGGAGAACTGAAGGCTCACGTGAACAATATATTCACCCGTGTAGGACTGCTTCCGCAGATGACCGTCACGGAGCACTCTGCTTCAGACCTCTTCAGCAGTGCGCTGAAAGTCATGACAAGAGGCGGAAAGGTGATATGCGAGATGGGTATCGTAAGCAAGAAGATACAGAAACATTTCGACATACAGAACGAGGTGTTCTACGCACAAATAAACTGGACGCAGCTGTGCAAGGCAGTGAAGAAACATGAGGTACACTATCAGGAGATAAGCAAGTTCCCGGCAGTAAGCCGTGACCTCTCACTGCTTCTCGACACAAAGACAGAATTTGCAGAGATAGAACGCATAGCACGGGCAACAGAGAAGAAACTGCTGAAATCCGTAGAACTCTTCGATGTCTATGAAGGGAAGAACCTTCCGGAGGGCAAAAAGTCGTATGCCGTGAACTTCATCCTCCAGGACACGGAGAAGACACTGAACGACAAGGCGATAGACGCTATAATGAACAAATTAATAACAAATATAAAGAAACAATTAGGAGCAGAACTCAGATAAAACTATGGGAAGAGCATTCGAATATCGTAAGGCCACCAAGATGAAACGCTGGGGCCACATGGCAAAGACGTTCACACGTCTCGGAAAACAAATAGCTATAGCAGTAAAGGCTGGAGGACCGGAACCGGAAAACAATCCTACGCTACGCTCGATAATAGCTGTCTGCAAGCGTGAAAACATGCCGAAGGACAATATTGAGAGAGCTATAAAGAACGCAATGGGCAAGGACCAGTCTGACTACAAGGAGGTGACATACGAGGGATACGGCCCTCACGGCATTGCTGTCTTCGTAGACACACTGACCGACAACACCACACGTACCGTTGCCGACGTACGCTCAGTATTCAACAAATTCTCAGGAAACCTCGGCACGACAGGCTCGCTGAGCTTCCTCTTCGACCACAAGTGTGTGTTCACGTTCAAGAAAAAAGACGACATAGACATGGACGAACTCATACTGGAACTCATAGACTATAACGTCGACGACGAGTTTGACGAGGACTACGACGAGGAGAAGGACGAGGCTACGATAACCATCTACGGCGACCCGAAGTCATACAGCCAGATACAGAAATTCCTTGAGGAGAAAGGATTTGAGAACGTAGGCGGTGAGTTTACATACATACCTAACGACTTCAAGGAGATTGACGACGAGCAACGCGCAACAATAGAGAAGATGGTTGAAAAGCTCGAAGAGTTTGACGACGTACAGAACGTTTATACAAACATGAAATAACGACACACGCTCCATAGACAATAATACCGGCCCTGCACCTCCCGGAGTAAGGCTGGTATTTTTTTCACCACGACAGTATGACGACAAAGACATTCACCACTCAGGGCACATGTTCAAAGTTGATAGAAATAAGCCTCGACGACGAGAAGTGCATAAATAACGTGACATTCATCGGAGGATGCCCGGGCAACACTCTCGGGCTGTCATCATTGTTAAGAGGCATGAAAGCCTCAGAAGCCATAACACGTTTGGAAGGCATACGCTGCGGCATGAAGACAACCAGCTGCCCTGACCAGCTTGCTAAAGCACTAAAGGAGATGATATGATACGGAAAGCTTTTTCTGCACTGCTGATGATGACGCTACTCACAGCATGTCAGGAGACAATAGAGGAACGCGCAGAACGTGAGGCACGGGAATATACGCAGAAATACTGCCCTACCCCTCCGCAAAACAACGTCATAACAGACAGCATAGTCTTCGACAAAAAGTCACGTACACAGATACACTACGGCACTTTTGTCGGGGTTATTGACGACAGCGCAAAGATTGCTGCGGCAAAGGATGAGATAAAACGAGAGACTCTCACCATGCTCAGACAAAACGCCAGCATAAAGACATACAAAGACGCTGGGTTCAATTTCGAACTCGTGTACAGGTCGCAGAAGACAGGACACCAGCTGCTGCACCTCAGATATACAGCTGAAGACCTGAAGGCGAAAAACGCAGAGTGATTGACGGGGGAGCTGAGAGCTTAGAGAATCGAGCTGAGAGCTTAGAGAATTGAGATTATAAGATATTTTTCTTGTAAGTTATATAGTTTAATCTTGTACCCCCTCCAAGGTGAAACAAAAAACAATAACAGCAGAATATGATCATATACTTTTCTTGCACAGGAAACACGCGGTGGGCGGCAGAGACCCTTGCCAAGACCACCAACGACAGGCTTCTCTCGCTTTTTGATGCTGTGAAGGACAAGAAGCCTATACACCTGAAAGAAGGCGAGCGTCTCGGGTTCTGCCTTCCCGTTCACGGATGGAACGTGCAACCGATGGTGAGTTCCTTCATACGCAATATGAAGGTTACGCAGGCGAACAACGTAGAAATGACAGCCAAAGACCTGAAACGTATATATACATATTTCCTACTTACGGCGGGAGACAGCTGCGGAGAATACGCCTTGCAGTTAGAAAGCCTCCTGGAATCTGCCGGGCTGTCTGTTGATACCTGCTGTTCGCTGCTCATGCCAGAGTCGTATGTAGCCTTGCCGGGATTTGATGTCGACCCGGCACTTCGCGAAGCGGAAAAGAAGATGAAGGCTAACGGCACAATACAGAAATTTGCAGAGATAATTGAAGACCACCGCTCAGTACGCATGCCTATCGTATGCGGGTCTTTCCCGAAGATATACAGCAGGGTGTTCGGACGTTTCTTCTACAAATACCTCATCACGGACAAACGCTTTAAGGTTGACTGCGGAAAATGTACGGGATGCGGGAAATGCAGCAAGGTGTGTCCGGTAGAGAATATTGCCATGACCGACGAAGGACAGGGCAGACACCCCGCATGGTTGCATAACGGGAAATGCCTCACATGTCTCGCATGTTACCATTATTGCCCATACCACGCCATTGACTATTGGGCTTTTACAAAGAAAAAAGGACAGTATTTCTTCACACATAACAGGCAGCAACTGTAATCGGAAAGAAGAACCACTCATTACGCAAAGAAAGAACGCATAAACCAAACGCAAAAACAGAACAAAGGCAGAACACATTGAAAGAACACATACAGAGACTCATCACTCTGAGAAAAAACGGCACGCCGACCTCCGGTTTGCCGTTTTTCCGTTTTATGTGGCTTTTAAGCCCTGATTTTACAGCATTAAACCAACAATCAAAAAGGTCAAAGGGACATGCTTTATTAAATTTAACAAAATTGCTCATTCTGAGATATAAACGAGTGTTACTCCCAATATGTAAAATGTTAAATAGGGACAAAAATAAAACACAAATGAAGGAATAAAGAAAAGCACGCATTAACTTTGCAAGTAAAATAGACCAAATTGTTAAAGGAAATGAACAAGACTTTTTTACTTTGCGTCTGCACCATGATACTTACGAGTGCAGGCCTCTCAGTAGCTAACAACGCTCTGAAATCAGCTCCAGCAACAACAGTAACAGCACAGCCTGTCGACCTTACAGGGGCAGCAGACAAAGCATTACCATGCGTGGTACATATAAAATATCTTCAGAACTCCAAAGTACAGGAAGTGGAAATGCAGAGCGACCCTTTCGATGATTTCTTCGGACCTTTCGGTTTCTTCGGACAGAGGCAACAGGGACAGGGACAGAAACGCAAGATACAGACACCTAAGAAAGAAGGAGCAGGCTCAGGAGTGATAATAAGTCAGGACGGTTACATCGTAACAAACAACCACGTGGTGGAGGGGGCTGACGAGCTGACCGTAACCCTCAACGACAACCGCGAATACTCAGCACGTATCATAGGAACAGACAAAGCTACAGACCTCGCGCTGATCAAGATCAACGACAAGAACCTTCCGGCGATAAAGATAATCTCCTCAGACGACATAAGGGTGGGAGAATGGGTGCTCGCCATAGGACATCCCTTCAACCTGCGTGCAACAGTGACAGCAGGCATCGTATCGGCTAAGGCACGCTCACTCGGAGCAAACGGAATAGAGGCGTTCATACAGACGGACGCTGCCATAAACCAGGGAAACTCCGGTGGAGCACTCGTAAACGCACGGGGAGAACTGATAGGCATAAACGCAATGCTGTACTCGCAGACAGGCAACTTCACCGGTTACGGCTTCGCCATACCTACCACCATCATGAACAAAGTGGTGGCTGACCTCAAAGAATACGGAACAGTACAGAGAGGACTGATAGGAATAAAGGGACAGGACGTAAGGCTATATATTGACGCACAGAAAGAGCAGCAGAAAGAGGTGGATCTCGGAACAAACGAAGGTATATATATCGCAGAAGTCAGCGAAGACGGAGCAGCTAACGACGCAGAACTGCAGAAAGGCGACGTAATAACGGCTGTCGACGGACAGAAAGTGACAAAGATGGCAGAGCTGCAGGAGATACTCGCAACAAAACGACCAGGCGACAAGGTTACACTGACATATCTCAGAAAGAAAGCCAAGAAGACAGCAGTAGTGACACTGAAGAACGAACGTGGTACGACGAAGGTAGTGAAAGACGCTGACCTTGACATACTCGGTGCTTCATTCCGCGAGATTAACGCGAAAGAGAAGGAAGAGATGAACATTACATACGGCATAAAGGTCATAAAGGTAGGAGAAGGAAAATTCAAGGAGCGTGGCATCCCTACAGGATTGTATATCCTGAAAGTGAACGAAAAAGCCATAAAAACCGTAAGCGAACTGAACGACATAGTGAAGGAAGCAAGCAAATCAAAATCACCGGTACTCATCATACAGGGTCTCTACCCTTCCGGAAAAAAAGATTACTTCACCGTACCTCTTGAAGACTAATAGAAACAGAAACGATAAAACAAACCAACAAACATAATACTCCCACCCCCGCCGCCATGCAGAAAAGGCGGCGAGGGTGACAACATTTTCACATACTTATGGACATCAGAGAACTGAATATCAGAATAGAGCAGGAGTCAGGCATCGTACAGAACCTCGTGACAGGAATGGACAGAGTAATCGTCGGTCAGAAACACCTTATCGACTCATTGCTCATCTCTCTGCTCAGTGACGGACACATACTCCTCGAAGGCGTGCCGGGACTTGCCAAGACACTTGCCATAAACACCCTCTCACGCCTCGTAGACGCCGACTTCAGCAGAATACAGTTCACCCCCGACCTCCTGCCTGCCGACGTCATAGGAACAATGATATACTCTCAGAAAGAGGAGAAGTTTCAGGTAAAGAAAGGTCCTGTGTTTGCAAACTTCGTACTCGCTGATGAGATAAACCGAGCACCGGCGAAAGTACAGTCAGCTCTTCTCGAAGCCATGCAGGAGCATCAGGTAACAATAGGCGACCAGACATTCTCACTTCCAGAACCGTTCCTCGTAATGGCTACGCAAAACCCTATAGAACAGGAAGGAACATACCCGCTGCCGGAAGCGCAGATGGACCGTTTCATGCTCAAGGTGGTTATAAGCTATCCTACACTCGAAGAAGAAAAGCTTATCATACGCGAGAACCTCGCAGGAAGACTTCCGGAGGTGAAAGCCGTGACAACACGTGAGGAAATATCCCGTGCACGTAATATAGTACGTGAGGTGTATATAGACGAGAAGATAGAACAGTATATCGCAGACATCGTCTTCGCCACACGCTTCCCGGAACAGTACGGATTGAAAGAGCTGACATCCCTCATCTCGTTCGGAGGCTCTCCACGCGCTTCCATAAACCTCGCCAAGGCAGCAAGGGCTTACGCCTTCATAAAACGCCGCGGATATGTCGTTCCTGAGGATGTTCGCGCCGTAGCTTATGACGTGCTTCGCCACCGCATAGGACTGTCTTACGAGGCCGAGGCTACCAACGTCTCGGCAGAGGAAATAATATCACAGATTATCAACAAGGTACAGGTACCATAAAGCATCGCAATGAACACCACCGAAATACTCTCCAAAGTAAGGAAGATAGAGATCAAGGCACGCGGACTGAGCAATAACATCTTCGCCGGCCAGTATCACTCTGCCTTCAAGGGACGAGGCATGGCATTCTCTGAGGTGAGAGAGTATCAGTTTGGAGACGACATTCGAGACATTGACTGGAACGTCACGGCACGCTTCCACCGTCCGTACATCAAGGTGTTTGAGGAAGAGCGCGAGCTGACAGTGATGCTGGTTATCGACGTCTCCGGCTCACTCGCCTTCGGCTCTCAATGTCAGGAGAAACGTGAGATGGTCACAGAGATAGCGTCGACAATAGCATTCTCCGCCATTCAGAACAACGACAAGATAGGGGTGATATTCTTCTCTGACCATATAGAGAAATATATCCCTCCGAAGAAAGGCAAGAAACATATACTCTATATCATACGCACCCTCCTCGACTTCCGTCCTGAAAGCAACAGGACAGACATAACACAGGCTGTTGAGACGCTGACAAGGCTTCAGAAACACCGCTGTACGGCATTCCTCCTCAGCGACTTCTACCAACAGAAGCCTTTCAACAAAGAGCTTCAGATATGTGGCCGCAAGCATGACATCGTAGCGATACAGGTTTACGACAAAAGAGACAGTGAACTGCCCGACATAGGTCTGATGCGCGTACGCGATGCAGAAACGGGACATGAGCAATATCTCGACACCTCCTCGTCACGAATAAGGGAGTCATACCACAAAAGATGGCTGGAACGTCAGAGCCGGTTGAAGGACACCTTCTCACACTCAGGCATAGACTCCGTATCAATATCTACCGCCGACGACTATGTCAAACACCTCATCATGCTCTTCAAGAGAAGGGGATAAGGAAATCCGAAAGACATGGAAAAAGGTTGGGGCGTATGTTTTCAACACCGAAAAAAAGCAGAATGAAATTCAACGTGAAACGGATACTATTCTTCATCCTATATATAATATGTGGCATAGCCCATGCACAGAAAGTGCAGGTGGAGGAGATGCTCGACTCTATAGAGATTGTCATGGGAGACCAATGCCACCTCTTCCTTACCGTCACCGCAAAGGAGAATGCTGACGTGCAGTTTCCTGACTTCTCACAGCAGAAGATGATAGCTCCCGGTGTGGAAGTCGTGGAACAGATGAGGGGCGACAGCATACTGAACGACGACGGAACGATACGTCAGACAATAGTCTACCGCCTGACATCATTCGAGCCGAATCTGCACTACATAGCACCGTTATCGGTATTGGTAGAAGGGAAGAAACACATGGGAAAACGTCTGGCGCTGAAAGTTCTCGACGTGCCTGTAGACACCACGAAGCTCGACCAGTTCTACCCTCCGAAAGACATTCAGTCAAACCCTTTCTCATGGGAAGAATGGACACCTCTCATAATACTCTACGCCATAGCATCGCTGCTGGCAGTGATAGCAATACTGTGTCACCTCATGAGGAAAGGCAACAAGCCAATAAGAATTTCCTTCCGTATCATACGTCGCATACCGCCACATGTCAAAGCCATGACGTCTATCGACGAGATAAAGGAACAGAAGATGTCTGCCGGAAACGACCAGAAGGAGTACTACACACGACTCACCGACACTCTACGTATATATCTCAAGGAACGTTTCGGATTCTCTGCCATGGAGATGACGACATCAGAGATCATTGCGCGCCTGCAAAGCGAAGACCCTATGAAGGTTGCCGAACTGCGTGAAGTCTTCGAGACGGCAGACCTCGTGAAATTCGCGAAACACTCTACGATGATCAACGAAAACGACCGCAACCTCGTCTCTGCCATAGACTTCATAAACTCTACGAAAACAGAAGAGGTGGTAGAGGAGAAACGTGAGGAGCAACGGCTCACAGAGGAAGAGAAACAGACGAACAACGCGTTGAAAATGCTGAAGATAATGGCTTACATAGCCATATCCGGAGGCATACTGATCTTGGCATACGTACTCTGGCAGGCAATGATGCTCATAGAATAGCGCATAGAAAGAAAAACGAAAACCATCCGACATGGAATTTGCAAATAAAGAATATCTTCTCCTGCTGCTTCTGGTGATACCTTACCTGATATGGTATTTCAACTACAGGAAACGTACGGAGACAACCATGACGCTGAGCGACACATGGCTGCTGCTCGATGCGCCGAAAACCTTACGCCAGCGTCTCGCATGGCTTCCTATGGCACTGCGTTGCGCAACACTGGTACTCACGATATTGGTGCTCTGCAGACCTCAGACACGCAACGCATGGGACGAACGCACCGTGGAGGGAATAGACATCATGCTCGCCATGGACGTCTCGACATCAATGCTCGCCGAAGACCTGAAGCCCAACCGCCTGGAAGCGGCAAAAAATGTTGCGGCATCATTCATAACAGAACGCCCCAACGACAATATAGGGCTGACGATATTCGCCGGAGAAGCTTTCACACAATGTCCTATGACAACAGACCACACCTCTCTGCTCAACCTTCTGCAGAACGTGAGGACAGACATTGCGGCACGAGGACTTATTGAAGACGGTACGGCAGTAGGAATGGGCCTGGCAAACGCCGTCACGAGATTGAAAGACTCAAAGGCGAAATCAAAAGTGGTGATATTACTTACCGACGGATATAACAACGCAGGAGAGATATCGCCCATGACATCGGCAGAGATAGCGAGAAGTCTCGGAATAAGGGTTTACACTATCGGCGTCGGAACAAATAACGTAGCACCCTACCCTGTCCCTGTAGCAGGAGGCGTGCAGTATGTAAAGATGCCCGTGGAGATAGACACCAAGACACTTGCGGAAATAGCCAAGAAGACAGACGGAAATTTCTACCGAGCCACGAACAACGAAGAACTGAAGAAGATATACCGCGACATAGATGTCCTGGAACGTTCAAAACTCAACGTAAAGAAATTTTCAAAACGTTATGAGGCATTCCAGCCTTACGCTCTTGCCGCACTCCTTACGCTTCTTCTGGAAATAGTGCTGCGCCTGACTTGGCTAAGGAGAATACCTTAGGTAAAATCAGGTAAAGCGATTTTTACAGAACGCACATTAAGGTAAAAAAGACGAATATTCAGAACACCCCTTGAAACGTGCGAAAAAAAACAGTATACCATGCGATTTGAAGACCCTACATACTTGTATCTCCTCACCGTCATACCACTGCTCTTTCTCTTGAGGCTGTGGATGTTATGGAAAAGGAAGAAAGCCCTTAGACAATGGGGGGATGCAGACCTTACCCGACGTCAGATGCCAGACATCTCCCGACACCGTCCCATGGTGAAGTTCTGCTTGTTATGCGGAGCTCTCGCCTTAGTAATAGTAATGCTTGCACGTCCACAAATGGGGACGAAGGTGAGCAACGAAAAACGTCAAGGCATAGAGACCATAATTTGCCTCGACATATCGAACTCCATGCTTGCAGACGACGTGGCACCGTCACGATTAGACAAAGCGAAGATGCTGATAGAAAATCTTGTGGACCATTTCACCGACGACAAGGTGGGTCTCGTGGTCTTTGCGGGCGACGCATTCACGCAGTTGCCTATAACAGCCGACTATGTCTCAGCGAAGATGTTCCTGCAAAACGCCACACCGTCGCTCATCGACGAGCAAGGCACTGACGTGGCAAAAGCGATAAACCTCGCACGCAACAGCTTCACACAACAGAAGGACATCGGACGCGCCATAATAGTCATAACAGACGGTGAGGACCATGAGGGAGGTGCCATGGATGCAGCAAAGGCTGCAAAGAAAGCCGGAATGCGTGTCTTCATCCTCGGCATAGGCACCACGGCAGGCAGTCCTATACCTAACGGCGAAGGTGGATATATGACCGACAACACCGGAAACACTGTGATGACGGCACTGAACGAGAATATGTGCAAGGACATCGCATCTGCCGGTTCGGGAACATATATCCATGTGGACAACACGAATAAGGCTCAGGAACGACTCGACGACGAACTGTCAAAGATGCAGAAGAACGAGGTAGCAAACGTGGTATACAGTGAGTTCAACGACCAGTTTCAAATCGTTGGCTTCTTCGTAATCCTCCTTCTCGCCATAGAGGTCATGGTGTTCGAATGCAAACCGTCATGGCAGAAAGGTCTCAGCCTCTTCAAGAAAAGACATTGAAGCTGAACCCCGTATTCATGCCCCCACGATGAAAAAAGCAACAAAGAAAGAATGGAAAGAAAACTGTTTATACTATATATCCTTTGCCTCCTTCCCTCTCTCGCCACGGCACAGAGCGACCGGCAGCTGATACGTGAAGGAAACCGGCAGTACCGCAGCGAGCAGTATGAGAAAGCAGAAGGAACATACAGAAAAGCCGTGGCAGCCAATGCCAAAAACCCTGAGGCTCAGTATAACCTCGGCTGCGCACTCATGGCACAACAGAAAGACTCACTCGCCGTTACATGCTTTGAGAACAGCGGAAAACTGCATAGCGACCCTCTTCGACGAGCACAAGCATATCATAACATCGGCGTGATATGCCAGCAGAAAAAACTTTTCCGCGAGGCTGCCGAAGCCTATAAGGAGTCCCTGCGCAATAACCCTAAGGACAACGAGACACGTTATAATCTTGCTCTCTGCCTGAAACAGATCAAAGACCAGCCACAGCAACAGAATGGCAACGGCAACGACAAGAAAGACAACAAGAAAGAGCAACAAGATAAAAAAGAACAAGAGAAAAAACAGCAGCAGCAACAACAGCAAGACGACAAGCAGCAGGAGAATCAGCAAGAGAAAATGAGCAAGGACAACGCCGAACAGCTTCTCAACGCAGCCGTCCAGCAGGAGAAAGCGACACAGGAAAAGCTGAAGAAAAACCAGCAGAGACCACGTCAGAACAGACACCAGAAAAACTGGTAAGAGAGGGGGTGACATGAACTCCCCCACCCTGAAAAACGAACAAAAACGAGAACCGGAAAAAGAATACGTCTTATGATTAAACGATTACACATATTTCTCACACTTTTCGCATGTGCTTTGACAACCATAGCGCAGACAATAAGCGTTTCGGCCCCACAGCAAGTGAATACAGGAGAACAGTTCCGTGTAAGATATACCATACAGACACAGGATGTCAAAGGATTCCGTGGAGGGGAATTCCCGGATGGCCTGCAAGTGCTTATGGGACCAAGCATGAGTTCACAGTCAAGCTTCCAGATGGTCAACGGCCATACATCCAGTTCTTCGTCTATAACATATACATATATTGTTTACGCAGAGAAAGCAGGCACATACACCATACCTTCTGCAAGTGCAGAGATAGGTGGGAAACATGTCACCTCGTCAACCGCCAAGATAAAGGTCAGCGGCCAGGCGCAGTCTTCTCAAAGCCACAACCAGCAACAATCCCCAAGACCCCGACAGGCGGGTGCTCCCATCACGTCGTCAGACCTATTCATAAAAGTGTCGGCAAACAAGACACGCGTCCATGAGCAGGAGCCTATCCTCCTGACCTACAAGCTATACACTCTTGTCGACGTATCACAGTTTACGCCACGTATGCCTGACCTCAAGGGATTTCATTCTCAGGAGCTTATGCCTACGAAGCAAAGGTCATTCTACGTAGAGAACATAAACGGACGCCCATATCGCTGCGCAACAATAAACCAGTATATCATGTACCCTCAGATGACGGGAAAGCTTGAGATACCATCAATAACCTTCAAGGGCACAGTGATACAGGAGAACCGTAACGTTGACCCTTTTGAGGCGTTCTTTAACGGAGGGTCAGGTTATATAGAAGTAGAGAAGGATATCGTGGCACCGTCGTTGGCGATAGAGGTATTGCCGTTGCCGCAACGCCCCGCAGGTTTCTCAGGAGGTGTAGGACGCTTCTCGATAACAGCGTCGTTGGACAAAGAGAGCGTGCGGGCTAACGAACCCGTGACGCTGCGTGTCGTAGTCAGCGGAACGGGAAACCTGAAACTCTTAAAACAACCGGAGATACATTTCCCGAAGGATTTCGACAAGTACGACCCTAAGACAACAGACAAGACACGTCTCACCTCAAATGGTTTGGAAGGCAATATGATATATGACTTCCTTTTTGTGCCACGAAACCAAGGTCAGCATACCATACCGCCAGTAGAGTTCACATACTATGATGTCAATGCCAACACCTTCAAGACTATCAAGACACAGCCTCTGACCATTAACGTCACACCGGGGACTACATCAGCTACAAGCGTTACGGACTTCACAGAGAAAGATGCAGACATACGTGGCATAAAGCGAGGAGATCAGAAGACGCTCGAGCGTGACATGCTTTTCGGCACGACAGCCTACAACAGCATCATCTGCGTTATTCTACTCGCCTTCATACTGTTGATATGGGTATTCAGGAAACGCGCCATAGCAAATGCCGACATTGTTGGCATGAGGGGCAGAAAAGCCAATAAAGTGGCAACGAAGAGGCTGAAAAAAGCTGCGCGTCTCATGAAAGAGGAGAAATACGATGAATTCTACGATGAAGTGCTCAGAGCGCTATGGGGATATGTCAGCGACAAGATGAACATCCCTGTATCAGAACTCTCAAGAGAGAATATCACCGAACGACTCCAGAACCGCGGTGTCTATGAAGAGATCATAACCGTCTTTGTAGATGCTATCGACGAGTGTGAATACGCACGTTATGCTCCTGGAGAAGTTCATGGCAAGATGACCAACGTTTACGAGAAAGCAATGAAAGGCATAACAGACATCGACGACTTCCTGAAAGGGAAACATCATCAGGAACCTCCTCGTGACGGAGGCCGCCGTGAGCCGCAGTACAACTGCGTAGGCAAGTCATTCTCTTTCCTCATGCTCCTGATGCTGTTCACCCTCACTCTTCCTTCCTACGGCAACGGCAAAGAGACTGCCGATGATGCTTTTTCTAAAGGAAACTACGTTCAGGCCATCCGCATATACGAGCAACTGCTTCTGAAGACCCCTTCAGCAGAGCTGTACTTTAACCTCGGCAATGCCTATTACCGTTCAGACAACATGCCACAGGCTATCATAGCATACGAGAAAGCGTCATTGCTCTCGCCTGCCGACGCAGACATAGCCCACAACCTTTCTGTGGCAAGGACGAAGACCATAGACAAGATGCAGCCTCGAAAAGATACGTTCATAGTAGCCGGCTGGGAGGCATTCGTCAACCTCTTCAACCCCAACACATGGGCAATGGCAGCAATCATTTCTCTTGTGCTGCTCATCGTCTTCGCTCTGACATATCTCTTTGCAGACAACATTCTTCTTCGTCAGGCCGGTTTCTACGGTGGCATCCTCTGCCTTCTCGTTTTCATTGCCGGAAACGTTTGTGCCTATTCACAATACCGCCGTATGCACGCCAACAACGGTGCTGTAATAGTAAAGAGTGTATGCAACGTCAAGCGCTCACCAGAGGCAAAGGCCGTTGATGAAGCAATTATACATGAAGGCACACATCTTACCATCACCGACGAAACGATAGAAGGATGGTATGAGGTTGTCCTTGACGACGGCACAGAAGGGTGGGTCACCACCGATGGCATTGAGCGAATCACCCTGTAGCCCCAGAGCGTCAGCTCTCCACACTTTCCTACCTTCAAACAAAATCAAAATGCTAAAAGTCAAGACATTCACAGTAAACCCACTTCAGGAGAACTGTTACATAGTAAGTGACGAAACCCGGGAATGCGCCATAATAGACTGTGGCGCATGGGCTTCCGAAGAACAAGAGGAAATCAAGGCATACATATCCTCTGAAGGTCTCAAGCCCGTGCTGCTCCTTGCAACCCACGGCCATTTCGACCATAACTGGGGTGTCAACGCCATGAACAAGGCATACGGCATAAAGGTTTCTGTCCACCAATCTGACGAGTCCCTTCTCCGTGACATGCCAAAGCAGGGCGATATGTTCGGCTTCATCGTCAAGGAGACACCCGCAGTAGGTGCTGTCCTTAAGAGCAACGATACTGTTTCCTTTGGCTCCCATACCTTGAAATGCCTTCCCTCCCCTGGTCACACCCCTGGCGGCTTAGTCTTTTATTGTGAAGAAGAGCATGTGGCTTTCTCCGGCGACACGCTGTTCCGTCAGTCAATAGGCCGTACAGACCTCCCCGGAGGCTCTATGTTCATGATTATCAACAGTCTGCGCTATCTCTGTCAGTTACCAGACGATGTCACCGTATATCCCGGTCATGGTCCTACGACAACGATAGGCTTCGAGCTTGCCCATAACCCCTACCTCGACAGATAACCCTTACCCCACCACATGTCAAATACCAAGACAGAGAAAATCATCCTCGGCATAGACCCCGGCACGAACGTCATGGGGTATGGCGTCTTGAGAGCAGTAGGCAATAAAGCCACCATGATTGCCATGGGCGGGATAGACATGAGGAAGATGAGCGACCCGTACCTGCGCCTCGGTCATATCTTCCGTCGTGTGACAGGCATCATAGAAGAATATCTTCCCGACGAGATGGCCATCGAAGCCCCCTTTTTCGGTAAGAACGTCCAGTCCATGCTGAAACTCGGAAGAGCACAGGGCGTAGCCATTGCAGCAGCCATACAGCGTGACATCCCCATCCATGAATACGCCCCACTGAAGATAAAGATGGCACTCACGGGCAACGGAGCAGCCTCAAAGGAACAGGTAGCAGGAATGCTGCAACGCGTACTGAAATTCGACGACAGCGACCTTCCGAAGTTCATGGATGCCACCGATGCCCTTGCTGCCGCCTACTGCCATTTCATGCAGATGGGCATTCCCGTCTCTTCCGGCAAGCACTATGGCTCTTGGAAAGACTTCGTGACACGCAACGCCTCACGCACGTCGTTGAAGGACGAGAAAAAATAACCCGTTTTCTACTCTCACCTCCATAAGGGCGGTGACTATCCTCCATAAAACCATGCAGAAAGTTATCAGTATACATAACGGTGTATGCCGTATGCCGTCTTGGCGTATGGCAGAGCCAGTAGACTTCGAACTCCTCAGCGATGAGCATATCGCCATAGTAGGTCCCAACGGCGGCGGAAAGTCCATGCTTGTTGATATCATAACGGGAGCCCATGCTCTCCAACCCATGAATCCCGTCGTGTATGATTTCTCACCGTCACATGCCACCCTTGTCAGCGACAACATCAAATATATCACTTTCCGCGACTCCTATGGCCCTGCCGACGGCACCTACTACCACCAGCAACGGTGGAATCAGAACGACATCGATGACACCCCGCTTGTCAGCGACCTTCTTGACGAAGCTTTCCGCATAGCAGATACCGCCCTGACACGCCAAACGCCCTACGACCGTTTCCTCGTTCGTGATGAAGACGACGAAGAGCGTGCCCTGCGCCTGGAACGTGAGGAACAGGCACGTCATGCCATGCACGCCGAGCTGCAGCGTGTCCGTGACCGTTTATATTCCATTTTTCACCTCGACGCTCTTCTCGACAAGCATGTCATACTCCTGTCCAGCGGCGAGCTGCGTAAGTTCCAGCTTACAAAAACCCTCCTGAGCAACCCCCGTGTGCTCATTATGGACAATCCCTTCATAGGTCTCGATGTCGAGGCACGACGCCAGCTGCATGAGTTCCTTGACATCCTCACCCACGAGACAAATATCAATGTCATACTCGTACAGTCAAAGAGTGACGACATCCCGTCATTCATCACACATGTCGTAAAAGTAGAAGAGATGACCGTCGGCAAGAAACAGACCCTTGAAGAATACCGCAACACCATCATGCCGAAGCCAGAGCATATCCTCTCCTTCAGCAAGGTCAACGCTCTCCTCTCGCTCCCGACGACACCCGACGAAAGCCATGGCGCGCCCGTCATAGCCTTCCGTAATGTCAATATCCGTTATGGCTCACGCACCATACTCCACGACCTCTCCCTCTCGGTAAATACCGGGGAACGCTGGGCTCTCTCGGGCGAAAACGGAGCGGGCAAGTCAACGCTTCTCAGCATAGTATGCGCCGACAATCCCCAGTCTTATGCCAACGACATAGTACTCTTCGGACATCAGCGTGGCAAGGGAGAGAGCATCTGGGACATAAAACGCCATATAGGCTATATCTCACCCGAGATGCACCGTGCCTATCAGCGCGACATACCATGCATTGACATCGTGGCATCAGGACTCTCCGACATGCAAGGCTTATATACCAAGGCAAAGCCGGAGCAAAGGGCGCAATGCCTCTTCTGGTTGGACATCTTCGGAGTAAAAGATATTGCCGAACGCACCTTCCTGCATATCTCCAGCGGAGAGCAACGCCTCGTCCTTCTTGCACGCGCTTTCGTCAAAGACCCCTCCCTCCTTATCCTCGATGAACCTCTCCACGGCCTTGACCTCACCAACCGCCAGCTGGTTCGCGAGATAATAAACACTTTCTGTCAGCGGAAGAACAAAACCCTCATCATGGTGACCCATTACGAAGAGGAACTGCCACCGTGCATTACCCACCGCATCAAATTAAAACGTAACAGATAACACAAATAAAACACAATGACACATCATGGAAACAGGAACACGCCTGCCGGAAGTTCTCGGCACCGACCAGAACGGCAACACCATTACTCTTGAACAGCTCAAGGGAAAGAAATTCATCCTCTACACATACCCTAAAGACAATACGAGCGGATGCACCGCAGAAGCATGCTCACTCAGCGAGCACTACTCTGAGCTGCAGGCTTTAGGATATAGCGTTATAGGAGTAAGCAAGGACAGTGCAGCAAGCCACCAGAAATTCATAGAGAAATACTCGCTGCCTTTCCCGCTCATTGCAGACACAGAGACGACCCTTCTCCAGAACATCGGAGCATGGGGAGAGAAGGTGTTCTGCGGAAAAAAGAGCATAGGTACGCTACGTACCACATATCTCGTCAACGAAGACGGTGTCATAGAACATATCTTCCTTCCAAAACAGATAAAGACGAAGGAACATGCCTCACAGATATTGAAGCACATAAGGTCTATGGAGTAACCTGCGACATATCCTTTTTCACTGAACGACAACACTCACACCGTGCTTCACTGCGAAGCGCATCTCTGATAAAAGAACAGTCATGCCTGTAAAGATCTGACAACATCCGAATCTTTACAGGCATGTTTCTTTTATATCACGTAGTCCGCTGCTTCACGCTCCATGACTTTCTGCATGACGTTGGTATGCCGCCCTTGGCGTAGCATGTCTTCATACGGCTCTTCTCCTTTATCTTCATGATGTCGCTGTAGCCTGTTCCGTTACGCCGAAAGACCGACACCTGTACGGGTGGATACTCTTTTCCCGCAGGGTGTCAGTCGTAATAGCCTTGTGGCATAACATTAGTCGTTTAGGCGGATGACTTCATCACCTGAACCACAGAACAAAAAAACTGCGTATTCACTATTGCCGTTTTAAAGGTATCATTCTTCAAATAACCCAAGAGAGAAATATCTCTCTCCCGTATCAGGCAAGAGGGCAACGATACGCTTTCCGGCATTCTCCGGACGCTGTGCCAGGAGTGTGGCGGCATGAAGTGCCGCACCGCTCGATACGCCCACGAGGAGTCCCTCTGTGCGTGCCAACAAACGTGCTGCCGCGAAAGCATCTTCCGTACTTACGCCAAGTATCTCGTCTACGACACCACCGTCGAAGTTCTTAGGCACGAAGCCTGCTCCTATGCCCTGTATCTTATGCGGACCGGGAGCGTTGCCCTGCAACACCGCTGATGTCGAAGGCTCCACGGCAACGATGCGCACCTTGTCGTTATGCCGCTTCAGTGCGCGTCCTATGCCAGAGACCGTTCCTCCCGTTCCTACACCAGCCACGAAGATGTCCACCTCGCCGTCGGTGTCGTTCCATATCTCCTCGCCCGTCGTTGCTTCGTGTATAGCGGGGTTGGCAGGGTTCTCGAACTGTTGCAGGATCACGCTGCCCTCGATGTCCTTCTGCAGCTCCTGCGCCTTAGCGACACTGCCCTTCATACCCTCACCACCGGGAGTGAGCACCAGCTCCGCTCCGTAAGCCTTCAACAGTTTCCTGCGCTCTACGCTCATCGTCTCCGGCATGGTGAGGATAAGCCGATAGCCTCTCACGGCAGCCACAAGGGCGAGAGCAATACCGGTATTGCCACTCGTAGGCTCAATGATTGTTCCTCCGGCTGCCAGCCTTCCCTCTTTCTCTGCACGGTCAACCATAGCCACGGCAGCCCGTGCCTTCACGCTTCCCGTAGGGTTAAACTTCTCTGCCTTTACAAGTATTGATGCTGCGAGACCTTTCTTCTCCGCATAACGGCTTACTTCTATCAATGGGGTGTTGCCCACAAGGGCTACGAGGTCTTTATATATCTTGCTCATGGTTGTCTTTTAATTTATAATGTTTAATAATTTATAATGTATAATTGTCAATGTCAAGGTTAAGGTCAAGGTTAAGGTCAAGGTTAAGGTCAAGGTACACTTGAAACTTGAAACACTTGAAACCTGAAACTTGAAACCTAAAACCTGAAACTTGAAACCTGAAACTTAATCTACCTTCTCCAACGCCTGCGCTATGTCATCGATGATGTCGTCGATGTGTTCAGTACCTATCGACAGGCGCACCGTAGATGGCGTGATATGCTGCTGTGCCAGCTCTTCGGGCGACATCTGAGAGTGAGTCGTAGTATATGGGTGTATTACGAGGCTCTTCACGTCAGCCACGTTGGCAAGGAGTGAGAAAATCTGCAATGCGTCGATGAAACGCCATGCCTCTTCCTGTCCTCCCTTTATCTCAAAGGTGAAGATACTTGCCGCACCGTTGGGGAAGAATTTCTCATACAGCGCATGGTCAGGATGCGTCGGCAGGGAAGGATGGTTGACACGTGCCACCTTCGGGTGGTTCTTCAGGAAGTCCACGACCTTCAGCGCATTGCTGACATGACGTTCTACGCGCAGCGAGAGTGTCTCCAAGCCCTGTAGCAGCAGGAAGGCACTGACAGGTGCCAGCGTAGCACCCGTATCACGCAGTATCACGGCACGTATCCTTGTCACGAAAGCCGCCGGACCTGCTACATCGGCGAATATCGCACCATGGTAACTCGGGTCAGGTTTTGCAAGCGTCGGGAAGCGGTCTGGCTGCGCCTTCCAGTCAAACGTGCCGCCGTCGACGATGGCTCCGCCGAGCGTCGTGCCGTGTCCTCCGATAAATTTCGTAGCACTGTGCACCACGATGTCTGCTCCATGTTCTAAAGGTCGGAGGATATACGGCGTTGCGAACGTATTGTCCACGATAAGCGGTATGCCGTTACGGTGTGCCACCTCGGCAAGAGCGTCGATATCCGTCACGTCAGAGTTCGGGTTTCCGAATGTCTCCACGAAGAGAGCCTTCGTCTCCGGACGTATAGCCTTTTCTACGGCTTTGAGGTCGCGTACGTCGACAATAGTGTTTGACACGCCCTGTGTTGACAGCGTATGTGTTATGAGGTTGAACGACCCGCCATAGAGGTTGTCTG
The DNA here is from genome assembly GCA_945829425.1 of uncultured bacterium. Classification (GTDB taxonomy): domain Bacteria; phylum Bacteroidota; class Bacteroidia; order Bacteroidales; family Bacteroidaceae; genus Prevotella. Next base: position 2,734 of record CALZUQ010000045.1, on the reverse strand, counting down.
CAGCCACGACATGGTCGCCAGCCTGAAGAATGTTCTGCAAGGCATAGGTTATGGCCGCCGCACCCGATGCTACGGCAAGACCTGCCACGCCACCCTCCAGAGCCGCAATACGGTCTTCGAGGACTCCCTGTGTAGAGTTCGTCAAGCGTCCGTAGATGTTTCCTGCATCACGCAGCCCGAAGCGGTCGGCAGCGTGCTGTGAGTTTCTGAAGACGTATGATGTCGTCTGATATATAGGTACCGCACGTGAGTCGGTTGCCGGATCTGCCTGTTCCTGGCCTACATGAAGCTGTAGTGTCTCGAAATGAAGTTTTTTCTGTGCCATAGTCGTGTTCCTTTCTTTTTATTATAAGGGTTATTCTGTTTCTTGGTTATCTCATATAGTTGACTCGTCTCTGATTTACTTCCCTCGCTTACCGCCATCCGGTTTCACCGACAAGGCTGCTCTGGTCAGTGAGTCCTTCGGACGAATTTTCTGGAGAACACAGGGGACTGGCTGTCGTTCACGGTAGCACCAGCCCGTGAACGGAGCCTGTCCCCCTGTTCAAGCGTCTCAGGAGAGCGGTGCCCGTCTCTGATTTCTGAGTGCAAAGGTACTATATGTATTTTTTTCCTGCAAGATTTGGCGAATATTCAGAAAAAATCACTACTTTTGCAGCGTGAAACAGAATTTTTCTACTGTTTACGTATTCATAACACCCAAAAAACAGAACGACTTCTTCTGTGTTCCAGGTTTCAGGTTTCAGGTTTCATGTTTCAGGTGTATCTTGACCTTAACCTTGACCCTAACCTTAACAATTATACATTATACATTATACATTAAAAAAGAAACACTATAGTCATGGAAAATCTTGATAAGGTAGACCTGCAGATTCTGCGTACACTCCAGCAGAACGCCCGGCTCACCACGAAAGAGCTTGCCTCACGTGTCAGCCTCTCCTCGACCCCCGTCTTCGAACGTCTGAAACGTCTGGAAAGCCGAGGGTACATAAAGAAATATATCGCCGTGCTAAACGCCGAGATGCTCAACCAAGGGTTCATCGTCTTCTGTCACGTCAAGCTCAGCCGTCTCGGCAAAGAAAACGCCGAAGACTTCACGCGCCATATCGAGGGCATTCCCGAGGTGACGGAGTGTTACAATGTCTCAGGACATTTCGACTATCTGCTAAAGATACACGCCCCGAACATGAAATACTACCAGGAGTTTGTCCTCAACGTCCTCGGCACGATAGACAACCTCGGCTCCATAGAAAGCACGTTCGTCATGGATACCGTAAAACATGAATACGGAATAACGATCTAATGGCAGGATACCATCCACCATCACACGGTCAGCCTCGGAGAACTATCCGCGAAACATGATGTTCACCTTCTTGATGATGTCGTCGAGAAGGTGTTGTCGCCGAAAGTCAGCCAGTCAAGAAACTTGGCAGCCTTAACATTGCGTATCGTCTTGGCAAGGGCTGCCGTGCCTTCTGCATCAAGGGTGTCGTTGTAGAATCGGATAGATATCTTGTTCTTTACCATCATTACTTCTCCTCAATTTGTGGGACAATGTCCTATTGTTTCGTATAGCCCCTGTTTCCGTTTCTCGTGAAGTTCAATGTGCTGTTTCAGAATTGCCATAAACTCTTCTTGCGAGCCGTCATAGTCAAAATTACTGACTGTTACCATAGCTCCGACAATTTTATAGTTCATTTTTGTCCACCAAGAAGCTCGGAGAAGTCTTTCCTTAGTATCGTTCGTATCAATTATGACAAAACGCTCATTTCCGGTGATGCCCGCAATGTTTTCCCATGCGACAAACTCATCTCTGACAAACAGTCCTTTGTCTGTAATGGTAACCATGCCTCTGCCTTGCAAAGCGTATTTCGTGTTTTTGTAAATCATGAATATCAGTGCATATCCAAAGAATGCGACACCTGTCCAGCCTATGGGATGAACAACGGTATTGGGATAATGCCTGAAATCGTTGCTGAAATCATGCAGCGCACAAAACAGACTTGCTCCAATAGCTATCAGAGCCAATACTAAGAACTTTATGTTCTTGAACCATTTCCTGTTTATAAATTTAATCATCATATTATGGTTATCAAATAATTTTCTATTGTTATAGGTTGGTTCTATTTATTTTATAATAAGAGAAGTTCATCATTTTCATAGTTCCTTTCCTTTGGTAAGTGGGTCCGGTGGCAAAGGTAATACTTTCTTTTGGTTTATGCAACTTCTTGAACGCGAATTTCAGTAAATCATCCGAAAATCCAGGATAACATACTCAGCAAAGTATGTTTAGATACTTTGTCATTTATCTTTAGATACTTTGCCATTTATGTCAACATACTTTTTTTTGAAGTTTCTGCGGTTTTTGACATGCTTTTTGAGACCGTATTGAGGAATAAGGTTGAAAAGGTAATACTACTTACTTTTGAAAGAAGATATACTTCTTCGGCAATAGAAGATATACTTCTCCGGCAAAGTAAGTATATCTTCTCTGAAAAACGAGGTTTAAGCAGCCACAAAATAATCATCAGCCATGATGCCACGACCGACATGAATAGTGCGTACATATTAAATGATGTATAAAACGCAACAAAAATGAAGAAAACACGCTAATTTTTAGATATTCCCGCACGTTTTACAAATTAATTTTGTATTTTTGCAACCAACAATTATTAATAATGACTATTCCTAAAATTAGTTGACAGAATTGGATGCGATTAACTAATTAGGTTTA
>CALZUQ010000044.1 GCA_945829425.1 uncultured bacterium | reverse complement strand
GAGAGAAAAATGCAGATAGTTAAAAATATTACTTACCTTTGCAAAGCCGAACGGACAGTCAGGGCGAAGACGTATGCCAGCACACTTGACTTAAGACTGAATGCCCCATCGAGGGGCATCCAGTCTTGCCGAACGGAACAGCCCGGGCTCTACATGTCCAGCATGTCCGCAGTGTCAACAAAAACAGTGTGCTTTTGCAGCATGTGTCTATTGATACAGTATGGCTTTTAATAAAACTGTCTACTGCTTCAGCTAATAAACAGAAAAAGTGTCTAGTGAAATCAGGAAAAGACAGTCCAATAGACGCATAGTTTTGTCACAGTTGTTTCATGGCTTTGAAACAGTTGTGACAAAGGGATGGAACAACTGTGACAAAGCCATGAAACAGTTGTGACAAAGCTTACGCGTTTTTTCTTCATGTAGTAGTGAGACAATCACGGCAATATGCTACTCGCATTACGTATACAACGAGATATGAAAACAAAGGTGCCGGACAGGAGAGGCATTGCCGGGATATGGAAAAAGCCTTTGGCTGAATCTTTTCAGAAACAGCCAAAGGCTTTTGGGGTTTATGCCACGGAAGTTGGGTGACATGCCTCTGCGACGGAGATTATTTCAGGGTGAAGGTTTGCTGCTGCTTACCTACGGTTACGCGGAAGTCACCCGGCTCAAGAACCCATTGGAGCGTCTCGTCGACGAATGCGAGGTCGGAAGGACGTACACGTAGTGTGACAGACTTTGTCTCACGTGGTGCCAAAGCGACCTTCTTGAATGAGCGCAGACGCTTGACATCTGGTGTCAGCGACGCCACGAGGTCTGAGACATAGAGAAGGACTGGTTCTTTGACCGCCCTGTCGGAATGGTTGGTGACATCAAAGGTGAAGGCTATTTTATCGTTGCGGTTGTAACGCAGGTTACTTGCTCCAGGATTGATCGGCTTAGGAATTTCTGTAACACGCAGGTTGGTTACCTCAACGTCAGAATACGACAAGCCCCATCCGAAAGGCCACTGCACTACGGTGTTCGCCTCGTAGTTGTATGCGCCTTCCATTGTTTCTACGAACTCACACGGTTTGCAGTCGTAAGTGATGAACGAGCCGTGGTATTTGGGGTATGTGTACGGCAGTTTGGCAGAGAAGTTTGTGTCGCCAGCAAGAAGGTTGGCAAGGGCGTCGCCACCATAGTTGCCCGGCAGGAAGGTATGTACCACGGAAGCAGCGAAGGGCTCTATGTCTTTGATAAGCCTCGGGCGTCCTTCGTTGAGTACGATTATGACAGGCTTTCCGTAACGTGCCACGTCCTTCACCATATCGAGCTGGTTGAGCGAGAGAGTGAGGTCGTCAATATTGCCGACAGTCTCTGTATAGGAGTTCTCTCCGATGAAAGCTATTACCACGTCAGAACGTTTTATCTTCTCTTCCGTTGTCAGTCCCCCTTCAGCCTGCTCCGCAACTTTGTGGTCGGCGTTGAAGTTATGCTCATCGTAACGCACCATCTCGCTGTATGCCACATTCTCCTTACCGAACTTCTCTTCGAGTGCGCCAAGGAAGGTGTGGTATTTCCCTATGGCACGGCATACGCTGTCAGTCTTGTGCCCCTGCCATGTGTAAGACCACCCGCCGTTCATGGGGCGGAAAGCGTCGGCATTTGGTCCACACACGACGAGTCGTGTCCCCTTCTTCAGCGGCAGCACCTTTGAGCCGTCGGCAAGGCTATTGTTCTTCAGGAGCACTATACACTCTTCTGCAATCTTTATGGCGTCGTCGGTGAATTTCTGACATGCAAAGTCTGGGTACATCTCTGAGAGCGTTGTCTTTCCTTTCTTGGAGGGCTTGCCGTTTTTGTTTTCATAAGGTATGTCCCATGTCTTACGGTCAAGTAGTCCTACTCGTATCTTCAGACGCAGTATGCGTCGAACCGCATCGTCAATACGTTCCATAGGGACACGTCCCTCGTTAACGAGCTCTGCGAGTAGTGTGCAGAAATCAGCGTTGTAAGGATCCATAGTCATATCTATTCCCGCATTAATCGCCATGCATATAGCGTCTTTCTTATCCTTTGCCACGTGGTCACGCTTCCATAGGTTGTCAATGTCCGCCCAGTCGGTAACCACCATACCGTCCCACTGCAAGCCCTCCTTGAGCCATTCGGTGAGCAACGTACGGTTGCAATGGAAAGGCATGCCGCTGTTGTTGGCAGAGTTTACCATGACGCTCAATGCCCCTGCCTCACAACATGCCTTGAACGGCAGGAAATACTTTTCCATCAGTTCACGGTATGTCACGCTGGAGGGCGTACGGTCTTTACCGCTCACAGCTGCTCCGTAAGCCATATAATGCTTCAGACACGCTGCAACATTGTACATTCCGATATGGTTTGGGTCGTCTCCCTGAAGACCTTTTGTCAGTTCTACTGCCATGAGCTGGTTGAGGAGGACATCTTCACCGAAGCTCTCCCATACGCGTGGCCATAGCGGTGAGCGCGCCACATCCATGACGGGAGAATAAACCCACGGTATGAGACACGCCCTCGACTCATACGCCGTAATCTGTCCTATGCGCTTGGGTATCTGACGGTTGAACGACGCTCCCTGACCTACCTCCTGCGGAAACATTGTGGCACCCCATGTGTAGCTGGCACCATGGATTTGGTCTACGCCATAAATCTCTGGTATGCCGCCACACCAGAAAGCAGAAGAGTTGTTGAGCGAACGTATGATGTCCGACCAGACTTTGGGAGTCTGAGCGAGCCCCTCCGGGACGTTGAGTATCGAACCGACCTTATACTTGCCGAATGTTTCTTCGACAGCACTCATGGAGAGCATGCCGTTGGCTATGGACTGCATGGATTTGTTGCTCTTGACATTGCTGTCGGCTGACTTCTGCGCCACCTTGTCAATGGCGAGTTCACACATCTGCCCCACCTTGTCGTCAAGGGTCATTTTCTGTAACAGGATCTCTACTTGCGCCTCGACATTCTCATCACGCGCAATACATTGTGCCGAGGCATCGAGAACAAGCACTGATGCCACAAATGCAATAAAAACTTTCTTCATCGTTGATTTATGTTAGTTAGTCTGTATCATGTTTTCTGTAACGATTTATCCCGTCCGCTTGCGAGACATGTATTATCTGTGTCTGTCAGTCGTCATAGGCTGATTTCCGATGCAAAAATATAAAAAATTCCTGAAACAAGAAGCATAAATATATAAATATGTATAGCAAAAAAAAGCTTTTCAAGCATTTTTGGATAAAAAAATATTAGTTACAGAGAGACAACGGAGAATGTTCGGAAATGACGCACAACAGTCAGACAGGTGCAACAAGAGGCAGGAAAAGACGGAAAAACAAGTCAAAAAGTGGGCATAGTGTCCGTATAATATACTTTTTGCTCTATTTTATGAAAATTTTCCCACTTTTTTGCTTGGTTGTTTAAAATATTCTGCGTACATTTGCAACGATTATTATAAACAAGTAAAACATCAGAGCTATGAGACGAATGTTTTTTGACCATTTTTCAATGCAGGCTCTTCAAGAACTGCACAGATACCGTGCAGTAATGTTCAGTCCTACCATGTTTTGATATTCTTTTCCCAATGTGAGGGAAAAAGAGGGGTAAGCTGACAGCAAGCCGGAAGACGGCAGTCTTAGAACGTGAGGCTGCTTTGAGCGACATGTGTTTTTCTTTTCCGGCATGACAGTCTACCCAAGAGTTTTCACACACTTATACCAACAAGACACTCTTCGTGACACTACATCTTCGGAGGAAAGACCTCCGCAGGGTAAGGTGTATAGACACCAACGGCAGAAAAACGCCGTGGCGAACACAACGGAGAAGGCACGAATAGTGGAGAAACCTTTTATCAAAACATCAGAAGACTTATGGAAAAGCCTACAATACAAGAAGTTGAGAGCTGGGTAAAGACGCTGTACGACACATGTGAGAAAACAATCACAGCAGCCGAAAGAGCAGAGCAGCGCAAGTATGCAATCATGGTGCAGAGACCGGAAGACAAGAAATTCCTCGTGAAGATGCTTGACGAGTCGTCGCAGATACGTGACGACAAAAAGCTGGCACGAAGAATCAAGGCACTCATCGACGAATACGGTGTTCCACACTTCCTGAACAAGCGCGACCGTCTGCTGTTCCAGATATACCAGTCCTTCGGACATTACTTCTACCCTATCGCCATACCTATCATAAAGAAACGACTGCGTATGGACACCTCAAGGGTCATCATCGACGCAGCACGTCCTCACCTCACCAACCACCTCGCAACACGTTTCAAACAGAAAATTGGACAGAACGTCAACCTCCTCGGAGAGGTAGTACTCGGAAATGAAGAAGCCGACAAGAGATACTACAGCTACCTTGACGCCCTGAAATATCCTGACATAAACTATATCTCGGTAAAAATCTCAGGTATATATGCTCAGACTCACGCCTTGAACTACGAAGAGAGCTTCCCAGAACTTATACGTCGCATGTCTGAATTGTATCAGGCAGCCATAGACAACCCATACGTTGACGAGAACGGCGTGAAAAGGGCGAAGTTCATCAACCTCGACATGGAGGAGTACAAAGACGCACACCTCACGATGCGACTGTTCAAAGAGGTGCTCTCAAAGCCTGAATTCCTTAACTATTCTGCAGGCATAGTGGTACAGTCGTACCTCCCCGACGCCTGGGACTTCCAGACAGAGCTGCTGGAATTTGCAAAGGAACGTTGCGAAAGGGGCGGCGCACCTATCAAGATGCGTATCGTTAAGGGATGTAACCTGGAGATGGAAACAGTAGTGGCTTCGCTGAGAGGCTGGGAGAACCCGGTGCGCCCGTCGAAGACAGAGGTAGACGCCAACTACCTGCATATCATCGAGCGCGGTCTGCTGCCAGAGAACGCCAAGTACCTCCACATAGGCATGGCGTCACACAATCTTTACACCATATCGTACGCTTATCTCCTCACGCAGAAATACGGCACTCCGAAGGAATGCTTCTGCTTCGAGATGCTCGAAGGCATGGCAGACCACGTCTGGAGAGCGCAATCGGAACTGGGTAACCACGTGATACTCTATACGCCGGTGGTTAAAGACGAGCATTTCCTCAATGCCGTGTCATATCTCGTGAGACGTATGGACGAGAACACCGCACCAGACAACTTCCTGACCCACTCGTTTAACCTACAGCCAGACACTGAGACATGGGAGTTCCTGAAGAAGCAGTTCGAGGACGCATATGCCATAAAAGACGAGATACCTCACAAACCACACTGCACACAAAACCGGTTGGAACCGTATAAGCCTGTAGCACCGGCTGACGAGATGAAGAACGAGCCGGACACAGACTTTGACAGAGAGTGTAACCAGGAATGGCAGAGGCAGATATTTGCAAAATGGAAGAAGACAAAGAACGACACGCCATACGTCATACCTACACAAATCGGAGCGGAGAATGTAGAGAACGCACAGCGCCACGAATACTTCGACAGATGTCAGGACGACGAGGTGAAAATCTGCGAGATGTCAATGGCTGACACCGAACAGGTGAAGAAGATTGTCAAGATTGCTGCGGAAGATGCAGGGAAATGGCGCAAGAAAGACATCAACGAGCGGCATAAGATCATGTACGACGCTGCAAACAAGTTGGGTGAGATGCGCGGAGACCTTATAGGATGTATGTGTGCCATAACGGGAAAGGCCGTAGTAGAAGGCGACGTAGAGGTTTCGGAGGGTATTGACTACGCACGTTTCTACACTACGACTATGAAGAAATTCTTCAAGGAGAAGGACGTGGACATCAAGGCGAAAGGAACCATTCTCGTCATATCACCATGGAACTTCCCATGCGCCATACCTGTAGGAGGCATTGTTGCAGCATTGGCATCAGGAAACACCGTAATACTGAAGCCTGCGACGGTGGCAGCACCTGTAGCATGGCTCTTCGCAAAGGCATTCTGGGATGCTGGAGTACCTAAGGAGGCTCTACAGGTTATAATAACAGACCGCAACGCACTGAAGGCTCTGACTGCGGCTCCGGAGATAAAGCATATTATTCTTACGGGAGGCACTGAGACTGCACAGGCTATAACAAAAGCCAGCCCTACCACTCCGCTATCTGCCGAGACAGGCGGTAAGAACGTGATGATCATAACTGCATCAGCAGACAGAGACCACGCCATCATGAACGCATGTACCTCGGCGTTCGGCAACGCCGGACAGAAATGTTCCGCATGCTCGCTGTTGCTCGTAGAACGCTCCGTATACAACTCTGAGGAATTCCAGACAAAGCTGAAAGACTGTGCAACGAGTCTGAAGGTCGGCAGCGTATGGGAAGCAGGCAACATCGTAGGTCCGATGATAACAAACAAGAACGAGAAACTGCTCAAGGCGCTCGGAACTCTCGAAGAGGGTGAGTCATGGCTCGTTCCACCACGCTTCATAGACAAGAAGAAGTATATCCTTGCACCGACGATAAAATGGGGAGTAAAACCTGGCAGCTTCTCTTTCCGCACTGAGCTCTTCGGCCCTATGCTCTCTGTTTGCCCGGTAGACTCCCTGCAGGAGGCTATAGACCTCGTCAACGGTCTTGACTACGGACTGACATCGGGACTGCAGTCGCTTGACGAGAAGGAGCAGAAACTGTGGAGAGACTCTATCATGGCGGGTAACCTGTACATAAACCGAGGCATTACGGGTGCTATAGTAAACAGACAGCCATTCGGTGGCATGAAACTCTCTGCCTTCGGAGGCGGCATAAAGGCTGGCGGACCAAACTACTGTGCTCTCTTTACATACATAACAGACAAGCAAGGCTCAAAGACAGACTATAAGAAGAGTTATGCAGAAGCTTGGGAGAAGGAGTTTGCTCACACACGCGATTGGAACAAATGCTACGGCGAGCAGAACGCATTCAGATACCTGCCACTGAAAGGCGGCATGGCACTGCATCTCTTCAAGGAAGACAGCAACGAGACTGCACAGATGATTGCTCTCGCAGCAAAGACTTGCGGTACGCCACTTACCATAAGCTTCGACGAGGACGACGACCGCAGCACGGCACTATCTGAAACAGGATGCAAACTGAAGAAAGAGTCGTTGGACGACTTCATACTCTCCATGCCGGAATACGAGCGTATACGCACATGTTCGCCTGACATACCACGCAAAATGTACGAGAGGGCGGCAGAAACGGACAAATATATCTGCACAGCGAAGCCGGTAAAGAACGGCAGAGTGGAACTGATAAACTACATCAAAGAGCAGAGTATATCGTTCGAATACCACCGCTACGGCAGCATAACAGAGGTACCGAAAGAAGAATAGATATATGACTGCGGCAGAAAAAATCACGCCGCAGGAAAATGACGAAAGGTGGGTCTCTTGGACACGTGACAAGGAAACGGCTCGAAAAAGGGCAGGCAATATACACGGCTCCATAGAGACCCACCATTCTATCAATGACATGTCATAACTAAAACATCATCACCGAAACAAGCAAAGAAAATGAGACAACTCCTTTTACTCTCTCTGACTGTTATTGCCACGATATGCCATGGGCAAGACTTTAACGAATACTTCACAGACAACACCATGCGGATAGACTATATTTTCGCAGGAGACAGATATAGGCAGGATATATATCTTGACAATATAAGCAAAACGACACGTTGGTACGGTAGGAAGGAAAACCTGGCGGAGACTCCACTGAGAGGCAACGGCATGATAACCGTGAGGGACTCGCTGACGGAGAGGGTGATATACCGTCATCCGTTCTCAACGCTTTTTCAGGAATGGCTGAGCACGGAAGAGTCGAAACATACACGCAAGGCGTTTGAGAACGTATTCCTTGTTCCGTTCCCAAAACGTGCGGTGACAGTGACGGTAGAACTTTATGACTACCGTGACAACGTGACAGCGACGATGACACACAACGTATCTCCTGACGATATACTTATAAGGAGAGCGCAAAGCAACACAACATACGTAATACTGCAAGAAGCGGAGGACTCGACGAAGGCGATTGACATAGCATTCGTGGCAGAGGGATATAAAGAGGAGGAAATGGACAAATTCAGAAGCGATGCGGAAAAAGCTGTAGGGGCTCTTTTCGAACATGAGCCGTTCAAGAAGATGAGAGGACGCTTCAGCATTGTAGCAGTAATGTCTCCGTCCGAGAACAGCGGGACAAGCATACCCTCAAAGGGGAAATGGATAGAAACGGCATTGGAGTCGCATTTCGACACTTTCTATTCCGAGAGATACCTTACTACGCTGAGACTGAAGAAAATGCACGACATTCTCGCCGGAATACCTTACGAACATATCATTGTCTTGGTGAACACTGACAACTACGGTGGCGGTGGGATATATAACTCATACAACCTCTCTTACACCGACGGAAAGAACTTCCTGCCCGTTGTAGTGCATGAGTTCGGACACAGTTTTGGAGGACTTGCCGACGAATATGAATACGGCACAGACGACCCGATGTATTTCAGCGACATTGAGCCATGGGAACCGAACATAACGACGAAGAAGGATTTCAGCAAGAAATGGGAGCAGTTGGTAAAAGAAGGCAAAGCAGGGCTGATAGAAGGTGCAGGCTACCTCACAAAAGGAGTATACAGAGCATTTGAAAACTGCCGGATGCGTACAAACGAGGAGAAAGATTTCTGTCCGGTGTGTCAGCAAGCATTGGAACGCATGATACGTTTCTATACAGAAGAATCCATACTACAATAAGTACAATTTGGAGAAGCGTACCACGCTTCATCTACAAGTAGTACAAGCATACCGTAAAGCTTGGCTACTACTCTACCGAGAAGATAAACATCAACAAAGACACAAAAAAATTCATTGAAGAACACGTTATAGTTGTTGTCCTTTCGTTACAAAAACGCTTTATGTAGAAGCTACACAACAACTATAACGTGACTTCAATGAAAACCTAATCATATATTTGTTACCAGATATAGATTCTATTATCTTATATCTATTACTGGTACGACATCCTTATCATTGTACTCCAAATTCTCACCAGCCATACCCCAAATAAATGTGTAGAAATAAGTACCTGAAGCCGCATGTATAGACCACTCCGGACTCATGATAGCCATCTCATTGTGAAGCCATACGTTGCGTGTCTCCTGAGGCTCGCCCATGACATGTGAGATTGTCTGTCCTTCAGGAAGGTTGAAGTAATAATATGCCTCGATACGGCGACCATGGGTGTGAGGAGGCATGGTATTCCAGACAGCACCCGGCTCAAGCTGTGTGAGACCCATCTGAAGCTGGCAAGGTCCTTCCTCCAAAGCGTCACGGACAATAAGCTTGTAAATCGTACGGCCGTTGGCTTCTTCCTTTGTACCTACAGGACCCCAGACAGCGGCTTTCAGAGAGCCTTTGCGGCCGTCGAGAGTTACCCATTGAGTCTTGTAATGCTTGTGGGCTGTTGCAGAATTAATGTAGAACTTTGCAGGGTTCTTGGCGTCTTTCGAACGGAAGACCACTTCTTTGTTGCAGTCTGTCCAGTTGCCTTTCTTGTCCTGCATGTGACCTCTGCCAATATAGAGGGCTTCCTTCGGACCGAGGACGTACTCTTTGCCGTCGACTATGACAGAGCCTTCGCCAAGACCACAGTTTACGATGCCTATTTCACGGTTATAAAGGAAATAAGGCTCTTTAATAGTCTTGTCGACAGAAAGGCCAAGGGCTGTAAAGTTCTCGAGCTTAAGGTCTTTGTTTACAGGCATAGCTCCACCGAAGATAAAACGGTCGTACTGAGAATATGTGAGATTTATCTCGTCCGGCGACATAACCTTCTCCATCACAAAACGGTCGCGGAGGGTCTGGGTGTCGTAATGCATGACATCACGCGGATGGCATGCTGTCTGGAAACGTACGTTCTGCTGGGCAGAAGCACCAATGCTACAGAAAGCCACAAGGGCTATGAAAAATGTTTTTTTCATTGTATTATATGTTTGAATTTATATTTGTCGGTGTGAATTTATATTTGTCGGTATGAATTTGATATGTCATTTCTTGCTTATTCGCCTCTTGTTCCACACCACAAGTACAGCGGTGAGGACTGTGAGGATTGCCGCTCCGATATAGTTCAAGTACTTACAGCAAGCGTAGATAAGCGAAGAGAGAGGGCTGGAAGCAAAGTCAAGAGCACCTGCCGAGAAACCTGAAGGAACAGCGACGGAGGCGTCTTCCGGATGTGCCAGAGCCACACTGTGAGCAGCCATAGTAAAGTCGCCCGCCATCCATGTCACGAAATAGAGGCCTAAAGCTACAACGACAAGTCCTACAATGAAAGAGCGGAGGACATTACCATTAGTATAAGGAAGGATCATGACAAAGACATAGAACATTCCTGCCAAAGAGGCGAGTGGAAGGAACTGGTTGCCTGGGAGGACAACGGCGAGGAGAAGGGTGACAGGGATAAGAAGCAGAGAGACAACGAGTGTGGTAGGGTGACCAATGACAAGTGCCGGCGACATTCCGATATACAGTTCTTTGTCGGCTCCAAACTTCTTCGCTATCAGTTCGCGGGTAGCGTCTGAAATAGGCTTCAGACCTTCTATGAAAAGACTCGTGATACGTGGTATAAGCTCCATTACGGCTCCCATCTTGATTCCGAGTCCTAGGGTAGCTGGGATATTCGCTACAAGCTCGTCGCTGTCTTTACATGCAAGACAGCCTATTATGATGCCTATGATGACACCAAGGAAGAGAGGCTCGCCGAAGAGTCCGAACTTTTTCTTCATTCCTTCAGAGTCAATATGTACCTTGTTTATGCCAGGCACATAGTCAAGACCTTTGTTTATGACTACGGCAAAAGGCATGAAGCCCTGACAGAAAGGCTGAGGGATAGAGATACCATCCATGCCGGGATAGAACTTCTGAAACTTCTTGGCAGTGACATCAGCAAGGACAAGGGTAATGACATAACATATTATGGCAGCGAAGAACCCCCAAGCCACGGAGTCTGTCATGAAATAAACCACAGCGCCGATAAAAGCGAAATGCCAGTAGTTCCAAAGGTCGATGTTTACTGTACGTGTGCATCCAAGGAGGAGAAGGACAAGGTTTACTCCAAGACATACGGGAATGATGAACGAGCCGACAAGGGTGTTATAAGCGACGGATGCGGCTGCAGGCCACCCCATATCAAACACCTGAAGCTCAAGACCGTAAATCTCGACTACCTTGGAAAGGGCTGGACCAAGAGAACTGGTAAGGAGAGCGGTTATGACACTCAAACCCACGAAGCCGACACCAACGTAAAGGCCGCTCTTTAGGGCTTTGGAAAACTTGATGCCTATACAAACACCGAGAATGGTGAAAATTACCGGCATCATTACAGCGGCACCAAGGCCGATGATGTATGAAAAAACTGATTCCATATTGTTTAGTTGTAATAGATGTTACAAGATGGTATGTTCCTCTCGCTTATACGATTGGAAAGGTGTAAACACTTAAAATGAATACTGGTAACCAGATGTGTCTCTGAATGCTATGTACAAGTTTGTAGCTTTAAGAACAGGAAACCCATGTCGTCATTTCTTTCCGAACGTAATTTTCACGGGGTTAAGTACATCGTTCTTCCACTCTTTGAGATATGAAAACCATGCAGAACTGTCGGCATAACCGAAGTGTTCCATGTCACACGTTGCGGAGAACCAATAGTGGAGGTGGTCGTCACGCGTGCCGAGAAGTGCTACGTATGCCTGGTTTGGCAAGGTCTCTTTATTATCGGAAAAATGAGAGTCGCCGCGGTAGTATTTCTTCGGGACACAGACAGCAAGACCTACGGTATGCTCGTCGTATACCTTCGGGTTGTTACCTGCCATGGCTGTTCCCCAGCAAGCACGCAAGCCATTACGATCGGAAAATTCCTTGGAGCCTACGATGTCTGTTACACCGGTAGAGAGATGCAGGTCGGCTACATCACGCGAGAAATTCACGTCGACAAGGACATCACGGTGACCGGCATATAGGATATAACGTGTGCGCACATCAACCGCCTTGGCATCGTCGGTAACTTTCCAGCCTTTATTGACAGTTTCTATTACAGTGCGGAGAGGTCCTCTGCTGACAAGGGTGTATGTACGGCTGCGGGCGTTATCGAACATTACGGAAGTGGTACCGTTCCAGCCGTGCATGGAGCCGCATCCGTATGTGCTGCCAGTGTATAGAACATCGTCGCCATAGGTCGTGGTTTTCTGTTCTTTCGTAGGATAGAACTTTGTTTCCTCCAACTCCAGTTGTTTGTTTCTATGACCATAATAGTCTACTGACTGACGGTGGTCACAATATATACGGAAGCCTACATACTCACTCTCCATGAGAGGACCATGAGGGAAGACATATTGATAAGAATTGCTGGTGCCGGGAACTGTAAGCGAACGCATGGGAAGGTGTTTCTGGTTCTTGGCTGCCCTGTCACGAATTTGGAAACTTCCATAAACGCGTGAGGTATACTGCCGTGGCTCGCCTATAGTAGAGAGTGTAACAGAATATTTCTTCACCTCTCTACCCTTCAAGTCAGCAAGAAAGATAAGTTCGTCATATTCTCCATCATCCTCGAAATCATCAAGTTGGCAAGGAATTTCCGTTTCGCCTACGGTGACTACGGCACTGGACACATCAAGGTCGTCAAAAAAGTCGTCATCATCAAGGTCTATGACAACAGGCACGTCACGACGCTCTACGTCGAGCGTATTGGTTACTGTTACGACAATTGTCTTCTCCTTGGCTCCTGCCGAGAGTATGGAGAAGAGGAATGTCAGTATGACGCAGACATAATTCTTCATAGTAAAAACTTAAATTAAAGGTCAAAGAAAAATCGTATGATTAAAGAATGAAAAAACTAATTCTCTGCAAAGGTACTCTTTTTTAATGATATAAGCAAATTTATCAAATAATATTTCGAGAATTGTCACTAATATTTAATATCGGGCCAATGTAAGTATAAAGATGACACAAAATATCAGCAAATAGCAGCAACAGAAAAAAAGTTGCAAAAAGTAGAAACAGAAAGAACGGCGGATACACGCAGAAACGTGAGTCAAAACCTTCATTCGATGTCAAAACAAGGCTTTGATCCGAGTTTCTTCTTATTTTCGATGTCAAAACAAGGCTTTGATCCAAGTTTCTTGCCATTATAGAAGTAAAAACAAGGCTAAGGGCTTGCACCCGTTAGACAATGCTCATGCCGAGCGTACACCATACAAAAAGAGATGTGCTTTATCGGCACATCTCTTTTTAGATGTTTTCAAATGAGAAGACGAGTTTCTTCCCCTTCCCTATGTATTATCCTTCAACGATATCGCTGTCAAAGTCAAGGACGTTACGCTTGTTTGCCTGCATGCGCTCATACTCTTCCTTGCTTCCAACGATTATCTTGTCAAACTCACGGAGTCCGGTACCTGCCGGTATGAGGTGTCCGGCAATAACATTTTCCTTCATACCTACAAGATAGTCTGACTTTCCACGGATGGCAGCCTCGTTGAGCACCTTCGTCGTTTCCTGGAATGATGCGGCAGACATGAAAGACTTTGTAGCAAGTGCAGCACGTGTGATACCCTGAAGTATCTGTGTTGACGTTGCCGGGATAGCATCACGCACCACGACAGGCTTGAGGTCACGGCGCTTGAGACTGGAGTTCTCATCACGCAGACGGCGTGCTGTGACAATCTGTCCCTTATGCAGGTTCTCTGAGTCTCCTGCGTCAACAACGACCTTCTTTCCCCAGATGCGGTCATTCTCTTCGCGGAAATCGAGCTTGTCAACGAGTTCCTGCTCAAGGAAGTTTGTATCTCCAGGCTCGTCTATCTGAACCTTACGCATCATCTGACGCACGATAATCTCAAAGTGTTTCTCGTTGATTTTCACACCTTGCAGACGGTATACGCCCTGTACTTCATTGACGATATATTCCTGAACAGCCGTAGGACCCTTAATGGCGAGGATGTCACCAGGAGTGATGACGCCATCAGAAAGCGGAGTGCCTGCACGCACCGCGTCATGCTCCTGTACAAGGATCTGCTTTGACTGAGAGATGAGGTACTTACGCTGGTCGCCGGTCTTGGAAGTCACTATGACCTCACGGTTACCACGGCGTATCTTACCCATTGTCACCTCACCGTCAATCTCACTTACTACGGCAGGGTTAGAAGGGTTACGAGCCTCAAAGAGCTCGGTGACACGTGGAAGACCACCGGTGATATCACCGACCTTGGCAACGTTACGCGGTATCTTCACAAGCGTAGTACCTGTACTGATACGTGCTCCGTCCTCTACTACGACGTGACCGTCGCGAGGGAAATAATATGTTCCGAGCACCTCTCCGTCATCGCCTACGACATCACAGGTAGGCACAAGGCTGCGGTCCTTTGAGTCGATGATAATCTTCTCGGTAAGACCGGTAGTATCGTCTGTCTCAGCACGGAAGGTCTTGCCTTCAACGACAGCGTTGAAGCGCAACGTTCCGGCATATTCCGAAACGATGACAGCGTTGAACGGGTCCCAGCGTGCTATGACATCGCCTTTCTTTACAAGGTCGTTATGCTTGAAATACAGTGATGCACCGTAAGGTACATTCTGGCTGGAAAGGGCTATACCTGTATTCGGGTCCACGAAGCGCACTTCGGCAAGACGACTGACAACCATAGAGCAAGCTATATTCATACCTTCGCTGTCGTCAACGAAAGGCACTGTACGTAATTCCTCAAATTCCAGACGGACATCGCCCTTGGCTATGATTGTAGCATTGGCGGCAGCATTACCTGCCACACCTCCGGCGTGGAACGTACGGAGCGTAAGCTGTGTTCCCGGCTCACCAATGGCCTGAGCGGCAATGACGCCGACAGCCTCACCCTTCTGTACCATTTTAGCTGTTGCGAGGTTACGTCCGTAACACTTACGGCAAACGCCTGAACGTGACTCACAAGTAAGAACAGAACGTATCTCGACACTCTCTATGCCGGCATCCTCAATAGCCTTGGCACGCGCTTCGGTGATTTCCTCACCGGCAGCACATATCGTGTTTCCCGTATGAGGGTCAAGGATATCGTGTACAGACACACGGCCAAGAATACGGCTTGAAAGGGATGCGATGATCTCATCGCCACTTTTGAGGGCAGTACAGTTGAGACCGCGGAGTGTTCCACAGTCGTCTTCGTTGATGATGACATCATGTGAAACATCGACAAGACGGCGTGTGAGATAACCGGCATCGGCTGTCTTCATAGCTGTGTCAGCAAGTCCCTTACGGGCACCGTGAGATGCGATGAAGTACTCAAGCACAGACATTCCCTCCTTGAAGTTTGAGAGGATTGGGTTCTCGATAGTAGAACGCTCGTCAGCACCTGCCTTCTGTGGTTTTGCCATAAGGCCACGGATACCTGAGAGCTGCTTAATCTGGTCTTTAGAACCACGGGCTCCAGAGTCAAGCATCATAAATACGGCGTTGAAGCCCTGGTCGGCTTCCGTCATCTCTTTCATAAGGATATTACCTATGTCGTTGTTGACGTGTGTCCAGGTGTCAATAACCTGGTTATAACGCTCGGTATCAGTTATGAAGCCCATCTCGTAGTTTGCCGTAATCTGTTTCACCTCTTCGTTGCCTCGTCTGATAAGCTCATCTTTCTCTGGCGGAATGATGATATCGTCAAGGTTGAACGAAAGACCTGCCTGGTATGCCATGCGGTAGCCGAGGTTCTTAATGCCATCAAGGAACTCACAGGCACGTGCGAAACCTACTGTCTTGATAACATCGGCGATGATGTCACGGAGCGAAGACTTGGAGATAATGGTATTTACATAGCCCATCTCGTTAGGTATCATGTCGTTGACAATGACACGTCCTACAGACGTCTCTACGAGGTGACGCACTTTCTTGCCAGCCACAATGTCATTGACAACAACCTTTACCTTGGCATGAAGGGCGAGTTTCTTGTCATTATAAGCAATGATAGCCTCTTCTGGACCGTAGAATGTGAGCCCCTCACCCTTTGCACCCGGACGTATCTTTGTGATGTAATAGAGTCCGAGAACCATATCCTGTGAAGGCACAGTGATAGGTGCTCCGTTGGCAGGATTAAGGATGTTATGACTCTGAAGCATGAGAATCTGCGCCTCAAGGATTGCCTCGTTTGAGAGTGGGAGATGGACAGCCATCTGGTCACCGTCAAAGTCGGCATTGAACGCCGTACATGCAAGAGGGTGTAGCTGGATTGCCTTGCCCTCAATCATCTTTGGCTGGAAAGCCTGGATGCCGAGACGGTGAAGCGTAGGAGCACGGTTTAGAAGCACAGGATGTCCCTTCATGACATTTTCGAGAATGTCGAAGATTATCGGCTCACGACGGTCGACGATACGCTTCGCAGACTTTACAGTCTTCACTATACCACGCTCTATGAGCTTACGTATAATAAATGGCTTATAAAGTTCTGCTGCCATAAGTTTAGGCAGACCGCATTCGCCCATCTTCAACTCTGGACCTACTACGATTACGGAACGTGCAGAATAGTCGACACGCTTACCGAGGAGATTCTGGCGGAAACGTCCCGCCTTACCCTTCAAAGAGTCAGAGAGGGACTTGAGAGGACGGTTGCTCTCGCTCTTTACGGCAGAGGCCTTACGGCTGTTGTCGAAGAGCGAGTCTACAGCTTCTTGAAGCATACGTTTCTCATTGCGGAGAATAACCTCTGGAGCATGTATCTCCATGAGACGCTTCAGACGGTTATTACGTATGATGACACGACGGTAGAGGTCGTTGAGATCGGAGGTAGCGAAACGGCCACCGTCTAACGGTACGAGGGGACGAAGCTCTGGAGGGGTGACAGGGAGTATCTTAAGTATCATCCATTCCGGACGGTTAATCTCACGGCTCGTACGGAAAGCCTCAACAACCTGCAGACGCTTCAGAGCCTCTGTCTTACGCTGCTGGGAAGAGTCGCTGTTGGCACGGTCACGGAGCTCATAAGAGAGAGCGTCAAGATCTATGTTCTGAAGGAGGGTATAGATAGCCTCTGCACCCATCTTCACGATGAACTTGTTTGGGTCATCGTCAGGAAGGAGGTCGTTGGACTCAGGAAGTATATTGTCATCATATAGTTTTGCCAGATCCTCTTCTGAGATAAGATCCATCTTTCGGAAGACATTATCTTCTGCTGTACGCTCGTCGTCTTCACCTGAAGGGCCGAGAATACCTGGCTGGATAACGACATACTTCTCATAATATATCACTGACTCCAGCTTCTTTGTCGGCATACCGAGTAGATAGCCTATCTTGCTTGGAAGAGAACGGAAATACCAGATATGTGCCACAGGAACGACAAGTTCGATATGGCCGGAACGCTCACGACGTACCTTCTTCTCTGTCACTTCCACACCACAACGGTCGCAGACAATGCCACGATATCTGATGCGCTTATATTTGCCGCAGGCACACTCGAAGTCCTTTGTCGGACCGAAGATGCGCTCGCAGAAGAGACCGTCACGCTCTGGCTTATAGGTCCTGTAGTTGATAGTCTCGGGCTTTGTCACCTCACCGAAAGAGTTCGCAAGAATTTCTTCTGGCGAAGCGATACCAATGGTTATCTTGGTGAAATTATTCTTTATCTTTGTTTCTTTCTTGGAAGCCATATTTTTTCTTCTGTTTTAGGAATAAGCATCATAACGGTGCTTGCAACCTTTGTTTTAATCAAGCTTTATGCTGAGTCCAAGGCCACGTAACTCGTGAAGGAGGACATTGAGAGACTCCGGAATACCTGCAGTAGGCATAGAGTCACCCTTGACGATAGCCTCATAAGAACGGCTACGGCCTGTAACATCGTCGGACTTCACGGTCAGTATCTCCTGAAGGACATGGCTTGCGCCGAAGGCCTCAAGAGCCCAGACCTCCATCTCTCCGAAACGCTGACCGCCAAACTGTGCCTTACCACCGAGAGGCTGTTGCGTAATGAGAGAATAAGGACCTATAGAACGTGCGTGCATCTTGTCCTCAACCATGTGGCCAAGCTTAAGGAAGTATGTTATGCCTACTGTAGCAGGCTGGTCGAAACGCTCACCTGTCTCACCGTCATAAAGGTGTGTTGAGCAGTAGCGTGGCAACCCAGCCTTGTCTGTCCATTCGTTTAGGTCATCAAGCTTCGCTCCATCGAAGATAGGTGTTGCGAACTTCACACCGAGACGCTTGCCGGCAGCACCGAGGACAGCCTCGAAAATCTGACCGAGGTTCATACGTGAAGGCACACCAAGCGGGTTGAGTACAAGGTCTACAGGACGACCGTCCTCAAGGAACGGCATGTCTTCCTGACGTACCACCTTTGATACGATACCCTTGTTTCCATGGCGACCGGCAAGTTTGTCACCAACACCGATCTTACGTTTCTTGGCGATATAAACCTTTGCCATGTGGAGGATACCTGATGGCAGCTCGTCACCTATGGTAATAGCATATTTACGTCTCTTGAGTTCTGCATCAAGAAGTTTGTACTTGCGGATATAGTTCATGATAAGCTTCTGGATAAGCATATTGGCATGCTCGTCCTCAGTCCATCCGTTAGACTGTATGCCGTCGAACTCAAGGTTTGCAAGGATTGTAGCCGTGAACATTGTTCCCTTGGTAACTACCTCTGCACCAGTATAGTCTTGAATACCCATACATGCCTTTCCGTCGGTGAGTTCCAAAAGCTTGTCGATGAGTATCTCCTTGAGGTCCTTGTTCTTTGCCTCATACTCCTCGTCAATCTTAGCCAGTATGACCTTGTCCTGCTTCTTTGACTCACGCGTCTTTATAGCGCGTGAGAAGAGTTTCTTGTCGATAACGACACCAGAGAGAGAAGGGTTGGCTTTCAGCGAAGAGTCCTTTACATCACCAGCCTTATCGCCGAAGATTGCGCGGAGCAGTTTCTCTTCCGGTGAAGGATCGCTCTCTCCCTTTGGCGAAATCTTGCCTATCATGATGTCGCCCGGCTCAACGCGTGCACCGATACGTATTATACCGTTGTCATCAAGGTCTTTGGTAGCCTCCTCAGAAACGTTAGGTATATCAGAGGTAAACTCTTCAACACCACGTTTCGTCTCACGAACGTCGAGTGAGTATTCGTCAACATGTACAGATGTCAGTACATCCTCACGTACAATACGCTCATTAAGCACTATAGCATCCTCGTAGTTATAACCCTTCCAAGGCATGTATGCAACAAGGAGGTTGCGTCCGAGAGCGAGCTCTCCTTTTTCTGTTGCATAACCTTCGGTAAGAATATCGCCAGCCTTAACTCTCTGGCCTTTCTCGCATATCGGTCTGAGGTCAATAACCATATTCTGGTTCGTACGGCGGAATTTAGGGATTCGGTATTCCTTAAGAGCCGGCTCGAAACTTACGAACTCTTCGTCTTCCGTTCGGTCGTAGAGGATGCGTATTGTTGTAGCATCAACATACTCTATTACTCCCTCTCCTTCTGCTGTCACCATGGTGCGGGAGTCCTCACATATCTGCTTCTCAAGACCTGTTCCAACGATAGGAGCATCGTTATGTATCAATGGTACCGCCTGTCTCATCATGTTACATCCCATAAGGGCACGGTGACCGTCATCATGCTCAAGGAATGGAATAAGACCTGCAGAAACAGAAGCAATCTGCTGCGGAGCGACGTCCATAAGGTCTACGTTTGACGGTGGAACAACAGGGAAGTCTGCATCCTGACGGCATTTCACGACCTCGCGTATAAACGTTCCGTCATCATTAAGCGGAGCATTACCCTGACCTATGATGTGCTTCTCTTCCTCCTCTGCAGTAAGGTACACGACGTGGTCATTGTCAAGGTCTACGACGCTATTCTGCACCTTGCGGTAAGGAGTCTCAATGAAACCAAGGTCGTTAATCTGAGCATACATACAGAGAGAAGAGATAAGTCCAATGTTAGGACCTTCAGGACTCTCTATAGGACAGAGACGGCCATAGTGTGTATAGTGAACGTCACGAACCTCAAAGCCGGCACGGTCTCGCGAAAGACCTCCAGGACCGAGTGCAGAGAGACGACGCTTGTGTGTCACCTCGGCAAGAGGGTTCGTCTGGTCCATGAACTGCGAGAGAGGGTTGGTGCCGAAGAAGGAGTTTATGACGCTGGAAATCGTTTTGGCATTGATAAGGTCTGTCGGTGTGAACACCTCATTGTCACGTACATTCATACGCTCGCGTATAGTACGGCTCATACGTGCGAGACCTATGGAGAACTGATTGGCAAGCTGCTCTCCTACAGTCTTTACACGACGGTTTGAGAGGTGGTCGATATCGTCTACCGTTGCACTACTGTTGATGAGGTTGATAAGGTACTTGATAATACAGATGATATCCTCTTTTGTAAGGATACGCACTTCCATGTCAGTATCAAGATTCAACTTTTTGTTGATGCGGTAACGTCCTACTTCTCCGAGGTCGTAACGTTTGTCAGAGAAAAAAAGGTTCTGTATAACCTCGCGAGCTGAAGCCTCGTCGGCAGGGTCTGCATTACGCAACTGACGGTAGATATAGTAAACGGCTTCTTTCTCTGAATTTGAGGTATCCTTAGACAGAGTGTTGAAGATAATCGAGTACTTGCTGGCGTTCTCTTCGTCTTTTGAAAGAAGAATGGTAGAGACATTGCTATCAAGAATAAGATCTATCTTTTCTTCGTCAATTATCGTTCCACGCTCAATTATTACATCGTTACGCTCAATAGAAACCACCTCACCGGTATCTTCGTCAGCATAATCTTCATACCAGCTCTTCATAATGTTTGCAGCGAGGGTGCGCCCCATGCAATCGTTAAGGTTCTTCTTCGTCACCTTAACCTCCTCGGCAAGGTTGAAGATATCTAGAATATCCTTATCTTTCTCATAACCGATTGCTCTGAGAAGTGTCGTAACAGGCAATTTCTTCTTTCGGTCAATGTAGGCGTACATCACATTATTGATATCTGTAGCAAACTCTATCCATGAACCTTTAAAAGGTATGATACGTGCAGAATAAAGCACAGTACCATTAGCATGGATTCCTTGTCCGAAAAAGACGCCAGGAGAACGGTGCAACTGAGCGACAACAACACGTTCTGCTCCATTTATGACGAACGTTCCGTTATCAGTCATGTAAGGTATAGTACCCAAGAAGACATCCTGCGTAACTGGTGCGAACTCTTCATGGTCTGGGTCAGTACAATACAGCTTCATACGAGCCTTCATGGGCACACTGTATGTTAATCCTCTCTCAAGGCACTCTTCTATGGAATACCTCGGCGGGTCAATGTAATAGTCAAGGAACTCAAGCACGAAATTGTTGCGAGTGTCTGTGATAGGAAAGTTCTCAGCGAAAACCTTATAAAGACCGTCGTTTTTTCTTTCCTCAGGTGGAGTATCCAACTGTAGGAAGTCCTTGAAGGACTCAAGCTGCACATCGAGAAAATCCGGATAAGGCATCGGATTTTTCACTCTGGCGAAATTTACTCTGTTATTAATAACTTTTGTAGCCATCAAATATATATTGATATAATTAATATTTCGAGAATAATGTAGTTGTCCAATAAATTCAACACAGGATATATATAGAAAAATCCGACGTGAACTTTATATGACATATATTATACTTTAAGTATAAATTTTTATACTTGAAGTTGATTAGAGAATAATAGAAGCAGCGTATATAATATCTAACCTATGCTTCAGGAAAATTTACATCAGCATATATTATTAAGGTTAGTGTACCTTATTTTGTTACTGTATCGTACTCGGAATGAAAAGTCTATATTCTAGAATATGTTCATGCCGACTGGTAACCAAGATTTTGGTTATCTTGTTTAATGTAGATGTTAGATAAGACTATAGTCCTTGATAAAAAGGACATGGTCTTCTGTCCATTCAGAAAATTATAACTGACTGAAAAGACATATAGTGCAGGGTGTTTTATTAGTGCGAGATATATCTCGCAGTTTTTATTTGCTATGAATCATTGTGCTTCTTTTTCTTATTAATAGAAAAAGAAAGGTTAAGATCCCTCTACTTGAGGGATCTTAACCGTCAATATTATCTAACATAAGTTAGATGGATGTATGATATTGTCAAGATTACTTGAGTTCTACCTTAGCACCAGCCTCTTCGATTGCCTTCTTCAGGTTCTCAGCTTCTTCCTTAGAGAGACCTTCCTTAAGAGTAGAAGGAGCGCCGTCTACGAGATCCTTAGCTTCCTTAAGTCCGAGACCACAAGCCTCTTTAACAGCCTTAACTACTGCGAGCTTAGCACCGCCAACCTCAGCGAGGACAACATTGAAAGATGTCTTTTCCTCAGCAGCTGCCTCAGCGCCAGCTACAGGACCAGCAGCAACAGCTACAGCTGCTGCAGCAGGCTCAATACCATAAGTCTCCTTGAGCTCCTTAGCAAGCTCGTTTACTTCTGCAACAGTAAGGTTAACCAACTGTTCTGCAATTGCCTTAATATCTGCCATTTTCTTAAAATATTTTTAATTTGTTATTAATCTTGTGAAATAATTATGCTAGTAATGCTTTAGGGCGCAAAACCGAATCCCAATATATGTATCTAACGTTCGTTGACTTTTTGAAGGTAGCGATATTAACGTTCTTCGAGAGTCTGAAGAAGAGCGTGTATTTTGTTTCCAGAAGAACCCTGAAGAGCGGATATAACATTCTTAGCAGGACTCTGGAGAAGAGCGATAACATCCGCAATGAGTTCATTCTTGCTCTTGATATTTGCAAGAGCTTCGAGCTGGTCAGCACCAACAAAGAAAGTCTCTTCAGCATACGCAGACTTAAGAGCAGGTATGCCAGCTTTCTTGTAGTCTTTGAGAAGTTTTCCCGGAACGTTAGCAGTCTCTGTGAAGAGTATAGCCGTATTACCTACAAGAGTATCATAAAGTGGTGAGTAATCAATCTCAGATGCCTCGAAAGCCTTGCGGAGAAGATTGTTTTTGACAACAACCATCTTGATCTCACTCTTGAAGCATTTGCGACGCAAGTCGCTCGTATCACCTGCATTGAGTCCTGTAACATCTACAAGATAGAAATGCGGATACGCCTTAAGCTTCTCGCTGAGTTCAGCGATGACAGTATTCTTTACTTCTTTTTTCATTTTACAAAACTTTTAGAGTTATTCAACTGATTTTGGATCAACCTTGATACCCTTACTCATTGTGCTTGAAATAAAGATACTCTTGATATACGCTCCCTTGGCAGCAGCTGGCTTAAGCTTGATTATAGTTTGTATAAACTCCTTTGCATTCTCGTAAATCTTCTCAGAAGAGAAAGAAATCTTACCTATAGAAGCGTGTACGATACCAGTTTTGTCTACCTTAAAGTCAATCTTACCAGCCTTTACATCCTTAACAGCCTTTGCCACATCCATTGTTACGGTACCACTTTTGGGGTTAGGCATAAGTCCGCGAGGACCAAGAACACGACCGAGAGGACCGACCTTACCCATGCATGAAGGCATAGTGATGATAACATCAACATCTGTCCAACCTTGCTTAATCTTGTCGATATATTCATCAAGACCAACGTAGTCAGCACCTGCCTCTTTTGCAGCAGCTTCCTGGTCAGGAGTACAAAGAGCGAGAACACGAACAACTTTACCTGTTCCGTTCGGCAGTGTTACCACACCACGAACCATCTGGTTAGCTTTACGTGGGTCAACTCCAAGACGTACATCAATATCAAGAGAAGCGTCGAACTTTGTCGTTGTAATTTCTTTAACGAGTTCAGAAGCTTCTTTCAGAGTATACGCTTTTCCTACCTCAATCTTATCAGCTACAGCTTTTTGATTTTTTGTCAGTTTACTCATTTTTCTGAAGTTTTTTCGGTACAATCGCCAGATTCAAGACCTGGCTCCCGGAATAGTTAGTTTTTAAGCAGGAAAATCACCTTTGACAGTGATACCCATACTACGTGCAGTACCTGCAATGAGTTTCATTGCGGACTCAACTGTGAAGCAGTTAAGATCCTTGAGCTTATCCTCTGCTATAGTACGAATTTGATCCCAAGTTACCTCACCGACTTTCTTACGGTTTGGCTGGTCAGAACCAGACTTTACCTTTGCCAGCTCTTTAAGCTGAACAGCAGCAGGAGAAGTCTTAATCTCAAAGCTGAATGACTTGTCTGCGTAGTAAGTGATAACGACAGGAAGCACTTTTCCAGCCTTATCCTGGGTACGGGCGTTGAACTCTTTGCAGAATCCCATAATATTTATACCCTTTGAACCAAGAGCAGGTCCTACAGGAGGTGAAGGATTTGCAGCGCCACCCTTAATCTGTAATTTGATTAATCCAGCAACTTCTTTAGCCATTTTCTTTATATATTAATATGATTTATATATATAGGCAAAGTAAAGAAATAAACACCAAACGTTTCCGTAATGTATCCATTTTTATTCTGCCTCGAAAAGAAGTTTCATGTACGTAACTACATTACTATTCCTTTTCTACTTGCATAAAACCAAGTTCGAGCGGTGTTTTTCGTCCGAAGATCTTGACCATGACCTTTAGTTTATGCTTTTCAGCATTGACCTCTTCAATAATACCGTCAAAACCGCTGAAAGGACCGTCTGTTACTTTGACCGTTTCGTTAACCTCATAAGGAATATCTGTTTCCTCAATGAATGATGTCTCTTCAGCCATACCTAACATACGGTTTATCTCAGACTGCCTGACAGGTGTTGGTGTATCCGTTCCTCCAAGGAATCCTAATACATTAGGCATAAATCTTATAAGTGAAGCTATATCTCCTGCAAGGTTAGCTTGCAGAAAGACATATCCCGGTAGAGAAACTTTCTCTTTTACAACACGTTTTCCATTACGCAAAGAAGCATGTTTCTCAAGTGGTATTAATACTTGTGAAACATTCTTTTGCAATAATTCGTTGTGTTTCTGCTCCGCCTCAATATATTCCTTTACCTTTTCCTCTTTGCCACTGACAGCCTTGAGAACATACCAATTAAAACCTTTTTCAGCCATTTGTATGGAAATGATTAATTAGGATAAATGGTAGTCATGACAAACTTAAACACGCTATCCATAGCGAACACCACAAGTGCAATGACAAGGGAAGCAGATAAAACAACCACTGCACTGTGAGTTAGCTGCTGGCGCGTAGGCCAAGTAGTTTTATGCGCAAGTTCATCGTAACAAACCTTGCAATAATTTACTATTTTCTTTAACATATTAGTTATATCTTATAGCACGGGAGGAAGGAATCGAACCCTCATTGACGGTTTTGGAGACCGCTTTCCTACCATTGAAAGACTCCCGTATAATGTTCCCGCCGTAGAGACGGGAACTATCTGATTATTTTAAAACTTCAGCAAGTTTATTGAGTATTAATCCTCAAACACCTCAGTGATCTGGCCAGAACCTACTGTACGACCACCCTCACGGATAGCGAAACGGAGACCAGCATTGAGAGCAACAGCGTAGATAAGCTCTACTGTTATCTCTACGTTATCACCAGGCATTACCATCTCTACTCCTGCTGGGAGAGTTATCTCACCAGTACAGTCCATTGTACGGAGGTAGAACTGTGGGCGATACTTGTTTCCGAATGGAGTGTGACGTCCACCCTCTTCCTTCTTGAGGACATAGATAGAAGCCTTGAACTTCTTGAAAGGCTTAATCTGTCCTGGATGACAGAGCACCATACCACGCTTAATTTCCTTCTTGTCGATACCACGGAGGAGAAGACCAACGTTATCACCAGCCTGACCCTCATCGAGGAGCTTGCGGAACATCTCAACACCTGTTACAACAGACTTCTTGTCCTCACCAAGTCCAAGGAGTTCAACCTCGTCACCAACATGAATCTTACCTGTCTCAATACGACCCGTAGCAACAGTACCACGACCTGTGATAGAGAATACGTCCTCTACTGGCATAAGGAATGGTTTGTCAAGGTCACGTGGAGGATCCTGAATCCATGTATCGCAAGCATCCATAAGCTCCATTACCTTCTCTTCCCACTGTGCTACACCATTGAGTGCGCCAAGTGCAGAACCACGGATAATAGGAGTATTGTCGCCGTCGAACTCATACTGATCAAGAAGCTCACGCATCTCCATCTCAACGAGCTCAAGCATTTCCTCATCGTCAACCATATCGCACTTGTTGAGGAAGACAACGAGACGAGGAACGTTCACCTGACGAGCGAGGAGGACGTGCTCACGTGTCTGTGGCATAGGACCATCAGTAGCAGCAACTACGATGATTGCACCATCCATCTGAGCAGCACCAGTAACCATGTTCTTTACATAGTCGGCGTGTCCTGGGCAGTCAACGTGAGCATAGTGACGGTTTGCTGTCTGATACTCAACGTGAGCTGTGTTGATTGTGATACCACGCTCCTTCTCCTCAGGAGCATTATCAATCTGATCGAAAGACTTAACCTCTGAAAGACCCTTCTTAGCAAG
>CALZUQ010000043.1 GCA_945829425.1 uncultured bacterium | reverse complement strand
CCGGTACCTCTCGGTACGGCGGTTTTCAAGACCGCTGTAATCGACCACTCTACCATCTCTCCTGGTGTGATATTGCATTACAAGAGGCTTATGTCTGAAATGCGATGCAAAGGTACTGCTTTTTTCTTTACTGTGCAAGTTTTTCATGTATTTTTTTATAAAAAAATGCTTTTTGGCTTGTCTTGGCTGTGTGGAAAGGCTTCTACACCTTATTATAATGGTAAATGTTCAGAATAACCTTATTATAATATCAAACGTTCAGAATTATCCGGTCTTACTTTTAAATTCAGTAGTGTGGCATGGGGGGTAGTGGGATATCTCCATAGATAATGGAGGATGGTTAGGTCTGTCATAAATTATGAGAAGATATACTATGAGTTCTTGGGTAGTATAAAGCCAGAAAATGAAAGTAAAACAGGCTTTCAGGTGAAAAAAGTTAATATATTGTGTGATTTTTATTTGGTTTTGCAATAAATCATTAACTTTGCATCCGTTTCATCTTTTCGGCATAACATTGATGTTAGCCGTTTGTATTTCAGATTGATGCTTCATGCATAATATTCTACAAGATGATTACAAGCATTTATTCTTTTTTTATTAGTTAACTTAAAATTACAGTGTATGAACAAAAGAATCATCACACCTATGCTTCTTTTTCTTTTGTCAGGATCAGGAGCAACATGCAATGCGGATAATGACGTTTATCCTTTTATGACATTTGAGACGACGGAAGGAGAGAAGACAACCGTTGCGACAGAGATGTTGGAAATGGTTTTCTCCGGAGGAAATCTTTTGGTGAGAAATAACGAGCAGACACTTTCTATGCCTTTGCTTTCGCTGAAACGAATGTATTTTTCAGAAATGACGTCGGGCGTAGAGAATGTCATGTCAGCAGACGACGAGGGTAAGCGAGACGTATATACTGTCGGCGGCATGAGGCTTGGCGGTGACGCAAAGACAGTGAAGGATGGAAACGCCATGCCGGGAATATATCTCATAAAGAAAGGTAACGTAACGAGAAAGGTTTTGGAAAGATGAGACGCACGATATGTCTTGCCACATTCGTGGCAATGTGTCTGACGCTCTTTGGTCAGACGCTTAACGTCAAGAAAGGTAACATAGTTTATCAGTTTGCCGCATCTCAGGCAGGCGACATGGTTTACGACAACGCTTCGACGCTTACCGTCATGGGTGCAACATTTGCCATCGGCGACATCACGAAGATGTATGTTGACGATGCTGCTGTAAGCGAAGGCACCGTGGCCGTGGATTATGATGGCTCTGCGGCAACAGTAAGGGTTTCCGGTGACGTGGCACGATATGTATCCATCAGCGTTGACGGCGGTCATGTCAGCATCATACAGAGTGAGGAGGTCGGCGATGACACCTGCGGTGAGATAACATACATTCTCTCTGGCAGCTCGGAGGATGGAGCGTTTTATCTTGAAGGGGACTATAAAGCCTCGATAGAACTCCATGGCTTGTCACTCTACAACCCTACAGGTGCTCCCATAGACATACAGAACGGCAAGCGCATCAGTGTCAGCGTAAAGAGTGAAACGGAGAATACTCTTCGCGATGCTACGAACGGAAGCCAGAAAGGTTGCCTTGTATGTAAGGGACATCTTGAGATGAAGGGCAAGGGAGTGTTAAATATCTATGGCAACACCTCTCACGCTATATATGCCAAGGAATATATTGAGATGAAAAACTGTAAGGTGAACGTCATGACGGCAGTAAAAGACGGTGTGAACTGTAACCAATATTTCCTTATGGAGAGTGGCACGCTGAATATTTCCGGCATAGGAGATGACGGCGTTCAGGTGTCCTACAAAGACGACAGCGAGCGTGAAGAAGAAGATACTGGGTCGGCTACAATTACTGGAGGTGTGGCAGACATCAAGGTAACGGCTACAGCCGCCAAAGGAATAAAGGCTGACGGCAACATAAATGTCGGCGGAGGGACGTTATGCATAGTGACGTCAGGCGGAGGACAATGGGATGCGGAAGATGTCAAGACCTCGGCATCGGCGTGTCTTAGTGCCGACGGCGACATAAACATTTCTGCCGGTACGCTAACTCTTACGAGCAGCGGTTCAGGCGGAAAGGGTATCAGTTGCGACAACACTCTGAACATTGACGGCGGTGATATAACGATACGCACTTCGGGTGGTGTCTTCGCATATATCAACGGCAATGAATATGATAATTATACGGGCAGTACAGACAGGATTGCCAGCGACTACAAGTCGTCGCCGAAAGGCATGAAGACCGACGGAAAGGTTGTCATAAACGGTGGACATATAGACATCATGACCACAGGGATAGGCGGTGAGGGCATTGAGAGCAAGTCCACACTGACCGTCAATGGCGGTGTCATTTCTGTATATTCCAGCGACGATGCCCTTAATTCTTCAAGCCATATGTATCTCAATGGCGGTGACATAACGGCGATCTCTACCGGTAACGATGGTATTGACTCCAACGGAAACCTTTACGTCACGGGAGGTGTGATACGCACTTTCGGTGGCGGTTCGATGGAATGTGGCATTGACGCTGCCGATGAGGGCGGCTATTCCGTCATCCTGACGGGAGGAGTCATTCTCGCTGTCGGCGGAAACAATTCCGTCCCTTCCTCTTCGCTCTCCACCCAGCCCTATGTCACCACGTCAGGTGCTGTGTCAGCAGGAAAGACCATTGAGCTGCGTGACGGCAGCAAGTCACTCGCTTCGTTTACTGTGCCAGAGAACTATGGCGGCACTGCGGCAAATGCTCCAGGTCGTCCTGGCGGTGGCGGCACGATGGGCGGCTCAATCCTTGTGTCGTGTGACGGTTTGTCGTCAGGCAGTTCATACACCCTTGTCAACGGCACTTCGTCAGCTACCGTCACAGCGACGCTCAAGAGCAGTGGCAGCGGAGGAGGCAGGTGGTGAACCTATCGTGCTATGGCTTTAGCGATATACGGAGCCGTATATCCTTTTCCTGATGCAGCCACCTCTTCCGGCGTCCCTGTGTTCAATATACGTCCTCCGTTAACGCCCCCTTCCGGTCCTATGTCTATGATATGGTCGGCAAGTTTTATTACGTCGAGATTATGCTCGATGATAATCACCGTATTACCGTAGTCGACGAGTTTCTGCACTACGTCCATAAGTATGCGTATATCCTCGAAATGAAGTCCTGTTGTAGGCTCGTCGAGGATATACAGCGTATTCCCCGTATTACGTTTGGAGAGTTCCGTAGCGAGTTTTACTCGCTGGCTCTCTCCTCCCGACAGCGTCGTTGACGGTTGTCCTACTTTAATATATCCCAAGCCGACGTCCTGCAGGGTCTTTATCTTATTGAGTATTGTCGGTACGTTTTCGAAGAACTCGACGGCCTGGTTTACCGTCATGTCCAGGACGTCGCCTATAGACTTGCCCTTATACCTCACCTCGAGTGTCTCACGGTTGTAGCGCTTTCCATGACATGACTCACAAGGCACCATGACGTTCGGGAGGAAATTCATCTCTATGGTACGGTATCCGTTTCCGGAGCATGTCTCACATCTACCTCCTCTGACATTGAAGGAGAAGCGTCCCGGTTTATATCCTCTTATTTTTGCTTCCGGCAGTTGCACGAATAGCTCACGTATGTCAGAGAAAACCCCTGTGTATGTTGCAGGGTTGGAGCGTGGTGTGCGTCCTATCGGCGATTGGTCCACCGTCACCACCTTGTCGATGTACTCTATTCCCTCTATGCGGTTGTAAGGCATAGGCTTTTTCTGTGAGCGGTAGAAATGCTGCGAGAGTATTGGCTGGAGTGTCTCGTTTATCAGTGTTGACTTGCCCGATCCGGAGACCCCTGTCACTACAATCAGTTTTCCGAGCGGGAATGAAACGTCAACATTCTTGAGGTTATTGCCTGAAGCGCCATATATCGTAATAGCTTTCCCCGACCCCTCACGCCGTTTCTCCGGCAGCTCTATGCTCATGGTTCCGTTGAGATAACGGCTCGTTATGGTGTCGCTGCATGCCATTTGCTTTGGAGTGCCTTGGAACACCACCTCTCCGCCTTTTCTTCCTGCCTTCGGTCCTATGTCTACGATATAGTCCGCTGAGCGCATCATGTCTTCGTCGTGTTCTACGACAATGACCGTATTCCCTATGTCGCGCAGTTTCTTCAGCGACGCAATGAGTCTGTCGTTGTCTCTCTGGTGAAGTCCTATGGAAGGCTCGTCGAGGATGTATAGTACGTTGACGAGCTGCGAGCCTATCTGTGTGGCGAGACGGATGCGCTGGCTCTCGCCGCCTGACAGCGAGGCAGAGAGGCGTGACAGCGAGAGATAGTCAAGTCCTACGTTGAGAAGGAACTCCAAGCGCGAACGTATCTCCTTAAGTATCTCGTGGGCTATCTGTCGTTGTGAAGAACTCAAGTGGCTCTCTATGTCCTTAAGCCATTCGTATAGCCTGCTGATATCCATATCTGCCACCTCAGCGATATTCTTGTCGTGAATGCGGTAAGAGAGAGCCTCCTTGTTAAGTTTCTGCCCATGGCATTCCGGACAAAGACATACGTTCTGGAACTGGTCAGCCCATTTCTGTCCGGCAGTGCTGTCATCTTCGTCGATAATGCTTTGCAGGTATTTTACTACCCCCTGATAAGTAGTGAAATAGTCAGACGAGGTTTTCACCGTCTCCTTCGGTATGCGAATGTCTTCCAGTGTGCCGTAGAGTATCTCGTTAAACGCCTCTTCGGGAATGTCGCGTATAGGAGTCTTTATGTCACATCCGTATTTTTCGAGTATGGCACTTATCTGCCAGAATATCAGCTGGTTCTTGTATTTTCCGAGAGGCGTTATGCCGCCATCGAAAATAGAGCGTGAGTTGTCTGGTATAACCTTCTCAATGTCAATCTCGTTGATATAACCCAGTCCTTTGCATTTCGGACATGCCCCTTCGGGAGAGTTGAACGAGAAGATGTTCGGTGCCGGGTCTTTATATGCTATGCCTGTTGTAGGACACATCAGGCGTCGTGAGAAGAATTTCACTTCCTCTGTGTCTTTGTCGAGTATCATGACAAGCCCTTCGCCTTGTCTCATTGCCGTCTCAACGGTGTTTCTCAGTCGCTGCATGTCCCTGTCGCTGACAGCCATCTTGTCTATAACCACCTCGATGTTGTGGTTTTTGTAGCGGTCAGTCTTCATGCCCTCAACCAATTCGTGTATTTCTCCGTCGATGCGGACATATAGATAGCCCTTCCGCCTCATCTGTTCGAAAAGTTCGCGGTAGTGTCCCTTACGGTTTCTGATGAGCGGTGCGAGGATGAAGATACGTCTGCCGGAATATCTGGAGAGTATCATGCTGATGATTTTCTCCTCTGTATATTTCACCATACGCTCTCCCGTGCGCCATGAGTAAGCCTCTCCGGCGCGTGCGTAAAGAAGTCTCAGGAAATCGTATATCTCTGTCTGTGTTCCTACCGTAGAGCGTGGGTTTTTGTTTGTCGTCTTCTGCTCTATGCTGATCACAGGCGACAGGCCTGTTATTTTGTCGACATCGGGGCGTTCCATGCCTCCGAGGAAGTTACGCGCATAAGCCGAGAAAGTCTCGATATACCGCCGTTGCCCTTCGGCGTATATGGTGTCGAAAGCCAACGATGACTTCCCGGAACCGGAGAGTCCCGTTATCACGGTCAGCGACTCTCGCGGAATCATGACGTCGATGTTTTTCAGGTTATGCACTCTGGCGCCGTAAATCTCTATGTTGTTTTCGCTCATTGTTCTGTAGATGTTGAAGATTCGATATACCCCCTCAGTATGTTTACGTCACGTCGTATGTTGTAACGTATGCCGTCGGCTCCCAGGGCTTTCACCTGACAATAGTACACTCCGTCTTTTACTGGCGTTCCCTTATGCGTGCCGTCCCATCCTTCCTCGGGATTTGTCCACTCGAATATTTTCTGTCCGTATCTGTTATATATTGTAGCTTTGAATTCCACGATAGATTTCCAACCGCTCTTTGCCTTGTATATGTCGTTAATGCCGTCGCCGTTAGGTGAGAAGGCGTTAGGCATTTCGAGTTTTGATGCGGCAATGCTTACGCGCAGCGGCATGGCTTCCTGTTCCCAATATTCCTTTCCGTATATTATTGAGTCGTTGCCGTTTACGAATGTGGCATAGCATACAATGGATGTCGTACCGTATTCGGTGAAGAGAACTTCCGTATTCTCTTCGTATCTTATGAGATAAGGCTCGTCGCTGTTCTCCTTGGTAAAACGCCATTCGTAGTTAGATGTCCAGCCCTCACTATTCGTTGCGTTGGCATAGAACACCCCGCGTAGAGGCGCCGAGCCTGATTTGTCTGCCGTCGTCTCTTCCGTACCGTCGTATTCTGTATATGTCGCCGTAGGTGCTATGAGTGGATAGTCGTCCTGTGCCGAGGCTGTAAGGTGTGGAGACATCATGGCGAGTAGGGTGGCAAAAAATGCTGTCAATACGTTTTGTGAAACATGTGTTACGTTCTCTTTTCTCATATGTGTCTTTCTTGTTATTTTCGTTTTTAATACCCAAAGCGTCATTTTTTTCCTAATTTTCTTGCAAAATTAGCATAATAATTTTGTGTTTCAAAGTTTTTTGAGTAATTTTGCAATCGATAGAGTGAACTTTGTCGTTTTGGAAATCTTTGGCAAGCGTTATGAAGCTAAAGGATAATCACAACGGCACTCGCTTTAAATCTTATTTTTTTAAGGTATCAGGTATGAGAGAATTTTCAGAGACCATAAGATGCATCATCTCGTTGGTGCTCCTCTCTTTTCTCCTTTCGGGCAATGCTTTTGCCCAGAACGGTTTTACGACACATAAGGTGGAGAAGCAGGAGACCATATTCGGCATAGCTAAGAAATATAATGTTACGATAGAACAGATACTCGACGCAAACCCTGTCATGAAGGAGAAAGATTTCATGCTGAAAAAAGGGTTCGTGGTCAACATACCCAAAACAGTGTCGAAATCTGAGCAGAAAGCCATACAGAAAAGCAATATAAACCTTGGAGTCCTTCTGCCGCTTCACGACATCAACGGCGACGGACGGAGGATGATGGAGTATTACCGCGGAATGCTCATGGCTGTTGCGGACATGAAGAAAGAGGGTTATAACATAACCCTTACGGCATGGAATGCGGCAGAAGATGCAGACATACGCCCTTTCCTCGATACCCCGGAGGCATCGCGATGTGACGTCTTTTTCGGACCGTTGTACACCAAGCAGGTCCGCGACATCGCTGATTTCTGCATGACGAAGGACATACGTCTTGTCATCCCGTTCTCTATCTCCGGCAACGATGTGCTGACATGCCCGCAGATATATCAGGTGTATCAGGAGCCGGCAGACATCACGGCAAAGTCGATAGAGCAGTTCCCAGCCATATTCCCCAAGGCGCATACCGTGTTCGTTGACTGCAACGACGAGCAGTCGAAAAAGGGAGCCTTCACCCTCGGACTTCGTAAACACCTTGAGGAGAAGGGCATGACATATAACATCACGAATGTCAATACCCCAATAGAAAGCTTTGCCAAGGCTTTTGCCGCCAACAAGCCGAATGTCGTAGTGTTGAACAGCGGGCGTTCGCCACAGCTTGGTGCATTGCTTGCCAAACTCGACGAGCTTCTGACGGTGACAAAAGACGTGAAGGTAAGCATGTACGGATATAACGAATGGCTGATGTATACCGAGGTGTACGGAGCGAAGATGAGAAAATACGACACGTATATTCCCTCGGTTTACGACTATGACGACCACTCCCTCTCCGTGCGTGCCTTCCGTGAGAGATACCGCAAACTCTTCGGTGGAGACATGCTGTATGCTTTGCCGTCGTTTGCCCTGACGGGTTACGACCACACGATGTTCTTCGTTCGTGGCATAGTGAAATACGGCAAGTCATTCTCTGGTGCTGCGTCACAGACATGCCTACAGCCAATGCAGACACCACTCGACTTCAAAAGGGTGAAAAACGGGGGGTATGAGAACAAGGCTTTTTTGCTCATACACTATAAATAATAAGGTGGGGCATCATAAACAGAAATACATGCGGCTATGTATGTCTTCACAGAGAAGATACATCGTGAGGCACAGAAATAATGCCGACGAGATATTTGGGAAGCCCCCGCAATGAACTTATGAACTCAAAGAAGACTGCAATATTACTACTCTCCCTGCTCATGTCCGCAGCGACCTTCGGGCAGGTGGGAAGCCACAGGAATGACTTCGCTGTTGGCTTCAACGGTGGTTATACGCTAAACAGCATATCTTTCGTGCCTAAGGTACCGCAGAAGATGCTCGGCGGAAAGACCTTCGGCGTTACGGCACGATATGTCTGTGAGAAATATTTCAACACCATCTGCGCCGTGCAGTTGGAAGTGAACTATGCGGAGCTGGGTTGGCGCGAAGACATCCTGAGTGTCAACGACGAGCCATGCAAGAACAACGTGACAGGACTTCCTGAGGAATATGAACGTCGTCAGAAATATATCCAGATGCCGGTACTGGCACACCTCGGCTTCGGCCGTGAGGTTTCAGGAGCGAAATTCTTCGTCAATCTCGGTCCTCAGTTCGGACTTAACCTCTCAGAGAAGACCACCACAAACTTCGACATCTCAAACGCCATGAATACCGACCCTTCAAGAGTGAGCAGCGTTATAGCGCAGGACACGATGAAGATAGAGAGGAAGTTCGACTATGGCATTACGGCTGGTCTTGGCATGGAATACTCTCTGAAGCGTGCAGGGCATATACTCCTTGAGGCTCGGTATTATTACGGTCTTGGAAGCATCTTCTCAGACAGCAAAGCAGATTATTTCTCACGTTCAAACCATAACACCATTATCTTCAAGGCGACATATCTCTTCGACTTGATACGGACCAAAAACGCTCAACGCAAATGATACAGTATCTACAACTTCTGCAAAGAATACTTGACGAGGGTACGGTAAAGACGGATCGTACAGGAACAGGGACAAAGTCTGTCTTTGCACATCAGATGCGCTTCGACATGAGTCAGGGTTTCCCTTTGCTCACTACCAAGAAGCTACATCTCAAGAGCATCATACATGAGTTGCTGTGGTTTCTGAGTGGTTCGACAAATGTGAAATACCTTCAGGACAACGGTGTGAGGATATGGAACGAATGGGCTGACGAACACGGAGACCTTGGGCCTGTCTACGGTCACCAGTGGCGTTCATGGCCTACTCCCGACGGTGGGAGCATAGATCAGATAAGCCAGATTGTGGAGCAGATTAAGAATACTCCTGACTCGAGAAGGATAATGTGCTGCTCATGGAATGTCGCCGACGTGCCAAAGATGGCTTTGCCGCCGTGCCACTGCCTCTTCCAGTTCTATGTTGCGGAAGGACGGTTGTCGCTTCAGCTATACCAGAGGTCTGCTGACACTTTCCTCGGTGTGCCTTTCAATATCGCGTCATACGCCCTGCTGCTCATGATGATGTCACAGGTTTGTGGCCTTAAACCTGGAGAATTCATACATACTACCGGCGACACACACCTTTATCTCAACCACCTGGAGCAGGCACGCCTTCAGCTGACCCGCACTCCGCGCAAGCTTCCGCAGATGCATATTAATCCCGACGTAAAGGATATCTTCTCCTTTGAATACGAAGACTTTGAACTCACAGAATACGACCCATGGCCTCATATCAAAGCTACGGTGTCAGTATAGGTGGAAAATGGGTTCTGGAAATATTACTCAAAAAGAAACAAACATAGTATTAACGAAAACGAATAAATGCTTTATGGCTGTTAACGATTATTCAAACTATAATGTCCTCGTAGTAGACGACGTACCTTTGAACCTTCTTCTTGTAGAGAAAATGCTTGGACGCTACAAGTTCAATGTAGATACTGCAAGTGGCGGACAACAGGCTTTGGACAAGATTGCAGAGAAAAAGCCTGATGTGGTGTTACTCGACCTCATGATGCCGAATATCGACGGTTATGAGGTGTTGAGAAGACTGCGCTTAAGTGCGGAGACGAAACACCTGCCAGTAATAATTCTCTCAGCCCTCAATTCTGATGCCGATATAATAAAGGGTTTCAAGGCTGGCGCCAACGACTTTGTGACGAAGCCTATTATTATGGATAAGCTTATAAAGGCTATCCTAAAACAGGTGGAAATAGAAGAAGCGTAATAAAACAAGCAGCCACACAATGTTTCAGGTGCATTGTGTGGCTGCTTCTAAAGGGAATACCCTCCTTATTTCTTCGTGTCATCTTCCTTAGCGCAGACCCTTTTTCCTTACGGTAAGTATTCCTACGGCTGCAAGTATAAGCAATGCTCCCATCAGAGTATCGGTGCCGAAAGGGTCGTTAAGGAATAACACGCCTATCACCATGGCTGTCAATGGCTCTAAAGCTCCAAGGATTGCTACTATGGTGCTGTCAATGAGTTTCAGTGACATCGTGACGCAGATATTGCTCAATGCCGTAGGTATCAGCCCGAGGAGAATAAGGTTGATACATGTCGTAGCGTTCCTGACAGGCTCTATCCCTCCCTCTGCCACGATGTCGAATAATCCGAGATATATCATGCCGAGGAAGAAGACATAGAACGTCAGCTTCAGACTTGGCATGTCCTTCATCCTCATGCGGGGAAGGAAAATAAGATACAGTGCGTAGCTCAATCCGGAGAGCAACCCCCATGTCACTCCTACAGCAGAAAAACATGCTGTCTCAGAGAAGACGTCGGTAAGCATCATGACACCCAGTGATGCTGTAAATATAGAGACGGCAATCTTTCCGGACAGTTTGTCGCCCATAAACAGCAATCCTATTATGGCACACCATATAGGGTCGGTATAGACGAGTGCTGTTGCAACGCCGGAGGAAAGGTAATGGTAACACTCTAAGGTGGCGAGTGCCGTGCCGTTATAGAAAACGGATAGAAGTGAAATCCTCGCTATGTCTCCCCAGTTTACACGTAATGATGTCTTCCTGTAAAGCAGCAGTATCAGCATTCCTGCAGAGCCAAAGAGGAACCTGTAGAACAGTATGCTTACATTTCCCATGCCTTCTGCTATGACGGGTATTGAAAACAAAGGTATCAATCCGAAGGATATGCCGGATATGATACCGTTTATGTATCCGCGTGTTTCTTTGTTTGTCATGTTCAAAAATCCTTATCCATTCAACTCTCATATCTGCTTCTGACAGAAGATCTGCTCCGGCACGGTAACGACGAGCTTGTCACCCTCAACAGCTATGCCACAGCGTCGCAATCCATATATTTCTCCAAGGTCGCGTGCTGCCTGAGTGAGGATTCTGGCAGATATCTCTTGTGTATCGTTATCCTTTGTCTTGTTTCTCTCAGTCGGTTCAGCAAGGTTTCTTGCGTCTGCT
The DNA here is from genome assembly GCA_945829425.1 of uncultured bacterium. Taxonomy (GTDB): domain Bacteria; phylum Bacteroidota; class Bacteroidia; order Bacteroidales; family Bacteroidaceae; genus Prevotella. The sequence goes on along the minus strand of CALZUQ010000043.1, from coordinate 15,424 downwards.
GCTTCTACGGCGTTTGTCCTGTCCTCCGCCATCAGCATTCTTCCATAGTCTTTTTTCCTTCGTACCTTATCCAGAGGAAGTCGGAAGATACGGTAGTTTCCGTTTCTCTCGCCTTGCAGTTCGCTTTTCCTAATGCCCGCCACCTTTGCCATGAGTCTCATCATTATGTCCCTTATGGCATAAGGAGGAAGAATGTTCCTGCTGTTATGCTGTGCCTGCCTTGAGAGTGTATGGTATATTATGCGGTAATATACCGCTACCTCCTTTAACTGTTGTGTGTCACCCTCTTCAAGCAGTTGCATGATGCGTGAAGGGTAATACATTGTCTCATGCTTTATCGTAGAGAGCGAGTTAGCCATGATATTGTTTGCCACATGCAGGCGGTCATGTTCGAAGGTAATGCGTGAGAGACGTTCCCTCAATGCCTCCCGTTGCATCTTCTTCTCCTCTATGGCCTCTCCTGTTTTCTTCAGCATGGTCATAGTGTCAGAAATGATATGCTTATAATATGCAAAATAATATATTGGTATGAACAGCAATATCAGAAAGACCAAGAGACATATCGCCACACTGCTGTCTGTCTCCGTCCTCTCCATCTTGCGGCAGTATTCGGCAAGGTTCTTGTCAGACGAATAGTCTTTGAAGAGCTGCGAGTATGCATTGTTGTTGTAATGATACAAGGTCCAGTCGTGAAGAGCCAGAGCAGCTACAGCCACCTCGTTCCTTAAAGAGAGTATGATAGGGTAGGGAGCGGCAACACCGTTATGTAGCCAACGTACGTCAGCAATCTCTGTCGCAAGGGTGTCACAGAGCTGTAAGGTGTCTTCCGGCATTCCTCCATGACTGACATACTGTCTGTTTATCTCAGTGAGACACAATTCGGCATGTGTTATGGCGTCTTGATACCTTCCGCTGACATTACATTGGTAAACGCTGTCTGCTATGCTCACGATATTCGCCTTTGCCCCTGTTACGAGTGTCAGCAGCAATGTCATCACGGCGAATATTTTCTTTCCTCTTGGAAGACGGAACGATACAGTAGTTCCATGCCCCTTTTCACTCGTTATGCCTATTGCACACTGTCTGAAAAGAGCGTTTGTCTTCTTGTATTTCTCAATGATCCCCTTGCAGTTGGGCAATCCGAATCCATGGCTTTGAGACGCTATGACCGCCGTTGTCGTCTCAATACTCTCGTCAGCAACCCTTCCGGCATCGAAGGCGTGGAGACGCTGTTCCTCGCTCATTCCTTCCCCGGTGTCAGCAATGCTTATCTCAATCATTTCGTCTGTGGTCTTTGCGCTCACTGTCACCGTGTCGCCTTGTGAGGTATGCTTCCTTGCGTTGTCGCAAAGCGTATTTATCATGAACAGTGTCAGAATGCTGTCCGCTTTCACTGTCTCCGCAGTGTCCTCGACGTTCAGCGTTACCCCTTTCTGTGCAAAGGCACCGGCATTTTTCTTCACGACGTCAAAGAGTCGCTGCAACTCAAATGTCTCTATGCGGAGGCTCAGCTCCCCTTGTTTCATCTGTATCCATCGTGTGAGGAAGGCGTTCTCATCGTTTATGCGTTGCAGCAGTTCTCTTACGTACTCTTTCCGCCTCGCTGTACTTTCCTCTTGCGCTTTGTTCTCCTGTTCCGTAATACTGTCCTCTTGAGTTTTGTTCTCCTGTTCCATTTTTTCCACCTCATGGAGCATACGGTCGAGGAGTGGTGTCAGCGTCAGTATCAGGTGTGTCTTAGCTCTTTGTTCTAAGAAATATTCCTGCTGTCTCTCTAACTGTAGCCCTTTCATGGCACACTGCTCCCCGTCTTCCTCAATGCCTTCTTCCAGACGTTCTATTACGGCGTCATTCTCGTCTTTCAGTTTTCTGAATGTGTTTGATACGCTCTCTTTCCCCGCCCTTCTTCTCTTCATTCGTTTTACGACGAGGAATGTCAGCACTGCGCTGAGCAGTAGTATGATGGCGAGGTTGACATAAATGAGTATGTTGAGACGTTTTATCTTTGAGTCAAGATTTTCGGCTCTTGCCTCCAGCTCACGGTCCTGTCGTGTGTTGTCATAAAGGTCGAGGTATTTGTTACGGTAGTAGTCGCTGAGACTTTTCTTGTCGAGAGCGGAGAAAGCTTTGGAATAGAGTTCGTAAATGGAAGCCATGAGTGCCGGGGCTTGCAAGAGCCTGATACTCACCTCTTCTGCTTTCTGTAAGGCATAGACAGCTCCAGAGAAGTCGTTGAGCATACCGTAGCAGCGTGACAGTGTGCGCCATGTTGCCGCCTCCTGGTATATGTCTCCGTACTGTGCGAAGAGGCTTTGCGCACGTTGCGCAATGTTTCCGGAGAGCAGGCTGTCTGCCACGCCCTCTGTGTTCAGGTATAACGACAGCATCTTCCTTTCGCTGAAATAATGCCCCTTGTCGTTGATGATATGTTCCGCCAGAGCCTGCATGGCGTTCGCCTTCCAGTATGTATATCCATTTTCCTCTGCCATGACATAACATTGCATGAGGTAGTCGTATTCCAAATGCGAGATATACTCTTTCGTGCCTTGCTTTAGCACTCCCCCCGCACCGATGTTATATAGGTATGCCAATACCTGTACCGTATCTTTATATATCGTGTTAAGACTGTCCAGCTCGTTGAGCTGACTGACAGACTCCTCTATTCTTCCGACGTAATAATCGTATACCGACGTTACGAGCCTGCACTCCGTCTCTGCATATCCTATCCTCCTCCTCTGTCTTTCTGAGAAGTTCTTTTCTTCGTGTACTCTCCTGATATGTTTCAACGCTTTCTGCCGGTAAGTATAGAAGTCTTTGTTCCTTGATTCTCTTTGGCATAGCCTCATTTGCTGCACGCTTGCTATAGCCAGTTCGATATGGTTGTCAGACTTCTGCTGTATGAGCGACAGGATGGTGTCTGCCTCCCTGTAGTGCATTTTCCCGATATAGTAGAATGCCAGGTTATTATATGCCTCATATCGCATGTCTGGTGCAGGGTCAGTTTCCAGAACCCTCTCGGCATAAAGTTTCACGCTGTCGAGTGAGCGGTAATGATAGGCATAGGCCATGTCGTTCAACCTTTCTGCCTCCTTACTGTTTCTGGAGGAACAGGCTGAACAAAGCAAAAAAAGGCTCCATAGGCTTGCGAGCGCTATGGAGCCGTTTATGATATTATGGTTACTTACGTGCTTCAGCACAGTATCCGAGTGCCTCCTTGCACTTGTCTGTGATATACTGCCAATCTCCGGCTTTTACCTTGTCGCCCGGGAAGAGCTTCGAGCCCATTCCTACGCAGAAGACGCCAGCCTTGAACCATTTCTCCAGATTCTCCTTCTCTGGAGCCACACCACCTGTAACCATGATCTTCGACCATGGCATAGGAGCCATAAGACCCTTGATGAGGTTTGGTCCTACAACATCTCCAGGGAAAACCTTTGTGAAGTCACATCCTACCTCCTGTGCCTTGCCTATTTCAGACGGTGTGAGGCATCCTGGGCAATAGGTCACGCAACGGCGGTTACATACTACTGCTATGTCCGGGTTGAAGAGAGGACCTACGATGAAGTTCGCTCCAAGCTGCAGATACATCGCTGCTGTAGGAGCGTCTACAACGCTTCCTATGCCGAGAGCGAGCTCTGGACATTCTGCTGCGACATACTTTGAAAGCTCTGCAAAGACCTCCTGTGCGAAGTCGCCACGGTTTGTGAATTCAAAAGCACGTACTCCACCGTCGTAACATGCCTTAACGACCTTCTTGGCTACCTCAACGTCCTTGTGGTAGAATACAGGTACCATAGGTGCCGCTGCAATTTTCTGCATCACGGCGAATTTATCAAATCTTGCCATTTATATTATTATAATGTATAAATCTTTTCTCCTGCGAGAGCTTATACCTCTGCAGCGTTTTTTATCTCTGAACGCGTCCGTTTGCATTACCTCCTGCGAGAGCCTCTACCTCTGCAGCGTTTACGAGGTTGTAGTCGCCATTGATAGTATGCTTGAGAGCCGAAGCCGCAACTGCGAACTCAAGAGCCTCGCCCTGAGTTTCCTTTGTGAGGAGTCCATGTATAAGTCCACCAGAGAAAGAGTCTCCTCCACCTACGCGGTCGATGATTGGGTTTATCTCATAACGCTTTGACTGATAAAACTCTTTGCCGTCGTAAATGAGAGCCTTCCAACCGTTGAATGTAGCAGAGAATGACTCACGTAGTGTAGAAACGACATACTTGAATCCGAATTCTTCCTTCATCTGCTTGAATATGCCCTCATATCCTGCTGCGTTTGTCTCGCCTCCCTCAACGTCGGCGTCTGGTTTGAATCCGAGGCAAAGCTCAGCGTCTTCTTCGTTGCCTATACATACGTCAACATACTGCATGAGCGGACGCATGATAGAGATAGCCTTCTCTGATGTCCAGAGCTTCTTGCGGAAGTTGAGGTCAACGGAAACAGTTACGTTATGGCGCTTTGCTGCCTCACATGCGAGACGTGTCAGCTCGGCAGCCTTGTCAGAGATTGCTGGTGTGATACCTGACCAGTGGAACCAGTCGGCACCTTCCATGATAGCGTCGAAGTCGAAATCCTCAGGGTTAGCTTCTGCGATGGCAGAGTGAGCGCGGTCATAGATGACCTTTGAAGGGCGCATAGAAGCACCTGTCTCGCAGTAATAGAGACCTACGCGGTCGCCACCACGTGCTATGAAGTTAGTGTTTACACCGTAACGGCGGAGAGAGTTGACAGCTATTTGTCCTATCTCGTGAGCCGGCAGCTTCGTTACGAGATATGCGTCATGTCCATAGTTTGCACAGCTGATGGCCACGTTTGCTTCGCCACCGCCAGGGATAATACGGAAAATGTCTGTCTGGATGAAACGGTCCTGACCGTTAGGAGAGAGGCGAAGCATGATTTCGCCAAGTGTTACTACTTTTGCCATAGTTATTGATTTAAGTATAAAAAGTTAAAAATAAGATTTCAAAGTTTGTTTTATCTTTGGTGGTTCAAAATTACATATTATTTCGTAAACAAAGAAACAAAAATACGAAAAAATCACTTTTTTTAATATTTTTACACCTGTATAATACCTACATTCCAACTTTTATTATTATTTTTGCACTGAAAATGCAATTCTTATTCTATGATGAACCGAAAAATAACTATCAAGGATATTGCGGAAAAGGCGGGCGTTTCGGTAGGTACTGTTGACCGTGTGCTCCACAATAGGCCCAACGTCTCAGAAAAAGCCCTTGTCAAAGTCAACAAGGTGCTTTCCGAGATGAACTACCAACCTAATGTCTACGCCTCAGCTCTCGCCATGAACCGTGCGTGCGTCCTTTACGTCATTATGCCCGAGCATGAGTCAGAGGCATACTGGGAGGAAGTGGAGGAGGGGGCGCTTAAAGCCATTGATCAACGCCGTGACTTTCGCCTCACCATGCGCATATTGTATTTCGACAGGTTTTCGAAGTCTTCCTTTTCAGAGACATGCCAGCAATGTCTGGAAGAGAAGCCTGACGGTGTTATCCTTGTGCCTTCTACCCTTGAGCTTACAAGGCTCTTCACCGACGAGCTTCACGACCTCAACATACCTTTCATTCTCCTTGACTCCTACATGCCTGATCTCAAGCCTCTCGCCTTCTATGGTCAGGACTCTTTCCAGTCGGGCTATTTCGCTGCGAGGATGCTTATGCTCGTGGCGTGCAACGAGAAGGAGATCATGCTTATGAAGCAGACGATAAACGGGCGTGTGGCTTCGAAGCAGCAGGACAACAGAGAGGTGGGCTTCCGCCATTATATGCACGACCATTTTCCTGATGTTGACATCGTAGAGGTAGACCTCGCCTTGGAGAACGTTCGTGAGAGCTATATCGATATCCTCCGCAATTTCTTCGATGCGCATCCTAAGATACACCATTGCATCACTTTCACGTCAAAAGCGCATATCGTGGGTGAGTACCTGCTGAAGCACAACAGGCGCAACGTCCAGATCATGGGATATGACATGGTGGCGAAAAATGCGGAATGCCTCCGCCAGGGCAGCATATCGTTCCTTATCGCACAGCATGGATATATGCAGGGTTTCAACTGTGTCGACGCCCTCTTCCGGGCTTTGGTGCTGAAGAAAGAGGTGAACCCTGTAAACTATATGCCTATAGAACTCCTTACTCGTGAAAACGTGGATTTCTATCAGCGCACACAGGTGTAAAAAAACTTTCTCCATGCTACAGCTTTTTGAGTTGTACTTTATATACACCTTATTCTATAAACATACATATTTATATTAAACTTTCACAGACATATATATATCCGAAAGAATAGATTTTCCCGCAGTATTGACATAAACTGATTCCAACATATTAAAACTAAAAATCTAAGCATTATGAACCAAACATCTTTTCTCAAGATTAATCCCGCAGATTCTGTTTTCGTTTGCCTTCAGCCTCTTGCTGCCGGTACGGTAATAGAACTTGACGGCAAGTCTATCACTCTGTTACAAGACACTCCGGCAGGACATAAGGTCGCTATAAACGACATAGCGGAAGGCGAGAACGTCATAAAATACGGTTATCCTATAGGTCATGCACTCAAGAACCTGAAGGCGGGCGAGTGGGTTAACGAAGAGAACCTCAAGACCAATCTCTCAGGTAAGTTAGAGTATACGTATTCTCCTGTAGATGAGAAACTTACCATACCAATGGAAAACCGTACCTTCAGGGGCTATATACGCAAGAACGGCGACGTTGGTGTGCGTAACGAGGTGTGGATCGTACCTACAGTAGGATGTGTCAACGGCATAGCGGAACGTCTGGCGAAGCGTCTGGAAGAAGAGACATGCCTCGAAGGCATCGACGCTGTCCACGCATGGCACCACAACTACGGTTGCTCTCAACTTTCAGAAGACCATGAGAATACGCGCAAGGTACTCCGTGATCTCGTGCTCCATCCTAATGCCGGTGCTGTCCTTGTCCTCTCCCTTGGCTGTGAGAACAACCAGCCAAAAGACTTTATGGAGATGCTCGGCGACTATGACCATGACCGCATACGCCTCCTCATCACACAGGACGTTGACGGCGACGAGGTAGAGGCAGGCATGGAGGTACTCCGTGAACTGTATGCCAAGGCAAGGGAAGACAAGCGCACTGAGGTGCCTGTCAGCAAGCTGCGTGTAGGTCTGAAGTGCGGCGGCTCTGACGGTTTCTCGGGCATCACAGCCAACCCTCTCGTCGGTGAGTTCTCTGACTGGCTCGTGGCACAGGGCGGCACATCGATACTTACCGAGGTGCCAGAGATGTTCGGCGCAGAGACAATACTCATGAACCGTTGTGAGACACCAGAGCTCTTCGAGAAGACGGTAAACCTTGTCAACGACTTCAAGGAGTATTTCCTCTCTCACGGCGAGCCGGTAGGCGAGAACCCTTCTCCAGGAAACAAGAAAGGCGGCATTTCAACACTCGAAGACAAAGCCTTGGGATGCACTCAGAAATGCGGACGTGCCCCAGTAAGCGGTGTGCTGAGCTATGGCGACCGTCTTGAGACAAACGGTCTTAACCTCCTTTCTGCTCCTGGCAATGACCTCGTGGCTTCCACGGCTCTTGCTTCTGCCGGATGCCATATCGTATTGTTCACAACAGGCCGTGGCACGCCTTTCGGAACTTTCGTGCCTACGATGAAGGTCGCTACCAACCCTGTCCTGGCTGAAAGGAAGGCGAACTGGATAGACTTCAACGCAGGTCAGCTCGTTGAAGGCAAGGACATGCTTACCGTGCGTAACGCCTTCATAGAGAAAGTGCTCGCCGTTGCCAGTGGCGAACCGGCACGCAACGAGATAAACGGATACCGTGAGATCTCTATCTTCAAGAATGGCGTGACACTATAAATCATGTACCTCTCCGTCGCGACACACGACGGTACGGATAAATGAGGTGGGGGAGAGGCATTCTTCCCGACCATTATTACAGAACAATCAGGAAACAGGAAGGAGGTGATTTCAAAAAGCCTCCTTCCTGTTCTTTCTGAAAAAAGAACTCTCTGACAAACTCGTCTTGACACACAATTTCCCTGACAAGCTCGTCAGAAACTGAAGTCTCAGACACACAATTTCCCTGACAAGCTCGTCAGAAACAGAAGTCTCAGACACACTGATCTTTGCCTTTTTCAGGAAGAATAAGATTTTCTGCTCCTTTTTCTGCGTAAAAAGAATTATTATGGCATTATTACCTCTGCTGACATTCATAATACTGTATCTTGCAGTCTCCATAGTATCAGGCGATTTCTATAAGGTGCCTATCGCTGTCGCATTCCTCATATCCTCTGTCGTGGCGATAGCTACGTTGCGCCATTACCCTATAGCTCAAAGGATAAAGGTCTTCTCCCGTGGAGCCAGTTCAGAGAATATGATGCTGATGGTATGGATATTCATTCTTGCCGGCTCTTTCGCCTCTTCAGCCAATGATATGGGCAGTATAGACAATACCGTATCATTAGCCCTCTCGCTGTTGCCCTCGAAGATGCTGCTTGCCGGCATATTCCTTGCAGCATGTTTCATATCACTCTCCGTAGGCACGAGTGTTGGAACTGTCGTAGCCCTCGTACCCATTGCCACTGGGTTGGCGGAAGAGACGGGTGTCGGTGTTGCTATGATGACAGGAGCCGTCGTGGGTGGAGCATTCTTCGGCGACAACCTCTCGTTTATCTCTGACACCACCGTTGTGGCTACGCAGACACAGGGATGCCGCATGAGCGACAAGTTCCGTGCCAACCTTGCCCTTGTCACTCCGGCAGCGGTAATAATATTCTTGCTGTATCTTTTCATAGGCAGCGAGGCGGCACATACCCCTGAGGTGGGAGAGACGGACTATCTGAAGGTTATGCCATATCTTGCCATAATACTGCTTGCCGCCTTCGGGGTTAATGTCATGCTTGTGCTTACCATAGGCATTGTGCTCACCGGCGTGATAGGCGTGTACTACGGCATATACGACATCTTCGGATGGATGCAGTCGTTGAGCAAGGGCATGATGAACGTCTCGGAGCTTATCCTCGTGACAATGCTTGCTGGAGGAATGCTTGAGGTTGTGCGTGTCAACGGAGGGATAGACAGGCTAATACATGTCATAACACGTCATGTAAAAAGCCGTAAAGGAGCGGAAGGTGCTATCGCGCTTCTCGTGACGTTGGTCGATTTCTGTACGGCAAACAATACCGTCGCCATCATCACCGTAGGACCTATAGCGCGTGAGATATCAGAACGCTTTGCCGTCGACCCACGGCGTGCGGCATCGATACTTGACACCTTCTCATGCTTTGCGCAAGGCATCATACCTTATGGCGCACAGCTGCTCATGGCTGGTGGCCTTGCTATGATTTCGCCAATAGAAATAATTCCTTGTCTGTTCTATCCTTTTGCCGTAGGTGTCATAGCTACCCTATACATCGTTTTCGGAAAAGGCAAAAGGCGGCAGGAAGCTCTGAAAAGTGATGGAATGGGTGAGTGAAAATATACGCTTTCGTCACAGACATGAAGCGGACAATACAGACATGAAGCAGACAACAGAAAATCAGTTTTCTTTACGGATATGAAGCAGACAACAGAAATAATCTTTACAAACCTCTTCTCACAACTTCGTAACGAGTTTTTCGGCGAGGAGAATACACTTGTAGCCTTGTCGCCATACAAACAGCATAAGCTCGACACATTGCGAAAACACATAGACAACGTCGGTGAGTATTCGGCGGCAGAGGTGTATTCTTTCGAAAGCCAACATCAGGAGCGTTGGCGTAGGAAAGTCGTCGAGGAAGAGCGTCACGCCATAGACACATCGTTAGAGACGCTGGATTTCCTGAATATCATAATCTACAACATCTCACTCATCGAGCGTGGCACACCGTCCGTCCACGGCATAATATCCATGGGGCTTTACCTCAGGCAGAAGGGCCACCTCGTAGACTTTGTGAAGTTTGAGGCGTGGATACACCGTCTTCGCATTTCGGGCATGGTATCGCTTCTCTCATCGCTCCTTTTGCAGCTTTTCAATTTCGAGCCTGACGAACTGCCGTATCGTTACAAAGTTCACAGCAAGGCGTATATGTGGCTGTATGCCCAGATAGCCGACATGCGCCGACCTACGGCATACCGACGTACACGCTCCATGGCTCTCTTCTCTCCGCTTGCCACCCTTGCCGTGTGGAAGAAGGCGGCTCAGACAGCCTTAGACAATATTGAGGAATGATAACACTATCCGATATACACATTTGGTACAGCTTCTAATGAATACAAAAAAACTGGGAGTGTTGCTCCCCTTCCTGCTCACTATCTTTGTCCTCTCTTGCTCTCAGCACCATGAGATGAGTGAGGGAGAGAAAATGGAGTATTCTGAACTCCTGCGCATGGACGTCCACGATGGATATTCTGTCATAGACATCATCAACCCATGGGACACGACGCGTCTGCTTCAGCGGCTGGTGCTTGCCAAGGACCTCTCACGCCATGACCTTCCGGCTGACGGTGTCAAGGTTCGTGTCCCCCTGTCGCGTGCCCTCGTAGCGTCCACCGTCCATTGCAGCCTTCTTGCGGAGTGGGGGTGTCTCGACGCTGTTAAGGCGGTATGCGACAGAGAGTATATCAGCGTACCCGAAGTCCTTGAGGCTATCGACAACGGCAGTATTACCGACTGCGGGCCCTCCATGTCGCCCGTTGTAGAGAAGGTTGCCTCGGTTCATCCTGACGCTTTGTTTCTCTCGCCCTACGAGAAGATGGACATGGGGAAGCTGGAGTCGCTGGAGGTACCGGTCATTCTGTGTGCCGACTATATGGAGTCGTCGCCCCTCGGCAGGGCGGAATGGGTAAAGCTCTACGGCATGCTCTTCGGAGTGGAGGAGAAGGCTGAGAAGGCTTTCAAGGCTACTGTGGCGGAGTATTCACGTCTGAAGGCGTTGGCACATGCTGCGAAGACGACGCCGAGTGTCCTCAGCGACAGGGCGTACGGGCAGACATGGTACCAGCCGAGCTCAGAAAGCACGGTAGGGCGTATGTATGCCGACGCCGGAGCAACAACGCCTTTCATAGGACGTTCCGGATACTACGGAAGTATTCCGCTGCCTACGGAGGAGGTGTTCCTGAAGGCTCGCGACTGCGATGTATGGCTTGTTAAAGATGAGAGGCCTGTCACAAAGGCTATACTTGCTTCCGAAAACAAGCTTTACTGCCATATTGAGGCTTACCGGAAAGGAAACATCTGGACATGCCTGACAAAGGAAACGCGATTCTATGAGGAGACACCGTTCCACCCTGACCTCCTCCTTGCGGATATGATACGCATATTCCACCCCGATCTGAATCTGCCGGGAGAAAACAGATACTTCAAGTGTGAGAAGAAAACTGAAAAAGCGAATTAATAGAACTCACCTTAAGGAAGAACAAAAGTGTGAGAAGAAAAACAACTGAAAACAGCGTGAGAAGAACAGTGAGAAATATATCTGTAGTGACAGTTCTGCTGCTGTCGCTCTTTCTGATGAATATATTCCTGGGACCTGTAGACATTCCGTTCCGGGACATACTCTCCGTCTTTACCTCCCGGCCTTCCGACGATGCTGTGACGTATGTCGTCATGCAGAACCGTCTGCCGCAGGCAGTCACGGCGCTCCTTGCCGGCTCAGGTCTTGCACTGGCAGGCCTCATTCTCCAGACGTTGTTCCATAACCCTCTGGCAGGTCCTTCCGTGCTTGGCATCACTAACGGAGCGAGCCTCGGCGTCGCTATTGTCATGCTTGCCACCAACGGCATGCTGATGTCTGTCACGACAGGTCTTTGGGGTTATGTCCTTGTCATTTTCGCCGGATTGGTCGGTGCGCTGCTCGTCACGTCCTTTCTTCTCCTTCTCTCCACCATGGTGCGCAGCTCCCTTGTGCTCCTCGTCACGGGCATCATGCTCAGCTATATCATCTCTTCCATTATCACCCTGCTTACCTTCAACGCCTCTGCTACAGGTGTCCAGCAGTATGTCCTGTGGGGCATGGGCGACTTCTCTCTTGTGTCGCTGACGATGCTCCCATGGTTTTCCGCCGTTGTGACAGCGTCGCTCCTGGCGTGTCTGCCGTTGGTGAAGGCTCTCAACGTTCTGCAGTTAGGCACAGGTTACGCCGAGTCATTAGGCATTTCCGTCGGACGCTCACGGAATATCCTTCTCCTCACCACAGGGGTGCTCTGTGCCGTTATTACGGCGTTCTGTGGCCCTGTGTCGTTCCTTGGCCTTGCCGTGCCTCACATCGTTCGTTTTGTCTTCCGCACCGACGATATGCGTACGCTGATGCCCTATACCATTGTCTTCGGTGGCGGCGTGGCTCTTCTGTGTAATGTCATCTGCACTTCACTGACTTCGAGTGTCCTTCCTCTTGCTGCTGTTACTCCGTTTATCGGAGTACCTGTCATTATGTGGGTTATGCTGACAGGCAAGAGGTGAAGTGATTATTAGGGCCCACCTACATTAGAACCACAAAAAAACACCCGGAGGGATATTCATGTGTCTGTCCTCTCCGGGTGTTTTCCTTTTATGCTGACCCTCAGTGTCAGCCTTGCGTCATGTTTATTTCTTGCAGGCTCCTTGAGTGGAGCCTTGCGTCATGTTTACTTGTTCTTAGTGGCATAGAGTCCTATGCAGGCACCTATGAAGCCTCCTGACTGGTGTGTGCTGAGGTTTACGGCGTCCACGCCCTGTGCTATGGTGTGCCATGTCTTTCCGTCTGTGGAGTAAGAGAAGTCGTAATACCTTCCGTCACCGTGTATCTTCAGACGTATCGGTTTCTGCGCTTCGTCACTGCTCAGGATGCGGCTGCCAATTACGATGTTTGTCCCTTCTGCCCTTGTCAGCACGACAGCTGTCTTTCCCCCTACCTTCGTCTTTCCGAAAGTGAAGTTGTAGTTCTCGTTCTGCAGCAATGCGAAACCCGCCATTTCCTTGTCGTTGGCAGGGTTGAACGTGAGTTCTGTCTCTGCCGTGAAGGTATTGTGCTGCTGTCTGCGGAATACCGCCGTCAGCGGTTTCACCTCATGAATGTTTGCCTCGGAAGCTGTTATCGTAAGTCCGTCTTTGCCGAGCGAGTATGCCGAGAAGTCCTGGTTGCGCAGATACATCCAGCGCATGTCGAGCTTGTCGCTGTCAAAACGGTCGGTATATCTGAAGTTGCCGGTGTTGCACAGCCCCTCCTCGTTCTTCAATCCCGCCTTTTTGTTCACCGTAGGCACGGCGAGGCCTTTCTCAAGTATCGTAGGCCATTCGTCCTTCCATGTCACAGGGAGCAGGTAAGTGTCACGCCCCGTATTGTAGAAGTCATCCTGATAGGGACGGCATGCGAGGAATACCGCCCACCAGTCGCCGGAAGGTGTCTGCACAATGTCTGCGTGTCCTGCACTGGTCACGATGTCAGGACGTTCTGGAGAGAGTCCTGTGCGCTGGGTGAGGATAGGGTTGCCCTCTGTAAACTCCTCCCAAGGTCCGCGAGGGTCTTTCGCACGCAGTATCACCTCGCTGTGGAAGTCGCACGTGCCGCCTTCTGCACACATGAGGTAGTAGTATTTGCCAACCTTGAAGAGGTGCGGCCCCTCAATCCATATCGGGTTCTTCACCACATGTGTTCCTCCTCTGACAATTTCTACCGCCTCGCCCACGACGCAGTCGTTCTTCACGTCGAACTCATGAAGCCATATCGAACGCTCGCCGTCGTAGTTCGCCTTGCCTGAAGGAGCGTCGTTGTTCACGATATACGCCTTGCCGTTCTTGTCGAAAAAGAAAGAAGGGTCTATGCCTCCCACCTCTTTAAGATAGACAGGGTCGCTCCAGCCTTTGGCAGGGTCTTGTGTCTTGACGTAGAAATTGCCTTTCCCGACGTTTGTGGTAATCATATAGAACGTCTTGTTCTTCTCGTTGTATGAGATTGCCGGTGCGAAGATGCCTGCCGAGACGCGCTGGTTGCCGAGAGGCAGCTGGCTCTCACGGTCGAGTACATGTCCTACCTGCTTCCAGTTTACGAGGTCCTTACTCTCAAAGATAGGCACGCCCGGGAAGAAGCTGAACGACGATGTCACGAGATAGTACGTGTCACCTTTCCTGCATACGGAAGGGTCAGGGTAGAAGCCTGCCATGACGGGGTTGAGATACTCGCTGGTCTTGTCATAAGATTTTTCAAAGCGTGTGTCGTTGCCTTCGTAGCTGAAGTACTTGAATGTTGCTTTCTGCGCCGAAACGCCAGATGCCATCACTCCGGCGGCAAGCATGGTAAGAAGTAGTCTTTTCATAAATGTTGTAGGTGGGTTATGTTTGTTACCACCGTCAAAAAAAGGTTAGTAATTGTGATAATTCACTGCAAAGTTAACCAACATATACGAAATGACACGTCGTTTTTGTATCAAATACTATATGAAATGTAACATAAGCCATATTCCTCCATTCTATAGTTACATTTTCTGCCGTCGGCATATCCTCACCACCACCGTCCTCCACGTTCGTATGCCCTGCTTTCCACAGACATCTGAATGCTGAATGACGGCGAGAAGTTATACCTCACGGCGGCTCCTATGCGGTCGCACATATCGTTGAGGTCCTGGAAAAGAAACGGTACAGGAGTGTTCCTCGCCATGCTCTTCTGACCGTAGAGATACCCCTCCCAGCGCTCGTTGAAACGGTATGCCAGAACTGCTGTAAGTCCTGCATCGCGGAATGTCGTGCTACGCCAGCAGATATTGTTCAGATAGCCTCCCAAGGCAAAGGAGAGGCGTGGAGTAAGCGGCACGGCATACTGTAAGGATAGGTTCTGTGAAAAGCCCGCACCTCCTGAAGCACCCTTACCGGAAAAGAAAAACGCTGCTGCTCCAAGGCTGACATTTACACCCTTATGGAGCCGCCATCCTCCCCAGCTTCCACCGAAGGAATACGGGCAGCACATGCCCGACATGACGCGCCCCTTGTCGTCGAGAGCAGGGAGAAGAAGGCTGTCACGGCATCCGCTTCTGAAGTCAGCCTCCATGGTGTTTGTGACCACCATGTCGTCCTGTTTCCCCGTCTTGTCTATCGTAAATGTTGTGCTTTCCTGAGCGAAAGCACTTAGTGTGAGGATTGCGAACAGATATAATAAGGTATTTCTTTTCATGAACGGAAATCTTTTTTGCCTGCAAAAATACTCATTATTCCGTTATTATGCAAATGTTCTCACGTTTTTAACTGTTGATGTGTGTTATTTACAGTAAACCCTGAAGTAGGTGTACAAAAATACCTCGTTTCGGTTGTCGTTAGGTACTGTGATGCTGTTTTTTTGTTATGAACCATTATGAACTTGCACGTTTGAAAAATATGCAGTATTTTTGCGACATATTTTGAATAGTTAAAGGTGGGTTCTATTAATTCCCACCGTCAATAATTCGGTAATTAAGGGTTGACGT